>JAJYMV010000096.1 GCA_021786705.1 bacterium
CTGCCTTCGGCAGCTACTCGGGGTGACACACAAAGCGCCCCTCGATATGCTGCCTTCGGCAGCTACTCGGGGTGACACACAAAGCGCCCCTCGATACGCTGCCTTCGGCAGCTACTCGGGGTGACATGGCAGGTACTCGGCAGGCCCTCCGCCGCACCTCTCCTAACTTCCGCCCTCTGATGATCGATGCGTCCGCGGCCCCAGCGCTCGACCCCTCGTTCGAGCAGTTCTCCGAATCGATCTCCCACGCCGTCGAGTCGGTCCGGAGCATCTCGGAATCGATCGCGGCGACGGCCCAAGAGCAGACCACCCTCATGGTCGCGCTCGCCGAGACCGCCGATCTGCTCTCGCGCGATTCCTGGACGACCGCCTCGCGGCTCCAACAGGCGCAGACGCAGGCGCACGCCACCACCAGCGCGCTCGCCGAATCGGTCCAGGTCGTCGGCGAGCTCCTCACCTCGGTCCAACAACTCGCGGAGCTCTCCGGGCAGACCGCCGCGGCGATGGATGAATTCGGTCGCCTGATGAGCGAGATCGGGCGCATGGCCGCGTTCGTTGAAGATGTCTCCGACGAAACCCAGTTGCTCGCGCTTAACGCCGCAATCGAGGCGGCGCGCGCTGGCAAGCACGGGCTCGGCTTCGCCGTCGTCGCCGGCGAAGTCGGCCGGCTCGCGAAAACCACCGGCGAATCGACCTCCGTGATCACCGGGCTCGTCGTCGAAGTGCGCCGCGAAGCCGAAGCGACGATCGCAGCGGTGCGGGCGAGCGCGGAGCAATCCGCGGAATCGGCGCCGCTCGCACGGCAAGCGCAAGAAGCGATCCAGGTGGTCGCCTCGCTCTCGACCGATCTCTCGCACGCAATCGACGGTGCGGTGCAGGCGAGCGGACAGCAGAGCGATCAGTCCAACAAAATGATCGAACGCACCGCCTCGCTTTCGACGATGATGGCCGAAGAAGGGCGCGAAGCGCTCGAGGCGGCCTTCGCAACGCAGCGTCTTTCCTATTACGGCGCCGAGATGGCGTATCTCTCGCGTTCGGGGGCCGTGCATCGCTCCGAAGGCGCCACGCTCCGTTGCGCGACGCTTCTGCCGCCCGGGTATCCGCCGGCACGCGCGCTGCAGTACGTGCAGAAGCGAATCGAAGAACTCACCTCCGGTCGCCTGCGTATCGAATTGCACATCCCCTTCGAAGGCGGGACCGAACAGGAAGAACTCTTGCGCGTGCGCTCCGGCGAACTCGATATCGTCAGCGTCACGACGTTCGTCGCCGGCTCGATCTCGCCGTTAGTGCAGCTCTTCGATCTCCCGTTCGTTTTCAGCACGCCTGCCGAAGCGCACGCCGCGATCGACGGGCCGCTCGGGCGCCACGTGCTGCAATCGTTCGCGCCGTTCGGTTTGACGGGGCTTGGTTTCCTCGAAAACGGCATGCGGCATTTCACCAACTCGCTGCATCCCGTCACGCAGCCCGACGATCTCAAACGCATGCGCGTTCGCATTCAAGATTCGGTCGTCTATCTCGCGCTCATGCATGCGTTCGGCTCGATCCCCAAAGTAATTCCGTTCAACCGCGTTCACGACGCACTCGTCGCGAAGGACGTCGACGCACAAGAGAATCCGCTCGCAAATATCGTCGGAGCGAAGCTTTACGAAGGGCAGCGCTATCTCACCTTGACCGCGCACGCATACAACACGCAGATCGTGCTCGGCAACTCCGACCGCTTGCGCCAACTCGCGCCCGAGGACCGCAACGCGCTCACCCAAGCGTTCGAAGAAGCGCGCAACATGCACCGCACGATCGCCGCCGAACAGGAGGCCGAAGCGCTCTCCGAATTGCAGCGTCACCTGGAGGTGCATCGCTTCACCGATAGCGAACGCGAGCAATTTATCGAAGCCGCAACCTTCGTGTGGGAGCGCATGGAGCCGCTCTTCCCGCCCGATATCTACCAGGCATTGCTCTCGCGCGAGTTGCATTCGTGGAGCAACCCCCGTGCCACCATCGACGCGCGACACACGCGTGCATTTTCCGTCGACGAAGTCATCCGCGCCATCGACACCTCGGTCGCGGTGGTGCGGAATTCCGCGGGGAGAATCGGCAAGAACGCCCAGACGGAGATCGTGAGCTCGCTCAAAAGCCTCGCCGGGCAGTCGCACGGCATGTCGGAGACGAGCAACGGGCTCGCCGATCGCTTCGCATCGCTCGGGGAGCGCTGCGCGCAAGCGCAGGCGCAACTCGGCGACGCCGACCGTATCGTCGAGCGGCTCTTCTCTACGATCGACGCGCTCGCTTCGATGGCGATGCAGAGCCGCGACGCGCTCGGAAAGTTCGCGAAGTCGATGAATCAAATCGTCGATATCGTCGGGCTGGTCCGCGCGGTCTCCGACAAAACGAACTTGCTCGCCCTCAACGCCGCGATCGAAGCGGCACGCGCCGGCGAGCACGGGCGCGGTTTCTCCGTCGTCGCGACCGAAGTGCGCAAGCTCGCGGATAAGACGAAATCCTCGACGCAAGAGATTCGCTCGGTGCTCGCCGATCTCGACAAGCGCAGCAAAGCGACCGCGGGCGCTATCGCCTCCGACGTCAGCAAAGCCGAGGCGAGCGGTCGGCACGCGCGTGCGGCGCAAGCGGCGTTCGAACGCATCGGCGGGTTCGTTGCGGCGGCGAACACCACGCTCGGGGATGCCGAACGCGAATCGCGCGCCGCAGCGCAGCGAGCCTACGCTATGTACGGCGATTATATGCAGATGGCCGAGCTCATTCACGAATACGCCAACGAATGCTCCGAAGCGATCGCGACCGCCGACCGTCTCGAGCGCGAACGCAATCGGCTCTTCGCATCGGCACAATAGATGTCGTCGCTACGCCTCGGACAGAGCGCCGATGCGCTCGTCGGCATCGACGAGAGCGGAACGATCGTGCTTTGGAATAGCGCCGCCGCCGCCTTACTCGGCCGCAGCGAAGCGGAGGCGCTCGGGCGCCCCTGCCACGAAGTCCTCGCCGGGCGAACTCCCTCGGGTTCGCACCTCTGCATGCCCGGCTGCGCGGTGCAAAAGAGCTGCGCGCAATTTCGGGCGCCGCGCCGTTTCGAAATCGTCATTCCGCACCCCGACGGCAGCGATCTCTGGCTCGATGCGGTGACCTGCGTCGTCCCCGACGAGCGCGGCCGCCCCATCGCCCTCCACCTACTCTGCGAGAGCGTCGCCGCGCGCCATCTCAAGCGGATCGCCGCGGGCATGCAGCGCGATCGCCAACCGAGCCCGCCGCCGCCCTCTATGCCGGCGGTCGCTCTGACCGGGCGCGAGCGCGACGTCCTCCGCCTGCTCTCGCAGGGGCTCCGGACCACCCAAATCGCCGAGGAGCTACAGCTCGCCCCGGCGACCGCCCGCAACCATATCGGCAATCTGCTGCAAAAGCTCGGCGCCCACTCGCGCGCCGAAGCGGTCGTCCTCGCGCTGCAACGTGGCCTGATTCATTTGACCTAGAAGAATCGGTACTCTCGTCTCTGGTCGCCCGAGCGCCATTCCCGTACATTCGAATCGAATGAACGTTCGATAGAACGGTTCGTTCTCGAAAGGGGGGCGGAACCGGTGCAGGCCTACGACCAACGGTACGAAGATATTCTCGACAGCGCCGAGGCGCTCTTCGCACAGCAGGGCTTCCACGCGACCAGCATGCGCGATATCGCGCGCGCCTCGTGTATCAGCGTCGCCGGCCTCTACTACTACCTCCCGAGCAAGCAACAAGCGCTCTCGTTCGTTTGCGAGCGCATCTTCGATCGGCTCGAGGCCGGTACCGCGGAGAGCGCTCGGCTCTCCGATCCGCACGAGCGGCTCGCCGCCTTCGTCCGCGGCCACCTGCGCTATCTTTTAACCAACAATCGCTCGTATCGCGTCTTGTTGCACGATCTCCAGGCGCTCGACCGCGAATCAAACGGAAGCACGCGGGCGCGCCGACGCCGATACTTTCAATCGCTCGTCGATCTCCTCGCCGCGCTCGATCCGCACGCCGAAGAGAACGCGCGCATGGCGGCGGGCGCACTCTTCGGCATGTTGAATTGGGCACCGACCTGGTATCGCGAAGAGGCCGACGGCGATGTCGACGCCGCCGCCGAGCGGCTCACCGAGCTCTTTCTCCACGGCTTTCGCAGCGGCGCGCTCGTCGCGCGGGCGTCGCTGTGAGCGATCGCATCGCTTTGGCGCGCGACGGGCGTCGCGCCCGCATCACGCTGCAAGCCGGGGCGCTCAACGTGCTGGGCATCGCCGATATTCGCGCGCTGACCGCGGCGATCCGCGAGAGCGAGAGCTGCAACGTCGTCAGTATCGAAGCCGCCGGCGAACGTGCGTTCTGCGCGGGAGTCGAAGTCGGCGATCACGTGCCCGAGAAGGCACCGGAGATGTTGGCGGCATTCGAAGAGATGGCGAGCGCGTTTCTCTCCGCCTCACCGGCGATCGTCTGCGCGGCGAACGCACCGGCGATGGGCGGCGGCTTCGAGTTGCTCTTGCTCGCCGATATCGCGCTCTGCTCGACGCGCGCGTTCTTTTCGCTCCCCGAGGTGCAACTCGCCGCCCTTCCGCCGATCGCCTGCGCGTTGCTGCCGCGCGCGATCGGAACGCAACGCGCTTTCAACGCGATCCTGACCGGGCGGAAAATCGACGCGCAGAGCGCGCTCGCGTGGGGCTTGGTGAGCGACGTCGTCGCTCCCGAAGAACTCTCCGCCGCGACCGAAGCGCTCTGCGAACGGCTCTTGAGCTATTCGGCGGTCGCCGTTCGCGCCTGTAAGCGCGCGATTCGGCTCGACGATCTATCGCTTGCGATGCGTGCGTATCGCGACGAGCTTTTACCTAGCCGCGACGGGGCCGAGGGCATAGCGGCATTCCTTGAAAAGCGCTCTCCCGTTTGGGCGCACACCCTTCCCACAGGAGATGACTATCGATGACCGCGACCAGCGAAGCGAGCACCGCGCAAGAAGACGTTCTCTATTCCGTCGACGACCGCGTGGCAACGATCACCTTCAATCGCCCGCATGCCTACAATGCCTACACGACCGAGACGCTCGGGCGCCTACACGACGCGCTCCGTCGCGCGATGTGGGACGACGAGGTGGGCGTCGTGGTGCTCACCGGTGCCGGGCGCAAAGCATTTTGCACCGGCGGCGATGTTAAAGAGTATGCGGAACGGTACGTCGAGCATCCCGAACAATTTTGGAAGTACATGGTGCTCTTCCAAGATTGCCTCGATTCCATTCGCAACATGGGCAAACCGACGATCGCGCGCATCAACGGCATGGCGGTCGGCGGCGGAAACGAGATGAACATGGCCTGCGATCTCGCGGTCGCGGCCGACCACGCGACGATCCGGCAGGTCGGCACGCGCGTCGGCAGCGTCGCGGCGGGCGGCGGCACGCAATGGCTGCCGATCATCGTCGGCGATCGCCGAGCGCGCGAGATGCTCTTCCTCTGCGAGCCGATTACCGCCGCGCAAGCGCTCGATTGGGGGCTCGTCAACCGCGTCGCGCCGTACGAGCAACTCGACGACGTCGTGCGCGACCTCTGCAACAAGCTGCTCGATAAGTTCCCGCAATGCTTGAGTTACACGCAGTGCCAGGTGAACTATTGGAAAGACCAATCGTGGTACGCGACGATCGGGCACGCCCGCGAATGGCTGGCATCGCATTTCGCCGGCGCCGAAACCGCCGAAGGCATGCGGGCCTTCGTTGAAAAACGCGAGCCCGATTACGCCGGAATCCGGCGCTTGCGTCGATGAAAGCAGCAGTCTTTATCGGGCCGAATCGGCCGCTCGAAATCCAAGAGCGCCCGATTCCAGTCCCCGAGTACGGCGAGATCGTCATGAAAGTTGCGGCGTGCGGACTCTGCCACACCGATCTGCACTATATCGATCACGGCGTGCCGACCTTCGCGCCGCCGCCGTTGGTTCTCGGACACGAAGCCTCCGGAACGGTGTTCGCCGTCGGCGACGGCGTTACCGCACGGCACGTCGGCGATCGCGTGCTCGTTCCCGCCGTTCTCTCCTGCGGCCATTGCGAAGCCTGCCGACGCGGATGCGAAAACATCTGCGCGAACGGCGTGATGCTCGGCAACCATATCGATGGCGCCTACGCCGAATTTCTTAAAGTGCCGGCGAAAGACGTCTTACCGCTTCCGCCGGAGCTGCCGCTCGTCGAAGCCTGCCTTATCGCCGACGCCGTCTCGACGCCCTATCACGCCGTCGTCAACCGCGGGGAAGTCCGCCCCGGAGATCGCGTGGTCGTCTTCGGCTGCGGCGGAGTCGGCATCAATGTCATCCAAATCGCCGTCGCCGCGGGCGCCGAGGTGTGGGCGGTCGATATGAAACCCGAGCGTCTGGAATTCGCGCTGCAATTCGGTGCCGCTCACATTATCGATGCGAGCGGCGCACCCGACGTCGCCCGTGCGGTGCGTCGTGCGACCGACGGCGGCGCCGACATCGCCTTCGAAGCGATCGGCAATCCCAAGACGGTTCGCGCCGCGATCGAGAGCGTTCGTCGCGGCGGCCGCATCGTGGTCGTCGGCTTCTGCTCGGAACCGGCAGAGATTCCGGCGGGCAAAGTGATGTTCAACGAATTGGAAATCCGCGGCTCGCTCGGATGCCGCCCCGTCGATTATCCACGCATTATCGAACTCGCGCGGCGCGGACGGATTCGCATCTCGGAATTGGTGAGCGAACGCGTCTCGCTCCAAGATATCAATCGCGGCCTCGACTTTTTACGCGCCGGCATCGGCCTGCGTACGATCGTCGTTCCCTCGCAATAGGAAGGAAGCGCCATGAGCACGCAGACCCTCTCCCCAGGCATCGAGGCGCTCGTCGAGCGTTGCGATCGCCTCATCGAAGAACCCGGCTTCGCACCCGCCGTAGCGTGGAAGAACGCCGCACCGAATCGCGCCGCGATCGGGTGCTTCCCGGTCTATACTCCCGTCGAAGTTTTTTACGCCTCCGGCGTTCTACCGGTGGGGCTAGCGGGCGGCGGTAACCGCATGGAGATCGCGCACGCCGACTCCCGCTTTCAATCGTTCATCTGCTCCATCATCAAAAGCACGCTCGAGCAAGGTATGACCGCGCTGCTCGACGATCTCGACGGCGTCGTCTTCCATTCCATCTGCGATCCCGCTCGCAATCTCGCGAGCGTCTACTCTCGCAACTTCCCCAACACACCGGTCGAATATATCCACTTCCCGCAGAATTTTGAGGCCGAGGAGGCACCGCGATATCTTCGCGATGAGTACGAGCGCGTGGCGCTCTTCGCAGCCGAGCTGAGCGGACGGAGCATGACGACCGAGGATCTTCGCGCCGCGATTCGCATCTACAATCGCGTTCGCGATACGATCCGGCGCCTCTACGCGCTGCGGCGCGATTCCCCGCACCTGCTGCGCACGCGCGAACTCTATCCGCTCGTCCGCGTCGGCCACCTTCTGCCGCCCGAAGAGCACGCCGAGTTACTCGCCGACGCATTGCACGCCGCCGCGACGCGCGAAGGGCGGGAGCGCGACCGCATTCGCGTCGTTCTCACCGGATCGTTCTGCGAACAACCGCCGCTCGATTTAATCGCGGCGATCGAAGACGCGGGTTGCTATCTCGTCGACGACGATTTTCTTATCGGGCGCCGCTGGTTTACCGGCGACGTTCCCGAAAACACCGGCGACCCGCTGCTCGCGCTCGCCGAAGCCTACCTCGATGCCTCGCTGCCGTCGCCCGTAAAGCACGACATGCGCGTTTCACCCGCTCGCCTACTCGTCGAGCGTGCCCGCTCGCACCGAGCCGATGCCGTCATCGTGCTCTGCGCGAAATTTTGCGAACCATCCCTCTTTGCTTATCCGACCTACCGCAAGGCGTTGCAAGAAGCCGGCATTCCGCATCTCTTCTTGGAGTTCGAAGAGAAAATGTGGATGTTCGATCGGATCAAAGGCGAGATCGAAACGTTCGTCGAGTCCCTTCTTTTCGATTAGGAGTACGTGCGATGACCGAGACCCACTATCAGGGAAAACTTCACCATCTGCAAAAAGAGCTGATGTCGGAGTATTATGCGGCGCTTACCGCATCGGCGAACGGCAGCGGCGTCCCCGCTGCGTATCTGCTGATCGGCGGGAACCCGGTGGAGCTGCTGCGCGCGTTCGATATTCTTCCGGTCTTTCCGGAGGTCAACGCGCTGCAACTCGCGGTGCGCAAACAATCGCTGCCCTTTATTCAGTCCGCCGAATTCATGGGCTACTCGTCGGATAATTGTGCCTACGTCAAAGCCGATATCGGGATGTATTTCGGCGGGCGACAGACGCCCTTCGCCACGATCCCCGAACCATCGCTCTTGCTCTGCAACTACGTCGGCTGCAACGTCTATCTCGATTGGTTTGGGCACCTCGCTGAATTCACCGGGCAATCGGCGTTCCAGCTCGATATTCCGTTCATTCGAACGGCCTCGGGGGAACCGTCGAAAGAAGATATCGCCTACGTCCTGCGCCAGCTCCACCACCTCATCGGACGTTGTGAAGAGATTACCGGGCGAAAACTCGACGAAGACAAATTGCGCGAGGCGGTGCGCCTTTCGTCGCTCACCGGCGATCTTTGGGCGAAGATCAAGCACCTCACCAAGCGCACCCCGGCGCCCTACGACGCGTATTTCGATTCCGTCACCATGATGGCGCCGCTCTATTGCCTGCGCGGAACGCCGCAGGGGCTCGAATTTTTCGAGACCGCGTACGCCGAACTGCTCGCGAAGGCCGAGGCAGGCGTCGGGCCGCTCGAAAAAGAGCGTTTCCGCTACGTGATCGAGGGGCCGCCGCCATGGCCGCACCTTCGAGCGTTTCGCGATATGTTCTCGCGTTGGGATGCCGTCGCCGTCGCCTCGACCTACTCCACCGTCGGCGGGCTCTGGGAGTTCGGCTTCACGCACGATCCCGACCATCCGTTGGAATCGATCGCGCGCCACCTTCTGGAGTGGAACCTCACCAACCGCAACTTCTTGCAGCGCTACGAACAGATCGAACGCTACCTCGAGGAGTGGAATGCGAACGCCCTCATCATCCATTCGGTGAAGAGCTGCCGCCTGTTCTCCGCCGGGCAGGGCGATATGCGGGAATATTTCACCAAGCGCGGCGTACCGACGTTGCTCGTGGAGTCCGATCTCGAAGATCCACGGTATTTCTCGGAGGCGCAGATGCGCAACCGCATCGACGCGTTCTTCGAATCCATCGCCCATCGCCCGACACGAGAAGGAGTGACGGCATGAAATATGCAGCGGGCATCGACGTCGGCTCGACGCAGACCAAGTGCATCATCATCGACGAAAACAAGCAGATCGTCGCACGCGCGCTCACCGATACCGGCGCGAATATTACCCGCGCCGGCGAGCGTGGCTACGAAGCGGTGCTCGCCGCCGGCGGCATCGCGCGCGAAGACGTGCTCTGCGTCGTCGGTACCGGGTACGGCCGCTTCAAAGTCTCGTTCGGCGATCTCCAGATTACCGAGATCACCTGTCACGCCAAGGGCGCGAGCATGCTCTTCCCCGATACCGCAACGGTGATCGATATGGGCGGCCAGGATGCGAAGGGCATCAGCGTTCAGAACGGCGAGGTCGTCGATTTCGTCATGAACGATAAATGCGCGGCGGGAACGGGGCGCTTTCTCTCCACCGCCGCCGAAACGCTCGGCCTCTCGCTCGATGAAATCGGCGCGATATCGCTCCAAGCGCGCAACCCCGTGCGCCTCTCCACGGTGTGCACGGTGTTCGTCGAATCGGATATCATGTCGTACGTCGCCCAGGGAAAGAAGACGGAAGATATTCTCGGCGGCATTCACAGCGCGATCGCCGCGCGAACGATCGCACTCGTTCGGCGCGTCGGTCTGAAACCGGCCTATACGTTCACCGGCGGCGTCTCGCTCAACGTCGGCATGGTGAAGATGCTCGAAGAGAAACTCGGAGCCACGCTCAACGTGAGCCCCGATTCCCACTATATGGGCGCGATCGGCGCTGCGGTGTTCGCACTGGAACACGCACTCTCGGCCGCCGCCGTCTCGTAAAGGAACATGCAGATGAATATCATTGCCGGCGTCGATCTCGGCTCGCGCAGCACGAAGGTAGTCCTCATCGATCGTGACGGAAAGCAACTCCACGCACATACCACACGCACGCGCCCACCGTTGATCGAACTCGTCGACCGCGCCGTCGACGAGGCGCTCGCGAGCATCGGTGCAGGGCGCGGCGATCTCCATTATATCGCGACAACGGGCTTCGGCCGTTCGAGCTATCCCGAACGCGATCTCCAACTCACCGAAGTAACGGCGGCGGCGTACGGAGCGGCCGCGCTCTTCCCCGGGACACGCTGCGTTCTCGATATCGGGGCGCAGAGTTCGCGCGCGGTCAAGATCGCGCCGGGCGGGCGCGTCCGTGAATTCAAATCGAACGAAAAATGCGCCGCCGGAGCCGGCGGCTTCGTCGAACGCGCCGCCAAGTATCTGGAGACCGAGCTCGCCGAGGTCGGCGACCTTTCGATGAACGGCGAGAACCCGGTCTCGATCTCAAGCGTCTGTGCGGTGCTGGCGGAATCGGAGATTATCAACCACGTCAGCCGGGGCGAGACGCGCGAAAATATTCTGCGCGGCGTTCACCAGTCGCTCGCCGAGCGCGCGGTGCTGCTCGTCAAGCGTATCGGGATCGAAGAGGAAGTGACGCTTGTCGGCGGCATGGGCTACCAAGCGGGGATGATCCGCGCGCTCCAAGAGGCGCTCGAGGTGCCGATCAACTGCGCGCCGCAGCCCGAGATGGCCGGCGCACTCGGCGCGGCGTTGCTCTCGAAGCGACGGATCGAGAAGAGCGCTGCGTGACCGGAGCACTCGATGTCCTCCGCGACGAGCATCGCCGCATACTTGACGTCTTCGATCGTTTCGAGCAACGGGGCGCGACGGGTGAAGAATTCTCGCCCGAGTACCTCGACGAACTCTTGGCATTCATCCACATCTTCATCGATGCCAACCATCACGGGAAAGAAGAGCGCGCGCTCTTTCGCGCCACCGAGGCCCATCCGTGGTTGAACGGCTTCGCACTCTTGTTGAACGAGCAGCACGAAGAGGGGCGCGGGCTGGTGCGTGCCGTCGTTTGCGCGCGCGAGCGTGGACAAACGGGGCTCGCCGAGTTGCGCACCTTCGTCGCCTATCTCCGCGAACACATCGCGCGGGAGAACGAAGCCGTCTTCGTTTCGATCGAACAAGCGCTCGACGATCTCTCCGGTAGCGACCTTGCGGCGCGATTCACCGAGATCGAACGCGAGGTTATCGAGCGCTGGAAGATCGCCGGCCCCGACGAGGAGCACCGCTCGATCGTCGACTTACGCCGTTGGGACGCTCTCCTTGTTCGGGTATAGCCGGCACTGCACGATACAACAAAATTGCATCGGCGACGCAGACGGGTTCCTCGCTGCCGAATGCTTCGATCGTGACATGAAGGGCGACGCGGAGCCCCGAAGCGGCGGCACGGACACCGGAGATCGAAAATCGTGCGCGCACGCGCGAACCCGAACGGACCGGTGCGAGAAAACGCACGCGATCGAGCCCGTAATTCAACACCGATCCGATCTCGCGAATATCGCACGCGCGGTGCCAGAGCGCCGGAACGAGCGCGAGCAGGAGATAGCCGTGCGCGATGGTGCCGCCGTACGCGCTCTTCGCCGCACGGACCGGATCGACATGAATCCATTGGCGATCGTCAGTGCATGCGGCGAACGCATCGATCCGCCGCTGGTCGATGCGCAGCCACGGCGCCGAGACGAGTTCGATCCCTTCGAGCGCGCGGAGGCCGGAAAAACCGTGCACGATTCTCGCTGCCATTTCGCCATCTCTCTTCGCAAAAGGAGCCACGATGCCCCGGTCGATTATCGAACCATTTCGTATTAAATCGGTCGAACCGATCCGCATGACCACGCGCGAGGAGCGCGAGGGCTACCTCCGGGAGGCTGCCTTCAATCCCTTTTTGCTCCGCGCCGAGGACGTGTTGATCGATCTCCTCACCGATAGCGGCACCGGAGCGATGAGCGCCGACCAGTGGGCCTCCATCATGCGCGGCGACGAATCGTACGCCGGGGCGCGTTCCTTTTATCGCTTCGCCGAGACGGTGCGCGAGATTTTCGGCTTCCAACACGTGTTGCCGACGCATCAAGGACGGGCGGCGGAGCGGATTCTCTTCACGACGCTCTGCAAACCCGGCGACGTCGTTCCGAACAACACGCACTTCGATACCACGCGTGCGCACGTCGAGAGCGTCGGCGCGCGCGCCGTCGATCTGCCGATTCCCGAAGGGCGCTCTCCGGCGACGCAACATCCGTTCAAAGGCAATATGGACGTCGAGGCGCTGCGCGCGCTCATCGCCGAAGTCGGCGCGAAGCGCGTCCCGTTGGTCATGCTGACCGTCACCAATAATTCCGGCGGCGGCCAGCCCGTCTCGATGGCGAACGTCAAAGCGATTCACGCGCTCTGCCGCGAGCACGGCATACCGCTCTATATCGACGCCTGTCGTTACGCGGAGAACTGCTGGTTTATTCGCGAACGAGAGCCCGGCTATGCGGGGCGTTCGCCGCGCGAGATCGCGCGCGAACTCTTCTCTTACGCCGACGGCTGTACGATGTCGGCGAAGAAAGATGGGTTGGTTAACATCGGCGGCTTTCTCGCGAGCAACGACGCAGCGTTGGCGAGTGCTGAATCGCGCCTGCTGATTCTCACCGAAGGCTTCACCACCTATGGTGGGCTCGCGGGGCGCGATTTAGAAGCGATGGCGACGGGGTTGAACGAGGCGCTCGACGAGGATTATCTCCACTACCGGATCGCCTCGACCGCGTATTTGGGGCGCCGCCTCACCGAGATCGGCATTCCCATCGTGCAGCCACCCGGCGGGCACGCCATCTACATCGATGCCGGCACGATGCTCGCCCACCTGCGCCCGCAGGAGTATCCGGGGCAAGCGCTCGTCGGCGAGCTCTATCTCGAAGGCGGCATCCGGGCCGTGGAGATCGGCACGGTCATGTTCGGCTCGACCGACCCGCTCAGCGGCGAGGAGCGCACCGCACCGATGGAACTGGTCCGCCTCGCGATTCCGCGCCGGGTCTACACGCAGAGCCACATCGATTACGTCGGCGAGGTCTGCGAGGAGCTCTACGCGCGGCGCGAACGGATCGTGGGGCTGCGCATGCTCTGGCAGGCTCCGCCGCTGCGCCACTTCACCGCGCGTTTCGAGCGGCTTCACCAGGGGAGCCCTCTATCGGAAGGAGCATTGGAGCTAAAACCCTAACCGGGTGAGGCTTTCGGAGCCATCGGCTCCGTGCGCTTTCTCACCCGTCATCCTACTGGAGCCCACTATGCTCGTTTTTCGTCGCCTCGTCACCGGCGCCGCTGCAATCGTTGCAGCCATGTCGCTCGTGGCCTGCGCAGGCGGATCGGTCGCCACCGTCAACGGTCAATCGATCAGCCGCCAAACTTTCGATAAAAAACTCGAAGCCAGCCCAACGGCGCGCGGCGTATTGCAGCAACTCGTGCTGCAGACGTTGCTCGACCAGTACGGCCAACGCCACGGCATCCACATCACGAAAGCGCAGATCGCCGCACGCGAAGCGGAGATTGCGGCGAATTACCCGCCGGGTTCGTTCCAACGCCAATTAGCGGCGAACGGCCTGACCGAGCACGACCTGCACCAGATCATCCGCCAGCAGCTCATCATCGATGCGGCGGTCGGCAAGAACGTGCAGATCCCCGAATCGCAGATCGCGGCATTCTTCAACAAGAATCACGCGCAGTTCGATACGCCCGAACAGATTAAAGCACGGCACATTCTCGTCAGCGATCTCGCGACGGCGCAGAAGATCGAAGCCGATCTCAAAGCCGGCCAGCATTTCTCGGCGCTCGCCAAGCAGTACTCGCAGGATCCCGGCAGCCGCGACAAGGGTGGCGAACTCGGTTGGTTCGGCCCGAATCAGATGGTGAAACCGTTTGAAGCCTACGCGCTCACCGGCAAGATCGGTGCGATCAGCCCGCCGGTGCACTCGCCCTTCGGTTGGCACATCATTCAGGTGCAGGCGCGCAAGCCCGCCGTGAAGGCGACGCTCGCGTCGGTGCATCAGCGCATCGAAGACCAGTTGCGCGAACAGGCCGAAGCGCCGTTGGTGCAGCCGTTCATCGCAGGCCTGCAGAGCAAGGCGACGATTCAGGTGAACGATCCGCGCTTCACCGGGCTCTTCCCCACGCCGCCGCCTTCGGCCGCTCCCGCAGCGACCGCCGGTACCGCGACCGCCGCCCCCTCGGCAGCGCCGTCGGCACCGCCCTCGAAAAGCTGATCGCAGCGCAGCGATCCCACTCCGACGAGGCTCCGGTTTCCCACCGGGGCCTCGTCTCGTGTAGCGGCGAAGCCTTTTAACCCTATGCTCGTTCGTATAATCGGGCTCGGCCCCGGCGACCCATCGCTCCTCACCGTCGGTGCGATCGAAGCGCTGAGCTCCTTACCGCGCGTCGTCCTTTTGCTCGCGCCGCCCGCGCTTCGGGAATCGCTCGCGCAGCGAGCGATTCCCTTCGACGCCGAACCGCTCCACGACGCCGCAGCGATCGTCCGTGGAAGCAGCGATGCGATCGACCGTTTCGTCGACGGGCTCGACGGCGGCGATCTCGGCATCGCCGTGCTCGGCAATCCGTACGCCGATTTTCCCGGGCTCGCGCAGTTGCAACGGGCGCTCGATGCGCGCGGGGCGCGCACCGAGATCGTCCCCGGTATGGCCCGAGCGACGCTCGCAGCATCGCTCGAAGTCGCGCTCGTGCCGCTGCCGCCGCAAGCGCAGCGCTATACCTTCGCAGAACTCGTCGAAGTGATGGCGCGCTTGCGATACGGGTGCCCGTGGGATCGCGAACAGACGCATCGCACGCTCGTCCCCTATCTCATCGAAGAGACCTACGAAGTCGTGGAAGCGATCGAACAGGGCGGGCTCGACGGGCTCTGCGAGGAGCTCGGCGATCTCTTGCTGCAGATCGTTTTCCACGCGCAGATCGCGAGCGAGAGCGGCGCATTTACCGTCGCGGACGTCATCGACGCGCTCGCCAATAAGATGGTGCGGCGGCATCCGCACGTTTTTGCCGACGCCGTCATCGAAGATGTCGACGCGCAGTGGCGCAGTTGGGAGCGCCTGAAAGCGCAGGAGAAAACCGGGCTCGCGCGCGCGAGTCGGCTCGACGGCATTCCGAAGCATCTCGGCGCGTTGCAACGCGGGCAGCGCATGCAAGAGAAGGCCGCACGCGTCGGCTTCGATTGGCCTGGGGTCTCGGGGATTCTCGAGAAACTCGTCGAGGAACTCGGCGAGCTTGCCGAAGCGCGGCGCGCGAAAAACGATGACGACCACGTCCGCGAAGAGCTTGGAGATGTGTTCTTCACCCTCGTCAATCTCGCTCGCGCGTTGGGAATCGATGCCGAGAGCGCGGTTCGCGACGCGAACGAAAAATTTTATCGCCGCTTCACGTTTATGGAGCGCGCGGCTGCCGAACGCGGCACCGCGCTCGCCGATCTCTCTCTCGACGAACTGGAGGAACTGTGGAAGAGCGCCAAGGGCGGCGTAGCCTGATTCGCCTGCGCATGAGCGCGCACGACGCACATTACGGCGGCAATCTCGTCGACGGCGCGCGCATGCTCGCGCTCTTCGGCGACGTCGCGACCGAATTGTTGATCGCACTCGACGGCGACGAGGGGCTCTTCGTCGCATACGATAGCGTCGAATTCCTCGCACCGGTCTATGCCGGCGACTATATCGAAGCGACCGGCGAAATTACCTCGGTCGGCACGACGTCGCGCAAGATGCGCTTCGAGGCGCGCAAAGTCGTCGCCGTGCGCGCCGATATCAACGAAAGTGCTGCCGACCTCCTCGACGATCCCATCGTCGTCTGCCGTGCAAGCGGAACCTGCGTCACGCCGAAGTCGAAGAAACGACGGTAACCCCGCGTGCCGACGATCTCCCAGCAAGTGCTCCTCGTGTTCGCCGTCGGCGTTGTCGGCGTGCTGCATACGATGGTTCCAGACCATTGGGCGCCGATCGCGCTCTTGGCCCGCCGTCGCAAATGGTCGCAGCTGCAAGTAGGGCGGGCGGCATTACTCGCCGGGCTCGGGCACACCGTTTCCACGCTCGTGATCGCGACTATCGTGTGGGCGGGCGGCATCTACGTGGCGCAACGCTTCGGACACTTGCTCGGCATACTTTCGAGCGTCGCGCTCGTGGCGTTCGGCCTCTGGATCGCCGTGGCGGGCTGGCGCGAAATGCGCGAGCACGATCGCGCGCACGCGCACGGGCACGCACACGACCACGATCGCGATTCCGGGCGCTCGCGCGGCGCGCTGCTGGTGATTCTCGGTTCCTCGCCGATGATCGAGGGCATCCCCGCGTTCTTCGCCGCATCGCGCTACGGACTCGGGCAACTCATCACGATGTCGGTCGTCTTCGCAGCGAGCACGATGCTGACGTATCTCGCGCTCTGCCTGCTCTCGAGCGCGGGGCTCGCACGCCTGCAGTTCGGCCGTTTCGAACGCTACGGCGAAGTGATTAGCGGCCTCTTTATCGCTCTCTTAGGCGCATTTTTCGCAATCTTCCCCGCAATCTAATCGAGACGTGCGCGCGCTCTTCGCAGAACCCTACTTCGCGCGCTATTTTCTTGCCCGCCAACTCAGCGTTCTTGCCTATTCCATCGAAGCGGTCGCCGTTGGTTGGCAGATCTACGCGATCACGCACTCCGCGCTCGCCTTAGGATTCGTCGGCCTGATCCTCTTCGTGCCGCAAGTCGCGCTCGCAGTACCCGCCGGGGTCCTCGCCGACCGCTTCGACCGCCGGAAAATCGTCTTTCTCGCGTCCTTCGGCGAAGCGCTCGGCGTCGCGATCTTCGCCGACCTTGCCTGGCAGCACTCGCACGCTCTCTGGGCCTATGGATCGGCGCTGCTCGTCAGCGGAACCGCGCGCGCGATCAGCGCGCCGGCCGAACGCGCGCTGCTCGTCGGCATCGTTGAGGAGTCGGCGTTTCAACGTGCCTCCGCGTCGAGCAATTCGATCGGGCAGCTGCTCAGCATCCTCGGGCCGGCGGCGGCCGGTGCGCTCATCGCGCTCTCCACGCCGTTCGCATTTGCCGTCGCGGCGTGTGCGTACGGTGCGTCGACGCTCGCCTACGCCTCGCTGCGGCTCCGTTTGCAGCGACATATCGATCCCGGCGAACTCGATCCGATCGGCGGCATCCGTTATCTGCGCGAGCAACCCGAAGTGCTCGGCGCGATCTCGCTCGATCTCTTTGCGGTGCTCTTCGGCGGCGCGACCGCACTCTTGCCGATCTTTGCGACGACGATCTTGCACGTCGGGCCGGTGGGCTTCGGCCTCATGCGCGCCGCCCCGGGGCTCGGCGCCGCGCTCGTCGCCTGGTATCTCTCGCGCCGGCCGCTCGAACGCGGCGCGGGGCGCGCGCTCTTTTTCTGCGTCGCCGCCTTCGGCATCGCGACGATCGTTTTTGGCCTCTCGAAAAATCTCGCGCTCTCGCTCGTCGCGCTGCTCGCGCTCGGCGGCTTCGACATGGTGAGCGTCGTCATTCGCATGACGCTCGTGCAACTGCGCACGCCCGACCATCTCCGCGGCCGCGTCAGCGCGATCGAGAATATTTTCATCGGTGCATCCAACGAGTTGGGCGCCTTCGAATCCGGTGTGACCGCCGCATGGCTCGGCGCCGAAGCCTCGGTCGCGCTCGGGGGGATCGCCACCCTCGCGGTGATCCTCGCGTGGGCATTCGCCTTTCCGCAGCTCCGCCGGATGGATCGCCTGGAGCGCCCGCGCTAGAGAAGCAGCCGGGCGCCTCTATGTGATTTTTGTCACAGGAACCAAAAACGAACCTGGGAATCGCCTGAGCACGTCGGCGGGATCGTCGGCGCATCACTGCACTTATCCATACGCACTAAAGGAGACCCCTTGAACGTTCGATCTTCTCGCGTCCTGCGCGGCCTCGGTTCGGCGGCCGCCGCATGCGCGCTCGGCGTCCTGATTGCCGGTTGCGGCGGCGGAGCCGGCTCCTCGGCCCTTCCGGCCAAGCCCGTCTCGCCCGCGAGCGCCTTCAAACCGAAAATCTTCCCCGTCATGCATATCTCGCGCTCGAGCGCGAAGATCGCGATGGCGAAGCTGACGCGCTCGGGAGCGTATTTCTCCCCGATCGTCGGCGGCAAGCCGGTCCGCATTCACACGAAAACCGTCTCTGCGGGCATGAACCTCACCAACAACGGCGGCCCCGTCGTTCCCACGGCGAGCGTCTATAACATCCTGGTGAACTGCCCCGACGAGAGCTGCTGGGGCGGCGATATCTCGGGCTTCGAGAACAGCTTCTTCTCCAGCGACATGGTCCACATTCTCGATCAGTACGAGGGACAATCGGCGACCTACTCAGTTGGCGGCGACATCCCGGTAACCTACGACACCAGCAACCAACTCGGCGACCAAGATATCGTCAACATCATCTACAACGTCGCGCAGCAGTACGGCACCGGGTACAACGCCGTCTACAACGTCTTCCTCGAGAGCGGCGTGCAAGAGTGCAGCCAGAGCGCCGGCGGCTGCTACCTGCAGCAGTACTGCGCCTATCATGGCAGCAACGACTACAGCGATATCGGGCACACCCTCTACACCGTCGAGCCCTACCAAGACGTCTCTGGATGTCAGGTGAGCTCGGTGAGCAACGGCGGACAGTCACCGAACGGATCGACGATCGATTCGACCTCGTCGACGCTCTCGCACGAACTCTCCGAGACCTTTACCGATCCCGACGTCGCGATCAACAACCTTGCGTGGTACAACTCCTCGGGCGGCGAGATCGGCGATCTCTGTGCCCCCGCGGCAGGCGTCCCGACGCAACAGATCTCGCTCAACGGCACCGTCTTCGAAATCCAGGGCGAGTACGACAACAACGTCTCCGATTGCTCGTGGCAATCGCCGTAGCATAGGTACGGTCGAGGCAATTCGGCGGGGTTCGGTTCGCAAGAGCCGAACCCCGTCGCTATGTCGGTTCTTCGTGCGGATACGGCAGCGATTGCAAGCGCGGCCGCCGCGCTCGGCGCCGGAGCCTGCGTCGCCTTCCCGACCGAGACCGTCTATGGGCTCGGTGCGGTCGCCTTCGACGCTCGCGCCGTCGCGCAAATCTTCGAGATAAAAGCGCGCCCGACGTTCGATCCGCTCATCGTCCACGTCCTCGATGCGGAGATGCTCGCGCGCGTCGTCCGCGACGTGCCGCCGCTCGCCGCACGACTCGCGGAAAAATTCTGGCCCGGTGCACTCACGCTCGTGCTCGCAAAACGGCCGGAGATTCCCGGGATCGTTACCGCGGGGCTCGAGACGGTCGCCGTGCGCATGCCCGCGCACCCGGTCGCGCGCGCGCTCCTCGCTGCGACGAAGATGCCGATCGCGGCACCGAGTGCAAACCCCTTCGGGCGGCTCAGCCCGACGAGCGCCGAGCACGTGCGCGCCCAACTCGGCGAGCGCGTCGAGATCGTCCTCGACGGCGGCGCGACGCCGTTGGGGATCGAATCGACGATCGTTGCGTTCGATCCCGTTCCAACGCTGCTGCGCCACGGCGCAATCGCGCGCGAATCGATCGAGGCGGAGATCGGTTCGCTGCTCGATGCAACGGCACCGACCGAGGGATCGGCGCCGCAAGCACCGGGGCAATTGCTGCAGCATTATGCGCCGCGCACCCCGATTCGCGTGATCGATCGGCTCCCGCCGCTCGCCGTGCGCGCGGGTGCCGCCTATCTCGGCTTCCAGCATGGTGCCGAGGGCTACGCCGCGCAGCGCGTGCTCTCGCCCGCCGGGAGCGAGAGCGAGGCCGCCGCGCATCTCTTCGAATATCTGCACGAACTCGATGCCCTCGGCCTGGAACGCATCGACGCGGCACGCGTGCCGCAACGCGGCCTCGGCGCGGCCATTGCCGACCGGCTCGCACGCGCGAGCGCACGATGAACGCACCGACCGTTGCGACCGAGCGCGAGAAAAAACGCGCGCTCCTCGCGCTGCTCGTCCTCGCATTCGCCTGGGGTTTGAATTGGGTCGTCCTCAAAGTCGCCGTCGCCTACGCACCGCCGTTGGTTTTCGCCGCCGCGCGCATGATCGGCGGCGGCATCGCGCTGCTCGCGCTCTGCGCGTGGCGGGGGCGCGGCGTGCGGCCGCACCATCTCGCAACCTATACCTGGATCGGGCTCTTTCAGACCGCGGGCTTCATGGGGCTGGTCATGATGGCGATCGCGATCTCGGGGGTCGGCGCGATCTCGACGCTCGCGTATACGATGCCGCTCTGGGTCGCGGTGGGCGGGGTATTTTTTCTCGGCGAACGCCTGCACCCGTTGCAAATCGTCGCACTCGTGCTGGCGATGCTCGGCATCCTCGCGATCGTCGGCTTCGATCACCTCGGCCGCGCGGGATACGCCGATCTGCTCGCATTACTCGCGGGAATCGCGTGGGCGGTCGGCGTCGTTCTCACCAAGCGGCT
>JAJYMV010000097.1 GCA_021786705.1 bacterium
TTGCGACGCGCGCTTCGGCCCACGAATGGTAGGGCACCGCCGATTCATGCAGCGGCAACGCCGTGCGCGCTCCTGCGGCGAACTGAATCTCGGCCATCGTCAGCAACGCGCGCCGCATTCCATCCCAAACGAAGCTCGAGATCGGATAATCGAGGATCGGCGTTCCGTCGCCGTGCAGTCCGACGGTGCCGCCGATGCTCTCTTCGTTGAATCCATCGCGCATCAACGCGATGATCGCTTGAAGGTGGTTGAAGTTGCGCATCTGTGAAGCGGCGAATTCCCCGAGGCCGGTAAACGTGGAGGCCGTGAGGACCGGGTGGAGCGGTGGCACTTCGAGTTTGTAACCGATCGGCCCATCGATCGCCTGCGTTTTGAGAAAATGATCGCTGTAGATCGATTGCGGCGCCCCCAACGACGCGACGACCTCTTCGGGCATCGTCGCCGCCGAAATAACGGTGGGATGCAAAAACGTTCGCGTGCCGATCCGCCGGTGGGGATCGGGAACCGCGCTGCGTATTAGCAATGCCGGTGTGTTGATCGCGCCGCCGGCGGCAACGAACGCGCGCGCGCGGACGCGAAGCGTATACGGCCCGGGGCGAAGCCCCGAGGGGTCGAGCGCGCTGCACTCGAGTTCGGTCACCGCACCGCCTTTTTGCAAGAAACGCTCCGCGCGAACGCGACTCACCAACTCCGCGCCGTGGGCGAGCGCTGCCGGAATCGTCGTCACGAGCATCGACTGTTTGGCATTCGTCGGGCATCCGACGCCGCAATACCCGAGGTTGTAACAGCCGCGCACGTTGCGGGGAATGACCGCCGTGGGAATGCCGAGGCGCGCGGCGCCGCGGCGAAGCACATCGTTATTATCGTTGGGCTCGCGTTCCCACCGATGGATCCCCAAGCGCCGCTCCATCATCGCAAACCACGGCGCGAGCGCCGCGGGCGTATAGGAATCTAGTCCGAAACGCTCGCGCCAAAAGGCTAACGTCGCCGGCGGTGTACGAAAACTCGAGGTCCAGTTGACGGTAGTCGAGCCGCCGACCGAACGCCCCTGGAGGATGATGATGCCCTCATCTTTGGTGCGGCGCCCCGCCGATTCTTGGTAGAGATTCGGATAGGCCTCGCGTTCGAGCATATGAAAATCGCTCGACGTTTTGAGCGGCCCTTCTTCCAGCATGACGACGTGCAAGCCCGAGCGCGCGAGGATCTCCGCCGCGGTTCCCCCACCCGCCCCGGTTCCCACGATGGCGACGTCGCATTCGATGGTTGCATCGCGTTGCAATGTGGATGCATCGAGCATCTTCCAATGACGCGCTTCGGGCGCAGCGTAGGGATTGGGATTCACGAGAGCCTCGGCGGGCCGGGATAACCGATCGCCTGCCACGCGCGATCCTGGCCGTACCAGCCGGCCATCGTGAGTTGGTGCAGCACGTCGTATCCACCGCGCAATAACTCGATCGGGCTGAAGCGCCAGCGGTTGAGAAACGCGGTTACTGCTGCCGGAGAAGCGTCGCTCCACGAACTCCAGATTCCCGTTGCGAGCGGCTTGATGAACGGATTATCGAGCATGCCCAGCAGCTTTCGTATCTGCGCGACATCAACCGGCGGCAAGCCCGCGAGCGCGGTATCGAAGCCGCGCACCGCCGCGACGAGTGCGTCGTGCGTGGGGGCGCCGTTCGCGGTGGGTAGCGCGCCGGCGAGAAAGGCGGTTGCGAGCGCGGCGATCGTTCCGCGTTCGCCGGCGTCGAGCACTTTATAGGCTGCGGCGTCGTCGTGAAAAGCCGAGCCGTTGGAATGGGCGCAGCCCGCGAGCGCCAGGACGAGCCCACCGGCGAAACCGGTCTCGAGCAAGCGCCCCCGCGTCAACGACATAGTGCGACGAGGCTTCCCCCTAACACTGAATGATTCCCACTGCAAGGCCGCCGAGCGATGTCTCCTTGTATTTGCTCTGCATATCGATGCCGGTGCGATACATCACGTCGATCACCGAATCGAGCGAGACGCGGTGATTGCCCTCTTCGGCCATCGCCATTCGCGCCGCGTGAATTGCCCGCACCGCGCCGACGGCATTGCGTTCGATGCACGGGATTTGCACGAGCCCACCGATGGGATCGCAGGTCATGCCCAGGCTGTGCTCCATGCCGATCTCGGCGGCGTGCTCGATTTCATCGTTGCTGCCGTTACTCGCAGCGACCAAGCCGCCTGCGGCCATCGAGCAGGCGACGCCGACCTCACCCTGGCAGCCGACCTCCGCGCCGGAGATCGACGCATTCATTTTGTAGAGCGCGCCGATCGCACTCGCGGTGAGCAAGAATCGCGCCTTCCCCTCGCGCGAACTGCCTTCGATATGCCGATCGTAGTATTCCAGCACCGCGGGAATTACACCGGCGGCGCCGTTGGTCGGAGCAGTAACGACGCGGCCGCCGGCGGCATTCTCTTCGTTGACGGCCATCGCCGCCGCATCGACTTCATCGACGGCATCGAGCGCCCCGCGTTCGCGTTTCGCGAGCAAGCGTTCGTGAATGCGCTTCGCACGGCGACGCACGTTGAGCCCTCCCGGGAGAATGCCCTCGGTGCGCAAGCCGCGCTCGACGCTCGCGTGCATGACCGAGAGAATGCGGTCGATGTAGCGATCGACTTCGTCGGGCGGGCGCAGCGCAGATTCGTTTGCTCGCACGATCTCCCAGATCGCCGCACCGCGCTCGCGCGCGATCGCGAGCAATTCGGCCGCCGACGAGAACGGGAAGGGGACGCTTTGGAGCGCGGCGCCTCCCGGTACGGCGCTCTCTTCCGCGCACTCGACGAAGCCGCCGCCGATGGAGAAATAGGTACGTGCGAGCAGCGTGGATGCGGTCGCATCGAACGCCGTAAAGCGCATGCCGTTGGAGTGACGCTCGAGAAATTCGTCCATGCGCCACGAGATATCGCGTGCGTCGTCGAACGCGATCGGCTGCGCTCCGCCGACGAGGAGCCGCCGCTCCGCGCGAATCTCGTCGACGCGTCGCTGGGCGAACTCCGGATCGATCTCGTCGGGGCGATGCCCTTCCAACCCGAGCAGGAGCGCGCGGTCGGTCGCATGCCCGCGCCCGGTGAGCGCGAGCGAGCCGTAGAGATCGACGTGAATGCGCTGCGTGCGGCCGAGGTCTCCCGTGGCACGAAGCGCCGCCACGAAACGCGCCGCCGCGCGCATCGGGCCGACCGTGTGCGAGCTCGAGGGGCCCAACCCGACTTTGAAAATATCGAAGAGCGAGATATACATTTTCGTTTATGGTACCGCTCTTTTCGTGCGAACGCCTGGTACCAAAGACGCCGCTTTACGGCGGCGGCTGAAAGACGACGATGGCGTCGACGACGCCATTATGGTCGCGAAGGGGAACCACGGCAGCGTCGGATTCCGAGCGTTGCTCGGCGGCAGAGGAGCGCGCGCGCTCGACGTGCTCCTGGCCCGCGAGCGGCGGCGCCTGTTCGGCAGCGCGATTGCGAAAGATGGAACTGGCTTCTTGCGCCTCGACGGCAAAAATCTCAACCGGGATCGGCAGCACGTCGATCGCCCGCGTAGCGAGCCCTCGATCCCGAGTGGTTCGCCGCCGATCCGTGATATCGCGCGCGACCGCGAGCCAGTGTTCGTTCAATTCGCTTGCACGAATGGGGTGAACG
>JAJYMV010000170.1 GCA_021786705.1 bacterium
TTCCGCTCATCGCGGGGCCGGGTATCGGCAACGAACTCGTGCCCGCAAATCCGGCGCTCACCGGCGGGCTCGAATTCGGCCCGCTCTTCGGCACCGCACCCGGCGCGGGCTGCAAAGCAAACGATCAAGCGGCCTATAGCCTCTCGACGGTCGCGACGGCCCTGGTCAACCCGAGCGGAACGCCGATGGACCTCGGCATCCCCGGGCTCACCATCCACGAAGAGATCGCGATGCACCAACCGCTCGTCCCCAGCTGCGCGTCGATCCCCGGCATTCCCGCCGCGGTTGAAGGCGTCGTCGGCGGCGAGAGCGAGGATTTCTGGCCCGTGCTCCACGGCTTCACGAACCTCGGTTCCTCGTTGACCCCGCTCTCCGCGGCGGTCTCCCTGAAACCGACGCTCGCGACGGTCTGGCTCGGCGCGAACGACCTGCTGAAGTACGCCTTCAGCGCCGGACAGTGGCAGGGTGACGATACTAGCGTCGCCCAGGTCCAGAGCGATATCACCACCATCATCAACCAACTCAAGGCCTCCGGTGCCAAGGTTGTGGTAGCGAATATCCCCGATATTCTCGTCGCTCCGCAATTCTTCACCGTTCAAGACCCCGCGGTGCTCACCGCAGAACTCGCCCCGACGTTGCAGCCCTCGGTCTGCGATATCCAGGCCAACGCAGCCTGCACGATCGAGCTCTTCGCCACCTCGCAGAACCCGGCGCTGCCGATCACGCTCCCCGAGGCGCAGAGCCTCGTCGTCGCCGTCTCCAACGCCTACGGTTTAGGCGCGACGACCAGCACGCCGGGCTACCTCACCGAGACCGGCATGCTTACCACCATCGAGACGCTCGGCGCCGTCATCCAGGCGAACCCGACGCTGCTTGCAAATCCGACCGCGCTGGCGACGGCGTTAACCGGAGCGCTCAAACTCGATCCGAACGGAGCGGGCACGGGGCTCGGCGGTAACTACTTCACGCCCGCGTGGGCCGCTCAAGTGCAAGCGGTCAACGACAACATCAACAACGGCATCCTCGCCGCCGCGCAGGCGACGAACACGCCGCTCGTCGACACGAAGACCCTCGAGGATAACCTCTCCTGGAAGGGCGCGATCGGTGCGAATCCGAGCCCGTACTTCCTGCAAGCGCTCACGATCAACCCCGGCAAATGCTGCACCCTCGGGTTCGGCGGCGGCATCCTGAGTTTCGACGGCTTGCACCCCTCCGATACGGGCTACGCGCTCATCGCCAATGCCTTTATCCAAACCATCAACACGGCTTACGGAACGACGATCAACCCCGTCAGCCCCGTCAACGTGTACAACGGAACCGGATACTTCTATCCCGATCCGTTCGCACAGCACTAGCGTTCGAACGAACGCAAAGAAGCGGCCCGCCGAACGTTCGGCGGGCCGCTTCTTTTATTTCCGGGAATTGTTGGTTCTACGCGTAGATCCCGCGCAGGCGCAGTGCCTTCACGACGCGATCGATAGCGATCGAGTACGCCGCGATACGCAACGTGGTGTTGTGCGTTTTGGCGAAGTCTTGGATGTGATGGAGGTTCTCAAGTAGCGTATCTTCGAGACGCTCGTTCACCTCGGATTCCTTCCAGAAATACCCCATGCGATCTTGGACCCACTCGAAATACGAGACGGTCACCCCGCCTGCGTTCGCCATAATATCGGGAATCACGATGACGCCGCGCTCTCTGAAGATATTTGCGGCTTCAGGAGTGGTCGGGCCGTTCGCGCCCTCGACGATCAGCTTCGCCTTTACGTGCGCGGCATTATCGGCGGTAAAGACCTTCTCCAGTGCGGCCGGCACGAGCACGTCGCAAGAAGCAGTCAGCAACTCGCTGTTACTGATCTTGTCGCCGCCCTTGAAACCGTCGAGCGAACGATGATCGGCGGTGTGCTTCATCGCCGCTGCGACATCGATGCCTTTTTCGTTGTAGTAGGCACCGGTGACGTCGGAGATACCGACGATCTTGCAGCCGCGTTCGGCGAAGAGCTTCGCGGCATACATGCCGACGTTGCCGAAGCCTTGAATCGCAATGCTGCTCTGCTCGGGCTTTAACCCCATCTTCGCCATCTGATCGAGCGCACAGATCGTCACGCCGCGCCCGGTCGCTTCGACGCGCCCGCGCGAGCCGCCGATTTCCAGCGGTTTGCCGGTGACAACGCCGGGGACGTTCTGACGCACGTGCATCGAGTAGGTATCCATGAACCACGCCATGATTTGCGGAGTCGTGTTGACGTCGGGAGCCGGAACATCTTTATCGGGGCCGACGACCTCGACGAGTTCGGCGGCATACCGGCGCGTGATGCGTTCGAGTTCGTTCATGGAGAGCGTCGCGGGATCGCAGGTAACGCCGCCCTTCGCTCCGCCGAAGGGAAGATCGACGACCGCGCACTTCCACGTCATCCAGAATGCGAGCGCCGTCACTTCATCGAGCGTGACGCCGGGATGATAGCGGATGCCGCCCTTTGCCGCGCCGCGCGCGAAACTATACTGCACGCGATATCCGGTGAAGACCTCGAACTCTCCGGTGTCGCGCTGGAACGGGATCGAAAAAATGATCTGGCGAGCCGGATGCGTGAGGATGAGTCGCATGCCCGCGTCGAGTTCGAGAATATCCGCCGCTTCCTTGAAGTACGTGATCCCGTCGCCGAAGACCGAGACATCGCGGGGCGAGGTGCTCATAGAAACCTGGTGCCTCCTAAAACTTTATGTGCGCAAAGAGCAAACCCGACTCACGTTTGCGCTCGCTCTATACGGTTCCTGGAGCACTTAGGTCGCAGATGCTAGGTATACCAACCAGTTAGACGTTGAAACGAAAATTGACGACATCGCCCTCTTGCATGACGTACTCTTTGCCTTCGCTCCGCAGCCGCCCGGCGGCACGGATGGCATCCATGGTTTTATACTCGGCATAATCCTCGTAGCTGACGATCTCGGCGCGAATGAATCCGCGCTCGATATCGCTATGAATCTTTCCGGCGGCCTGCGGGGCTTTCGTGCCGCGCTCGATCGTCCAGGCGCGGACTTCCTGCTCCCCTGCGGTCAGGAACGTCATGAGCCCTAAGGTTTCGAAGGCGGCGAGGGCGAGTTCGTCGAGTCCTCGCCGCGCGATGCCGAGTTCGTCGCAAAAGGCGCGCGCTTCCTCGTCGGAGAGCCCCGCGAATTCCGCCTCGATCTTGCCGCAGAGCAGCACGACCTGCGCCCCTTCGCTCTCGGCGACCCTCCGCACCGCCGCGACATAGGGTCCCTCGGTCGCGATCTGCGCTTCGTCGACGTTGGCGACGTAGAGCAGCGGCTTCACCGTAGTCAAAAAGCTCTCGCGGGCGACCTCGCGCTCGAGCGAGCCCTCGGGAAATGCACGCGCCGGTCTCCCTTCCTCGAGAGCCGCGGTCAAGCGGGCGGCGGCTTCATAGGCGGGCCGCAGTTTGGGGTTCGAGCGCGCCTCGCGCTCCAGGCGTTCGAGACGCTTGCGCATCGTAGCGAGGTCGGCGAGCGCGAGTTCGATGGCAATGATCTCGATGTCGCGCGCCGGATCGGGCCCCCCTTCCACGTGGGTCACGTTGGCGTCGTCGAAGCACCTTACGACCATCGCTATCGCGTCGGTCTCGCGTATGTGGCTCAGGAAGGCGTTGCCGAGCCCTTGCCCGGTGCTCGCCCCCCGGACGAGCCCGGCGATATCGACGAAGCGCACCGTGGTCGGCACGATGCGGCGAGCGTTCACGAGCTCTTGGAGCACGCCGAGCCGCTCGTCGGGGACGGCGACCTCGCCGACGTTGGGTTCGATCGTTGCGAAGGGGTAGTTCGCCGCCAACGCCTGCGCCGAACGCGTCAGCGCGTTAAAGATGGTGGATTTCCCGACATTGGGGAGCCCGACGATGCCGCAAGAGAGTGCCATGACAAGTCGGCTTCGCTTCCGCCCATGCCAGGGAAAGCCTGCCTCACGTAGGATTACTCCAGGGTATGCGCCAGATGAAGGTCGACAAACTCGGAATCGATTTGCTCACCCACGAACCGGTCGTTATTCTCAAGGCGGTCGACGGCATGCACTTCCTACCGATTCTCATCGGGCCGTTCGAAGCTGCGGCGATCTCACACGTACTCGAAGGCGGGCACGCCCCGCGCCCGCTCTCGCACGACCTCATGCTCTCCATCGTCGAAACGTTGGATGGAACGATCGAACAGGTCGTCATTCACGATATTCGCGACTCGACGTTTTTTGCCAAACTCGTCGTCCGCGCCGGCGGCGAACTCAAAGAGATCGACGCACGTCCCTCCGACGGCATTGCGCTTGCATTGCGCGCGAAAGCACCGATTTACGTTACCGACAAAATCGTACTCGAAGAGAGCCGCGATGAGAATGGCGAGGGTGACGAAGAGGATCTCTCTCGGTTTAAGAAGTTTCTCGACAATCTTAAACCGAGCGATTTCAACCGTTAGTCGAAAATCGCCGCGCTAGCGGCTGCCCGACTGCTGGACGACCTGCCCGTTGACCATGATCGTGTTCTTCAGAATGGTCGACGCACTCTGCAGCCAGTTCGCGCCACGTTTCACCCACACGTCGGTCTCCCGCGTACTCACTTGAATCGGCGAGGTCCCGCTCTGCGAGGCGACGGTGCCGTCGGCGGATTGTTCGACGCTGACCGTTACGGTATTACCGTCGGGACTGACCGAACCGCTCGAAATCGTCGCAGCGCAATCGGTAAGCGTGAGCCCCATCATTGCGATCTGCTGTTTGATCGCAACGATCGCCTGCGCTTTCGTTACCTTCGTTCCGTTCGGATCGTTCTCAACCCAGTGGTTCGTGAAGGTTTTACTAAAGCCGTCGATATCGGTGTTTTTCAACAGCGAGCACTGGTTAGCGTATGCCGCCGAGATCGCGGCGGAGATCGCCGGGGGGAGCGGTGCCGGCGCAGCGGCGCGTGCGCTCTTAGCGATGCCGGCGCTCAGGACGATACCCGCCAAGAGAATCGAAAGTCCACGAATAAGCACGAGTGTGAGGAACCTCCAAAGAGTAAGGGTGCGAGCCCCTCCATTCGGGGCCGAAGGAGGAGGTTCCGCCTCGTCCGCGGCGAGCGATCGGTTCAGAACGGCGTGACGCTCCGCCTCCGAACCACGCTCTCCACCGCACGCCAGTGCGCGCCGATCAACTCCCAGCGCTCGACTGCGTGAAGGTCGATCCTGTAGCGCCGGATGCCCGCACCGGGGATCGCGACGGCAAAGGTTTCGACGATATGGAGCGGCACGGAGACGCCCGTCGGCGAGGGCCGCTCGCTCGGTGCGCTCGCACGGCACCGCTCGATTCGGCCGCTCCCGGATTGAAACCACCGCGCGAACGTCGCGAGCACCTGCGCGCGCGTCTCGAGCCGGCCGCCAAGATCGACGAAGCGATAGCTCGGTGCGAGCGTCGCCGCGTACGACGAAAGGTTGCCCGCTAGTAAAGCGTTGCATTGCGCCCGATAGAGGCTCGGGCCGAATGCCGTCACCGCAGCGAGCAGTAGGTGTTTGAAAACGAACATCGCAGGGTCGTCGATTCTCCTCACGAATCTGCGACTCATGCAGACGAACGAACAAGCAGATATCGGCGTTTTCGGCGGATCCGGATTCTATTCGCTCATCGAAAATGCGCGCGAACTCTGGATCGAAACGCCGTACGGCGCACCGAGCGATCGCGTTGCGCTCGGTGAGATCGCGGGGAAACGCGTCGCCTTCCTTCCCCGCCACGGGAAAGACCATCGCTTCCCACCGCAGGCGATCAACTATCGCGCGAATTTATACGCGATGAAAATGCTCGGCGTATCGCGCATCATCGCGCCGACGGCATGCGGATCGCTTGCCGTCCACGTTAAGCCGGGCTCGATGGTCGTCGCCGACCAAGTCGTCGATCGCACGACCGGGCGCCGCGACACCTTTTTCGACGGCCCCGTAACGACGCACGTCTCCTTTGCCGACCCCTACTGCCCGACGCTGCGCGGCATCGCCGTGAAATCGTTGGTCGAACTCGGCATCGAAACGCACGAGCGCGGAACGGTCGTCGTCATTCAAGGGCCTCGCTTTTCGACGCGCGCCGAATCGAAGTGGTTCCAAAGCCAGGGATGGGAGGTCATCAACATGACCCAGTACCCCGAATCCTATCTCGCGCGCGAACTCGAGATCTGTTACGCGAATATCTCGTTGATCACCGATTACGATGTCGGCCTCGAGGGAATGTCGCCGGTCTCCCATGCCGAAGTGATGAAGGTGTTCGCGAGCAATAACGAGCGCGTGAAGGCCGCCCTCGGCAAGATCATCGAGCGTATCGACCTGCATGCCGATTGTTCGTGTCGCCACGCCCTCGACGGCGCGCGCGGCTAGGGCACACCGAGAAATGAACCGGCGCAATGCGCCCGAGGTCGATCTCGGCATCTACCTCCGCGGCCTCGGGCTCCTGTTGCGTCACCCGGCGACAATCGTCGTCCCGCTCTTGGCGGCACTCGTCAGCGTTTTGCTCGCGCAAGTGGGGCAACTCTTTACCGATCCATTCGGAAGCGCCGGCGGCGGGATCATTAGCTTCGTACAACAACTCGCATTCGGTTTCGCCTTCGGCGTCGCGACGCTCTATGCCAACGATCTCCAACGCGGCTACCGCACGAGCTTCGATAGCGTGTGGAACGAGGCGCTCGGGAAGGCGGGAGCGATCCTCATGGCCACCATCGGATTCGTCTTCGTCATCTCGGTCGCCGCGACGGTCGGCTCGCTCTTCGGCGCGATCGGGGTCTACGGGCTGCAGCTCGTAGCGGCGGTTTTTCTTATCTACACCATCCCCGCCGGAGCGATCTCCGGTCTCTCCGGCCCGTTAGCGATCGGCGCCTCGATTCACGCGGTTCGCGAACACCCGGCTCGAGCGATCGTGCTGGGGATCGTTTTCGTTTTGCTGTGGGGCGTTCTGCCGCAACTCGTTATCTATCGGATGCTGACGCTCACGACAAATCCGCTGCTCTTTCAAATTATTCCGGCGGTCGTCCAGGCGGTTGCCTTTGCCTATCTCGCCTTCCCATTTGCAAAAAATTACGACGACGTCGCGCCGCGAGGCTTTCGCTAAGGCCGCTCCGCACCGGGTACGGCGATGCCCGTGATAGCCATTCGGACGAGATCGGCGACCATCGTCGGGCTGACGTTTGTACGCGCGAGACGCTGCGCGTCGTCGATTTTCTCAAACGCCTTGAGCCCGCGCTCGAGATCGATGCGCCGCCCCGGTCTCTCACCGAGATAGCTCGCCGCAATCGCATCTTTCAAGCGCGCTTTGATCGCGAGTAAGCCTTCGTCCAGGCTCTCGCGCGTCGCCCAACTCACCGCCGGCGTGTTGCCGGCGACCGCATCGTCGAACCAACGCGCGATCGTCGCATGCGGGGCTTCCGCATCGCTATCGAGCAGTTCGAGGGCTCGCGTCAGGCTACCGCGCGCCCGGGAGAGCACGTGTTCGGCGGCTTCGCGAGCGAAACCACGCCGTTCGAGCAGTCGCAACATTTCGTCGCGCGAGAGCGGCCCGACGCGCAGTTGCGTCAACCGCGAACGAATCGTTCCAAGAATTGCGGCGGGAGTCGAACTCGTTAGTAATAACGTCACGCCGCCAGGCGGTTCTTCGAAAAATTTCAACAATGCATTCGCCGCTGCGGGCGAGGCGAATTCAACGTCCGCAAGCAGCAATACGCGTCGTCCGCCGGAGTACGATTGCATGGCGAGCTGTCGAATGAGATCGCGCGACGTCGTGTCTCCCGTCGTCGCGAAGCCCGCACCTGCCGTTTCGCCGATTTTTAAAGCACCGACATGTTCGATAAAATCGGGATGCGTACTCTGCCCTTCGTGCCCGAAAAGCGCGCACGAGCGGCAGGTTCCGCAGGCGCCGAACGCGCGGTCGCCGTTCCCTTCGCAGAGCAACGACTGTGCGAGGTAGCGCGCGAAACTTTTTTTCCCCGTGCCGCTCGGGCCGACCAGAAGATAACCGTGGGCGATCTCCGTCTTTCGGCTCCGCGAGAAAAATGCGCGCGCCGCATCGGCGCCGATCGAGGGATCGTACCGATCAGCCACGCGAGCCCACTCCATCGATAGCGGCGAGCGCCGCGGCGACGAGATTCTCCGGCGTCTCGGCCGCATCGAGAACGACGTGCCGCGTGCCTCCACGAGCGAGTGCGAGGAAACCCTCGCGCACCCGTTCGTGAAACCCGAGCCGTTCGTTTTCAAGCCGATCGCGCGCGCTGCCCCGTGCGTCGAGGCGACGTCGCGAGAGCGTCGGATCGCAATCGAGCACGATCGTGAGATCGGCCTCGAGCCCTCCGACGGCGAGATCGCAGAGGCCACGCAACATGGAGAGGTCGAGCCCGCGGCCGTAGCCTTGGTAGGCGAGCGTCGAATCGACGAAGCGGTCGCAGATCACCGTCTCCCCGCGCTCCAACGCCGGGCGTATGAGGGCGGCGACGTGCTGTGCCCTCGCGGCGTTGACGAGCATCGCTTCGGCGACCGGGATCACCTCCAACTCCGTGGAGAGAAAGATCGAGCGAATCGCATCGCCGAGGGGGCTACCGCCGGGCTCCCGCGTCGTCGTGACCCGTCGCCCGCGTGCGCGTAGCGCCTCGGCAACACCCGCTTGCAGGGTGCTCTTACCGCTACCTTCAATTCCTTCGATGACCGCAAACATCTCGGGGCGGTCTTTCGACGGGAGGTCAACCCATGTCCCTCGGCAACTCGATTTTCTCAGATGTGATCGAGTGGGTTCTCGGACGCACGGGCGACCGCCGGCAATATCAACGCCGGACGGGTGCTTTTCACGTGTGGTGGCTCCCCGATGCAAGCAAACCGAACGACCTCCGACAAGGCATCGGCATGGAGATCTCTGCGAACGGGCTCGTTTTCATCATCCACGAAAAAATCGTCGCGAAGGAATTCAACCTGGTCGTTCGCTTGCGCGAACAACGTTTACCAATTCGTTGCAAAGCGATCCGCGGCGATACCGTTCAACACAAAAACGATACCTGGAATCGCTATTTTTGCGAGTTTTCGGGGATCGCCGCCGACCATTGGGACGCCGTGGTCCGCTACGTCACCGATACGCCCGAACCCGTCGACCGACGCACGCCGGAAAACCCGGCCGCGGCACAGGCTGACGATGCATATCGTCTCCTACCCGTTGCGATTCAGAATAAAATCGTCGCCGCGTTGGTCGCCTCGCATAAACTCGACGAACCGAAACCGGGGCAGACGCCGTTGATTAAGATTTTCTATGGCGGACTCGTGAACTCAGGCGGAAAGAAAGCGCACCGTTTCAACGTTCACAGTCGGGTACAGGCGAAAGAGGAAATGATGGCCTACGACACGCGCTTTCTCGTCACCGAAGAAGGCGACGTCAAGCAGGTGTAGTGGCCCCTCGATACGGCGCTTGCAGCGCCTACTCGGGGTGACAGGGAGCGCTTGCAGCGCCTACTCGGGGTGACAGGGAGCGCTTGCAGCGCCTACTCGCCACCCCGGTAGATTCGCACGCGTCGGTTCGGTTCGAGCCCGGTCGAACGCGAATGCAGCCGGTGTTTTTCGGCCATCTGGTGCTGCATCCGCCGCACGTACGAGGTCTGCGGCGAGAGTTCGATCGCCTGACTCGTCAGCATCACCTGATAGATCGCTTCCTCGGCTTCGCGCATCGCGATCTCTTCGTGATCGATCGAACCGAGGCGGAAGACATCGCGCAACGCGAGCTGAATCTGCGTCGTCGTATTGGTCTTAATGGCGTAGATCGGCACGTTCTCCGCGGCGATCTGTTTGAGTTTCGGTTGCCCCTTCCGCTCCAACGATTTCAGCGCGAAAACGACATCGGCGTCGTCCCACGTCCGCGCGATCGAAGCACCGAGGCGGAGATTATGAATCGCGCGTTCGATCTTGCTGCGCGAGACGCCGTATGGGAATATCGAGAGTGGGCGTTGCCCCTCTTCACGCTCCAACGCACCGCCGTCGATGCTCTCGACGACGAGCGGCATCGATTCCGGCTCCGCTTCCTGCAGAATCGCCACCTCACCCGAGGCACCGCGTTGCCGAATCTCGGGCTGCGGTTGATAGCCGCGCAGGGTCGCATCGACCACGTCGGCGACGCTCTTGTGAATTGCGAGCCGGTCGCGATCGTGGATCTCGACGAGGATATCGAAGGTCGGCGGTTGCTTGCGTTCGAGGACGGTCTTCCGCGTGCCGCGGCGGCGCGCTTCTTCGTCGGAGAGCGTGACCGCACTGATCCCGCCGAGCAGGTCGGAGAGCGTCGGATTCATCAGCAGGTTTTCGAGCGTTTGGCCGTGCGCCGTCGCAATCAGCGTGACGCCTCGCTCGGCGATCGTGCGCGCCGCAGCCGCCTCGGCCTCGGTCCCGATCTCGTCGATGACGACGACCTCGGGCATGTGGTTTTCGACCGCCTCGATCATCACCGCGTGCTGGAGCGCGGGGTCGGGAACCTGCATGCGCCGAGCGGTGCCGATACCGGGGTGCGGGATATCGCTGTCCCCGGCAATTTCATTCGAACTATCGACGATGACGACGCGCTTGCGATCCGATGCGAGGACGCGCGCGCATTCGCGAAGCATCGTGGTCTTGCCAACGCCGGGGCGCCCGAGCAGACAGATCGATTTGCCGCTGCGGAGCACGTCGAGAATAATATCGATCGTTCCGTAGACCGCGCGCCCGACGCGGCAGGTGAGCCCGACGATCTTTCCGGTGCGGTTGCGAATCGCGCTGATCCGGTGCAACGTCTGTTCGATACCCGCCCGATTGTCGGCGCCGAACCCGGAGATGCGCGAGCAGACGTGCGCGATATCCTCCGGCGAGACGGGCGTCTCGGAGAGATAAACAAAGTCGCTCTCGAAGCGCGCCTCGGGAGCGCGGCCTAAGTCGAGAACGACTTCGATGATCGTTTCCAGGTGTGGGAGCCGCACGAGCGACTGCCTGATGGGGAGCGGGAAGATGTCGAGGAGTTGGGTCAGTTCCCAGTTTGGGGAAACGGATTCGGCTTTCAGCGCCAAGTGGCGAGCCCTCACTTCCTCCAGAAGACGTTTTTTATCGGTTATCCACAGGTCATCCTCACCCCTGCAGCGCCTCGCCTTTTGCCTCGCGAAGCATCACCGCCCACGCGACCATGCCTTCCGCCACCGCAAATTGCAGCCACACCGAGCCGGCGAACTGCAGAAAGTCGCCGATCAGCGAGAGCAGCGGCGAGAGCGATGCGAGGAGCCTCCCGATGCCGAGGCAGACGATCAGAATGCCGAGCGCGACGAGCACGTAGAGGATGGAGAACCCGAGCGTCTCCCAAAAATACCCATCCGTGAGCTTCCAGGAGGCGCCGATGGGATTCGAGCGTTCGCCGAGCACGAAGGAAGCCTCCAGCAGCGATATTTTCGTCCCGAGCCAGGCCGCAAGCGGAATCACCGTCGCGAAGAGCGCGAGCATGACGGCGCCGATGACCGCGGGGCTCTGAGCCAACGAATTTGCAGCTGGTCCGGCGTGGGCGGCCATCATCAGCACCATCGGAATGACGACGATCATGGTAGCCACCGACGCGGCAAAGGCGATGCCCAAAAATACGAGCAATAGCCAGCCGACGAGCGCTGCGACGGTTCGAAACGTCCAACGAAATTCCGCAAGGCGAGCCCGCGCAGCATCGCCCAACGTCAGCAAACGAATCGCAAACGAGACGGCGAGCACGAATAGCATCGGCAGGGCGAGTTGTTCGTAAAAGTGGCCGAGCGCCACCGGCGAAGTAGGGGCCTTTGCGAGCGGCCCGCTCAACGGCAGCATATATGCCAGAACGAGCAGGTCGATCGCCGCGACGATTGCGAACCAGAGCGGATGCCTGCGCATGCGCGGCCATGCGAGCGAGAGCGAGCTTTCGATGAGCGGCCACGGGCGCGGACGCTCCCGATCCACCGGAGGAAACGCCGCCTGCGGCGCGACGAGTTCTAGCTCTTCGGCCGGATTGCGGAAATGCGGATTTTCGGTACCGCAATTCGAGCAGCGTTCGCCGCTGACACCCGAACCGCATTGAGAGCAAAAAGGCATCCCAGAACCTCCAACCGTTTCAGCGAACGACGCGAATGAATTTTAACTCGTCGTCGTATGGACCTTGCATCTTCGTGCCGGCCCGTTTTTCCAACAAGAGGTATTCGATGATCTCGGTCGTCAACTCTTCTCCCGGCGAAATGACGGGAATTCCCGGAGGATAGGGAGTGATGACCTCGGCACAGATGCGCCCCTTGCTGCTCCGAAAAGGCACGAACTCCGTCTCGGCGAGAAACGCATCGCGCGGCAGCATGCGCGTCGGGGGGATCGAAGGCAACAGGTAACTCGAACTTTTCAGTCGCCGCTCCAAAACGCCCGACGGCGAAAAGATATCGAGCGGACGATCCTCGCGTGCGAGCTCGCTCACGCCGTTCACGAGCGCGTCGGCGGCCTCTTGCGAGGTGCCGATCGTAAAGAGCGCGAGCATATTGAAAAGATCGGCGAGTTCGACTTGGACGTTGTAGCGCCGTCGCAAAATCTCTTCGGCTTCGTAGCCCGTATAACCGAGATCTTTCACCGTCACGGTGACCTTCGTCGGATCGAGATCGAAGACGCCCGGGCGCCCTTGCAATTCTTCGCCGAAACAATAGACGTTATTGATCTCGTTGAGCCGCGCGCGTGCGTCGTTCGCTATTTCGATGGTGCGCGAGAGCAACGCGCTCCCTTCGGTCGCCATCTGTCGGCGCGCGACGTCGAGGGAGGCGACGAGCACCAGGTTCGGCGAGGTCGAGAGAAAGAGCTTATAGACCGCTTTTAAGCGATCGAGGCGAATGCGATTCCCCCGCACGTGGAGCATCGCGGTCTGAGAGAGCGAGCCAAGCATTTTGTGCGTCGAATTGATGCACATATCGGCTCCCGCTTGCATCGCGGAGAGCGGTAACGCCGGATGAAAATGGAAATGCGGACCCCACGCTTCGTCGACCAGCAGCGGTATGCCGCGCTCGTGCGCGACGGCGGCTATTCCTTCCAGGTCGGCGGCGACGCCGTAATAGGTCGGGCTGACGATATAGACCGCACGGGTATCGGGGTGCGCGTCGAGCGTGGCTCGCACCGTTTCGGGCGTTACCGTGTGATCCATGTGCAGCGTTTGATCGACTTCGGGCTGCATCCATATCGGCCGCGCGCCGCTCATGATGAGCCCGCCCATCGCGCTCTTATGCGCGTTGCGCGGGAGCGCGATTTTTTCGCCGGGATTGAGCGCGGCCATCATCATGCACTGATTGCCGCTCGTGGAACCGTTGATGAGAAAGAACGATTGGTCGGCCCCGTACGCCTCGGCGGCGAGCTCTTGCGCCGCTACTAATGCTTCGGTCGGCTGCAATAGATCGTCGAGGCCGCGAATCTGCGTGAGGTCGATTGCGAGGACGTTATCTCCGACGAATTCGCGAAACGCCGCATCCATGCCGAGCCCTTGTTTGTGCCCGGGCGTGTGAAACGGAATAACGCCGGCGTCGACGTAATCCATCAACACCTGAAAATATGGCGTTTGCTGCTGATCCATCTTCGGTTTGTTGTCGACGCGCCGCTAGGCGAGAACTTCGAAGCCCAAGCGGTCGAGCATCGCGAAATCCTCCGCGTCGGCCCGCCCGCCGGTGGTGAGATAATCGCCGAGAACGATGCCGCTCGCTCCGCTACGCATGCCGAGATCCTGTAACCCCGCGAGCGTGACCTCGCGGCCGCCCGCAAAGCGGATGAGCGACGCCGGAAGCGCGAGGCGCGCCATCGCCACGAAGCGCAGCGCTTCGCTCGGTTCGAGCAACGAATAGGCTCCGAAGGGCGTGCCCGGGCGCGGGTTGAGAAAGTTGATCGGCACCTCTTCGGGGCGTAATTCCTGGAGCGCCATCAAGAAATCGATCCGATCCTCGACCGTCTCGCCCATGCCGATAATCCCACCGCAGCAGAGTTCGAGCTGGTGAGCCTTTACCGCGCGCGCCGTCCGCAAGCGCTCTTCGAAGGTGTGCGTGGTGCAGACTTTCGGAAAATATCGCTCCGAACTTTCAAGATTGTGATTGACCTTATCGACGCCGGCGGCCGCCAGCGCGACGAGGTGCTCTTCGGTCAGAATTCCGAGCGAGACGGCAACGGTCAGCGGGAGTTCGGCCTTGATACGGCGCGTCGCTTCGCAGACGCGCTCGAGAATGCGTTTGGAGGGGCCGCGCACCGCGACGACGATGCAGAATTCGGTCGCTCCGCGCCGGTGTGCGTCGCGTGCCGCCGAGAGAAAACCCTCGACATCGGAGAGCGGTTCCGGTTCGACGTCGGTTGCAAAACGCGCGCTCTGCGAGCAGAAATTACAATCTTCGGAACATCCGCCGCGCTTGGCATTGTAAAGCACTTCGACGGCGATGCCGTTGCCGCAATACTCCGTACGCACGGCATCCGCGAGTTCGAGCAGTGCGGGAACCTCTTCAGCGGGAATCGCCGCAATTTCGCGCAGCAACTCGGCGTCGGCGGGGATTCGACCGTGAATGACGCGCTCGCGAGCGCGTTCGATTGCAGGGTGCGACACGGATCCTCTCTACAAAAAAGGAGCGAGATGAGCTCGAAGCGCCGCCGCGTCGCGCTCGACGGCGCTCGCGCTCGGCGATTCATGGGGCAGAATGCCAAGAATCTTCGTCTTTCCCTGCAAGACGCGCTCGACATCTGCGAGGTAGCCGTCGTCGGGCGGGGCATCGCAGGCGACCAAGATCGCACCGAGCACGGCGAGCTCGCGCCGAGCGGCGGCCTCGAGCGTCAGCAGCGCGTGGTTCATGCAACCCAACCGCAGCCCCACGACGAGGATGAGGCGCAGGCGCGCGGTGACTGCGAGGTCGGCGAGCGTTTCCTCTCCGTTGAGCGGAACGAGCAAGCCGCCGGCGCCCTCGACCACCAAATCGCCCGCGATGCGGTCGACGGCGCGCGCGAGATCGACGGCGCGCAGCGGCGGAACGCCGGCCGCGAGCGAAGCGGAGAACGGGTCGGCGGGCAGATCGAAGCGCTCGATCTCCTCCGCCGCAACGCCGGAGAGCATCGCAATCTCCGCCGCATCCCCCGGCGCGCCCGGCGGCAGCCCGGTCTGCACGGCCTTGAGAACCCGTGGCGCACGCCCGAGGCCCGCGAGCGCGCGCACGATCGTCGCCGCCGCGCGCGTCTTGCCGACGCCGGTATCGGTGCCGGTCACGAAGATGCGCAGCGCGTTCATGCCATCGCCGCGCGCAGACGCTCGATCAACACGTCGACGTGCTCCTTGCGATGATCGGCGCGCAGCGACAGGCGCAACCGCGACGAACCGCGCGGCACGGTCGGCGGACGAATCGCGGGAGCTTCGATGCGTCCCGCGCGCAACTGGGCGGCGACGGCGAGCGCCCGTTCTTCGCTGCCCAACACGATTGGAACGATCGGAGAGAACTCCGCCGGGCTCGTAATTCCGAGCGAGGCCAGGCCCGCATGGAGGTGCGCGTAGGTCTCACGAAGGTGCGCGCGACGCCGATCGCCGAGTTCACCGGCGAGCAGCATCAGGGAGATGCGCGCCGCCGTTGCCAACGCCGGCGGCATTGCGGTATCGAAAATAAAGCTTCGCGCCCGATTGACGAGCAACTCGATCGCATCGGCGGCACCGGCGACGAAGCCACCGAAGCAGCCGAAGGATTTCGAGAGCGTCCCCATCACCAAGATGCGTTCGTCCTCGACGCCATACGCCAGCCCGGCACCGCGCGCGCCGAGCACTCCGAGCGCGTGGGCTTCGTCGAGGATCAACACGTCGTGCGGCCCGAGGAGCGCCCGATAACGCGCGACGTCGATCGCATCGCCGTCCATACTGAAGAGGCTCTCGCTAACGACCGCACGGGGGCGGCCGTCGCCGATCGGTGGATTGCCGTGCGCGAAGATCGCGCGCGGCGTCCGCGAGAGCCGCATCCCATCGATCCAACATGCATGGTTGAGCTCGTCGGAATCGATACGGTCGACGAGGTCGCCAATCGTCGGCGCGATCCCGATTGCGGCGTGATATCCCGACGAGAAGAGCAACGCGCGTTCGCGCCCCAACCACCGCGCGAGCTCTTCTTCTAACAGGTAATATTCGCGGTGACGGCCGCCGAGCAGCCGCGATCCGCCCGAGCCGACGCTTCGCGCTCGGCGCAAGGCTTCGACGACTTGCGGCTCGCGTGCGAGCGAAAGATAATCGTTTCCGGAAAAATCGATCGCGTCGGGGTGTCCTTGAGGATCCAACGAGCGACGGCGATGCATTCCGTCGATCTGTGCGAGTTGCTCGCGCGCTCGTTCGAGATAGCTCACGGCCCCAACTCCGCGACCAACGCATCGAAAAACGCATCGATTTGCTCTTCGCGCGAACAGAGCGGAGGCACGAACTGAATGACGTCGCCGATCGGTCGCGTGAAATGTCCGGCGCGGTAAAGGCCGTCTGCAACCCGCCACGCCGGCGTGAGCGACCCGCGCGGGTCGATGCGCTCGGCGTGCAATTCGATCCCCACCATCGTGCCGACCGCGCGCACGTCGCGAACGAGTGCGTGCAAGCGCAGCGAATCGAGCCTGCGGCGAATGCAGGCGGAAAGCGAGAGCGCCGCGACGATCGTGTGCTCTTCATCGAAGAGCGCGAGGCTCGCGAGCGCGGCCGCACAGGCGATGGGATTGCCGGCGTACGAATGTCCGTGAAAAAGATGTTTGAACTCGAGATACTCGCCGAGAAAGGCCTCATACACGCGATCGGTCGCCAAGGTCGCCGAGAGCGCGAGCGTTCCGCCGGTGATGCCTTTCCCCAGCACCAGGAGGTCGGGGCGAATCGGTGCCTGTTCGAAGGCGAACATCGTTCCCGTCCTTCCAAAGCCGGTCGCAATTTCGTCGCAGATCAATAACGGCGTCATTCCCGCGAGCATCTCGTAGCGATGCCGCGACACGGTGCGCATGCCGGCCGCCGCTTGCACCAGCGGTTCGACGATGACTGCGGCGATGTCGTCGCTCGCGAGATCGACGCTGCCGAGCTCGTACGTTTCGAAAGTGATCGCGGAAAATCGTTCGTTGAATAGGGCGATATTCGAACAGCTCATCGCCCCGACGGTATCGCCGTGGTAGGAATTGTGCAGCCGAACGATGCGCGTGCGCTGCGGTTGCCCAATATTTTGCCAATACTGGAGTGCAATCTTGACCGAGGTCTCGACCGCACTCGCGCCGTCGGAGGCGAAGATTGCGTGCTGCATTCCGGTCAGCGCGCAGAGCCGTGCGGCGAGGCTCTCGGCGACGGGATTGCTCGCTCCGAGCGCGGTCGCGTGATCGAGCAGATGGGCCTGCTTCGCAATCGCTTCGGAGATACGCGGGTGACAGTGCCCGTGGATGGTCGTCCAGATCGAGCTCACCGCGTCGAAGAGTCGGGCCCCGTTTTCGTCGTAGAGCCAACTACCCTCGCCGCGCACGAAGCGGCGGAGGTGCGCCTCCGGAGCGTTCATCTGGGTAAAGGGGAGCCAATGGTGAGCGGTGCCGAGCATCACCGTCGCCTGTACCCGCCGGACGCGCCGCACCCCTTGTGCGAGCATGAGTGCCGCACCCCGGAGGCGTACCAACAGCGAGCATGAAACCCGAGGTCGTCATTGTCGGCGCCGGCCCCGTCGGCTGCTCGCTCGCGCTGGGGCTCGCGCACCACGGCGTGCGTTCCCTCGTCATCGAGCGCTCTCGGGAGATCGCTCGGGAATCGCGCGCCCTCGTGATCTGGCCGCGAACCGCCGAACTCTTGCGCGATTGGGGTGCCTGGGAGCCGCTGCTGGCGGCGGGACGCTTTACGACGCTCTTCACCCCGCACGATGCCGCGAGCAACGAAGCCCTGCTCTCGGTCGACTTTCGCGAGATCGCCGATAGCGTCGAGAGCCCCGGCGTCCTCTTTATTCCGCAGTACGACACCGTTCGTATTCTGCGCGAACGCGTTGCAGAGCATCCGCTCTGCGAGATCCGCTACGACGAAGAAGCGGTCGCGCTCGAACAGGATGACGACGAAGTGCGGCTCGGCGTGCGTGGTGCGAATGGGAGGACGACGCTTGCGGCTCCCTTCGTCGTCGGCGCCGACGGCGCACACGGTTTCGTGCGACACGCCCTCGGTTTTGCGCTGCAAGGCGCGACCTATTCCACCCGCGTCGCGATCGCCGATATCGGGATCGAGAGCGATGAGGGCCGACGCTTCCCTTCGCCGCGCATCGCGCTCGATGCGCCGGGGCTCCTATTCGGCATCGAGTATGCACCCGGGCTCTGGCGCACGATCGCATCGGTCGCGCCGAGCGTCGGCGACGACGATGCGCTCGCGCCCGACGCCCACGCGAAACGCATCGCCCACCTCTTCGGCGAGGACGCACGCACCTCGACGGTTTTCTGGAGCAGCCTCTTTCGCATCCATCGTCGGCACGCGCCGAACTTCATCTCGGGGCGCGTCGCACTCGCCGGCGATGCGGCACATCTCAATAGCCCGGCGGGCGGACAGGGCATGAACGCGGGCATCCACGACACGGCGAATCTTGCCTGGCGGCTCGCGTGCGCCTTGAAATCGTCGCATTGCGCGAAGGCATTGCTCGTCGGCTACGACATCGAACGGCGCGAGATGCAGAACGACAGCATCGAGCGTACGACCGATCTCGCGACGCGTCTTGCCGTCTACGCACCACCTTCGTTGAAACGCTTTGCCTTCGCGTGGATGCGTCGCAGCCTTCGCGCGCGCGGCATGCGCAGAAAAGCCTGCCGCACCCTCGGCATGCTCGACGGACGCTACACCCGTTCACCCGATGTCGATACCTCGCACCCGCTTGCAGGGCGCCGTATCGGCGATGTCGCTCTCGATAACGGCCGGCGCATCAACGAGCAGCGCCGCGGACGTGCGGCGCTGCTCTGCTGCGGCGACGTGCGACTCGACGGCATCGAGACGCTTGCACTCGCCAAACCGCCGAAGCGCTGGCTGCTCAAGCATCCCAGCGCGATCGTCATTCGCCCCGACGGCTTTGTCGCCGCAGTGATCGAGAAACCGACGCGCGCGCGCGTGGAAGCGATGTGGAAGCGCGCCTTCTGCTGCGCTTCGCCGCTGCCGGGAACGGAGGGCGAATGAGCACGCCGCTGCTCGTCGCCGGTATCGTCGTCCTCGCAACGCTCGCAGCGACGGCATACATTGCCGTGAAATCGGAGATCGCGCCGATTCCGCGAGTCCTCCGCTTCGCTCTCGAGCTCGCGGTGTTCGGGCTGGGCATCGTCATTCTTGACCGCGCAGTGGCGGGCTTTCACCTCAACATCGCGCCGATCGGTCGGAACGAAGGCGCGGCGATCCTCGCGGCTTATGCGCTCCTAACGGTGATCCCGGCCTGGCGCCGCATGCGGCGGAGCGGAAAAAATCCATGAAATCGACCTTCACCGTAGACCGATGGTTTGCACTTAAAGCGCTCTGCGTCGCAGCGGCGCTCGCGCCGATCGTACTGCTCGCCGCCCCGATCTTCGATGGGTGGCACCTACCATCTTCGCGAGAGGCGACGCTCTTGCTCGCGATCATCTTTGCCAGCACCATCGGCTTATCCGTGGTGCGACGCGCCGAGCTTCGCGCAAAACACATTGCCTATCCGGGGATCGCTCCGCGCACCCAGGCAACGCTACAGGTGGTCGTTCAAAGCTTCCTCGCTGCGCTTGGAGCGGGTTCGGCGATATACACCTACTCGCTCGGCCTTCGAGCACCGCAAAACTATATTGTCGCATTGCTCATCATCAGCGCGGGGCTGATCGGGCTCGCACCTGCACTCGCCGCCCTTCAGCGCGAACGAGCGCAGCGCTGAGGCCGGCCCGGATTAGATTGTTTCGATTCGTTCTTCGATCGAGACGTTGTAGAGGAAGAGGAACTTGCCCCATTCGTCGGATTCTACCCCTCCAAACGCTTTAGGACCGCTACGTACCGGACCAAACGGCCCTATATGATTTGAATTTTCGCAATGTTCTGGTTCTTTATCGCATCATCTGAAACGGGACCTTTCGAGCCGCGAGGTGCACAGATAAGAGCGCTATTCGAAGGAGGCTCAAACTCTGTGATGTCAAATAAAAACGCTCCGTGAACGCGGGCTAGCCGTAGAGACACGCGAGTACATGCAACTAGCGAGCACCGCTGTCACCCGGACGGGTATCGCCGGACAGCCAAAGCCGGAAGGCTAACATCCGGCTAAAGCAAACGGGTTCACCTTCCGT
>JAJYMV010000176.1 GCA_021786705.1 bacterium
CGTCGCCATCGCTCCCGGCGACCGCGTCGAGGCGCGAACCTTGCTCGTGGTGTTGGAGGCGATGAAGATGGAACATCGCATCGAAGCGCCGGGCGCCGGAATCGTCGCCGCCGTCCACGCACGTGAAGGCAGCACCGTTGCCGGAGGTGCGGCGCTCGTGGAGATCGAGGCGTAGATGCAGCGCCCCAAACGCGTCACCGTCGCCGAGATGGGCCCGCGCGATGGATTGCAGAACGAGCGCGAGCTCGTCCCCACGGAAACCAAAATCGCGTTCATCGACATGCTCTCGGAGAGCGGGCTCCCGATCGTCGAAGCGACCTCGTTCGTGAGTCCGAAAGCGATACCCCAGCTCGCCGACGGCGCGGAGGTCTACGCCGCGATTCGCAAGCGCCCCGGCGTCCGCTACCCGGTGCTCGTTCCCAATATGCGCGGCTACGAACGCGCGCGCGCCGTCAACGTGCGCGAGATCGCCGTCTTTACCGCCGCATCGGAGCGCTTTACCGAACGCAACATTCGCATGAGTATCGCCGAGTCTATCGAGACCTTCCGCGAAGTGGTACGGCACGCAAAGGCCGACGGGCTCAGGGTTCGCGGCTACGTCTCGACGGCATTCGGATCGCCGTTCGGCGACGAGGTACCGCCGAAGAACGTCGTCGACGTCGCCGTCGCGCTCGCCGATCTCGGCTGCGATGAAATTTCCATCGGCGACACCATCGGCGTCGGCGTTCCCAGCCAGGTCGAGGAACTCGTTCCGATGCTCGCGCGCCGGATTCCGTTGGAGCGTCTCGCCATGCACTTCCACGATACGCGCGGCACGGCGTTAGCGAACGTGTATGCCGCGCTCGGCTGCGGCATCTCGATCTTCGATTCCAGCAGCGGTGGGCTCGGCGGCTGCCCGTACGCCCCAGGGGCAACCGGAAATCTCGGCACCGAAGACCTGCTCTATTTATTGCATTCGATGGGCATCGAGACCGGCGTCGATCTCGACCGCGTGCGCGCGGCATCCCGCTTCATCGCGCGCGAACTCGGACACGCACTCACCAGCAAGGCGTACACCGCCATGGAGGCTCGCGATGCCCTCAGCGCCGGCTAACCGTTCGCACGCGGGCGTCACGTTTCGCGTCGGCACGTTCTACGACGGCACGCTCGCGAAAGCGCGCCGAAACGTCGACGTTACGATCGCCGACGGGCGCGTGCTCTCGGTCGCGGAGGGAGCGGAGGGCGGCGAACATCTTCGCCGCATTCCCTGTATGACGCCCGGCCTGACCAACGCGCACGTCCACCTCGAAGGGAGCGGCGAAGCGGCCTCCCAGGACGCGTGGTCGCGCAGTACGCCGAACGAACGCGTTATCGCCGCCGTAGCAAACGCGCGTACATCACTTTATGCGGGCGTCACCAGCATTCGCGACCTTGGTTGCTCGGGCGGAACGGCGATGAGCGTCGCCGCGGCGATTGCAGAGGGGCGACTCGAGGGGCCGCGCATTGCGTCGGCAGGGGCCGTCATCTGCATGACCGGCGGACACGGGTGGTTTCTCGGTCGTCAGGTCGATTCGCCGTGGGAAGCGCGCAAAGCGGTGCGCGAACAATTGCTCGCGGGTGCGACGTGCATAAAATTTATCGCTACCGGCGGCGTGCTGACGCGCGGCGCCGTTCCCGGGAACGCGCAATTAACCCCCGAGGAACTCGCGGCGGGAGTCGATGAAGCGCACCGCCACGGAATGCGCTGCGCCGCGCATGCCATCGGCACCATCGGCATCAAGAATGCGTTACGCGCCGGAATCGATTCGATCGAACACGGGCACATGCTCGACGACGAAGCGATCGAGCTCTTCAAAGCCAACGGTGCGTATCTCGTGCCGACGCTCACCGCGCCGACCTGTATTCTCGAACATGCCGACGACGGCAAGCAGCCCGAGTGGGCGCTGCGCAAGGCGCGGACGGTCGCCGAGGAGATGCAACGCAATATCGCGCGCGCCTACCGTGCCGGAGTGAAAATCGCCGGAGGTTCCGATGCGGGAACACCCTACAATTTTCACGAGCGGTACGCCTACGAAATCGAATTAATGCATCGCTTGCTGGGCATGAGCCCTCAGGAAGCCCTTCACGCCGCGACCGCCGTCGCGAGCGAACTCGTCGGGCTCACGTCTGGAACGTTGGCTCCCGGCGAACCTGCGGATCTGCTTTTTCTGGAGAGCGATATCGCCGACGATCTTTCGACGCTCTACCAACCGCTCGCCGTGATGAAGGACGGGGCGTTGCTCTTCGACCGTGCCCGATAGCGCCGAGGATCTGCGCGGGCTGCGCCTCGCGGTGCTCGCCCCGATTTCGTGGCCGGTGCCGCCGCCAGGCTACGGCCCGTGGGAGCAAATATCGTTTAACATCGCCGAGGGCATGCGCGCCCGCGGCCTCGCCGTCACGCTCTACGCGGCGGGAGATTCGCATTTCGAAGGTACGCTGCGAAGCGTCGTTCCGATCGCGCTCAACGAAGATCGCGCGCTCGACGGCAACGTCTTCGAAGGAATCCATATCGGAACGCTCTTCGAAGAGGCGGAGCGATTCGATCTGATCCATAACAATTTCGACTGGAAACCGATGACCTATGCGTTGGCGCGCCCGAGCCCGCCGATGCTGACGACGATTCACGGGTTTTCGCAGCCGCAGATCCTCGCAGCGTATTATGCCTGCGCGCATCGTAGTTTTTTTACGTCGATCAGCGACGCCGACCGCGACCCGGGGCTGCGCTATCTCGGCACGACCTACAACGGCATCGATGCGGCGCAGTTCACCTTCCGCGATTCGCCCGGCGATTATTTGCTTTTTATCGGGCGCTTCCACCCGGAAAAGGGAACGCACCTCGCCGTTGAAATCGCGAAACGCGCGGGCATACGCGTCAAACTCGCCGGCATTCCACACGACGAACGCTACTTTAACGAACTGATCGCACCGCAGATCGACGGCGACGCGGTGGAGTTTCTTGGTGAAGTACGCGGCGCGCGGCGCGATGAGGTGCTCGGAGGCGCATTGGCGTTAGTGCATATGACGACGCGCCCGGAACGATTCGGGCTCACCATGGTCGAAGCGATGGCTTGCGGCACCCCGGTCCTCGGAGCGCGCATGGGATCGATTCCCGAGATCGTGCTCGACGGAACGACCGGGATTCTCTGCGACGATCTCGATGCCGCCGTCGCCGCCGTTCCGCACTTGCAAAATCTCGACCGCGCGCGCTGCCGCAAACACATCGAGGAACGCTTTAGCGTCGAGCGCATGGTCGATCGCTATCTCGAGGCCTATCGCATCGCCCTGCGCGAACGCTTACCGGGAGCGCCGAGCGCCTCCGAAGCCGCAGCACGCAAGCACGACTGGTGGGATCGCCCGATGGCGTTTACCGATATTCCCGAGCGCCCGCACTCGCTCCGATTCGACGAGTAGCGCGATTTGTCACCCCGAGTAGCGCGAAGCGCCTTTGTCATCCCGAGTAGCCCTCGAAGAGGGCGTATCGAGGGAGCACTTTTCACACGCCTCGATACGGCCGCGGAGTTTACCCCGAGCCTGTCGAGGGGCGGCTACTCGGCATGACACAAGCTGCGCCCTATGCG
>JAJYMV010000101.1 GCA_021786705.1 bacterium
GGGCAATACTGCGACAGGCTCCTAGTGAAGTGCGGCGTATATATAGACATTTATATAAAATCGTGATACGATCGTGGAAACGCCGCCGGAGATCGAATCATGCGCATTGCCCCACGGATCACGCTGACGAGCGAAACGCAAAAAGCACTCGCGCGTTTATCTCACGGTCGCCGGGTTCCGGTGCGCGTAGCCGAACGAGCCCGCATCGTGCTGCTGGCAGCCAAAGGGCTGCAAAACATCGAAATTGCTGAGCAGCTGAGCGTTATGCCTCGCACGGTAGCACGCTGGCGCGAACGATTCCTTGCGCAGGGTATCGTTGGAATCGAGAAGGACGCACCGCGCGCAGGACGCAAGCCGCGCATTGCTGCAGAGATCATTCAAAGCATCGTGACCAAAACGACGATGGAGCAGCCCAACGACGCAACGCAGTGGAGCACGCGTCGTATGGCGCGAGAAGTTGGCGTGAGTGAGAGGACGGTGCGGCGGACGTGGAAGATGCACGGCTTAAAACCGCATCTCGTCAGGACGTTTAAACTCAGCAATGATGCACAGTTTACCGAGAAGCTCGAAGACGTCATCGGGCTGTATCTCTCGCCGCCGGAGCACGCGCTGGTGTTCAGCGTTGACGAGAAGAGCCAGATCCAGGCGCTCGACCGAACGCAGCCGGGACTGCCGCTCAAGCGTGGCCGCCTGGCGACCATGACCCACGACTACAAGCGTAATGGGACGACGACGTTGTTCGCTGCGCTCAACACGCTCGATGGATCGGTGATCGGCACGTGCATGAAACGGCATCGCCATGACGAGTGGCTCAAGTTTCTACGCCTCATCGACAAACGGACGCCGTCGGAGCTGGACATTCACCTCATCGCAGATAACTATGCGACGCACAAACACCCGAAGGTGCAGCGTTGGTTTTCCCGGCACCAGCGCTTCCACATGCACTTTACGCCAACGAGTGCATCGTGGCTCAACATGGTCGAGCGCTTCTTTCGCGACCTGACCGTCAATCGATTACGTCGTGGCGCCTTCGGGAGCGAGGCAGAATTGATTACCACGATCATGGAGCACCTTGAGAATCACAACCAAAACCCCAAGCCATTCATCTGGGCGGCCAAGGCATCCGACATCCTGGAAAAAGTTGCACGTGCCCGAGCAAAGCTTATAACTGCCCATCGGTAAGCCGCACTACACTAGAACCAAACGCTGGGGCACCCGTTTCGGCGGGCGAGGGCGAGGTTTCTTGTACCGACACAATGCGCGCGCGAGTGCCCGCTTCCTTGGGGAGGCGAGCATGCCGCCGAGCGGCATGCCAAAGAACTTCATGCTCGCCTGGTTACTCGTTCTTCTCCAACACGGCGATGCACATGGATACGAGATCGCAAGACTCCTTCGTGACCGTTTTGCCATCGAGACGGAACCGAGCACCCTCTACCACGCGCTGCGACGCCTGGCACGCGACGGAGCCATCGCGTCGTGCTGGAACCCTAGCGAGCGCGGTCCGGCGCGTCGCGCCTATCACCTGACGACACCCGGGCGAGCGCTCCTCGACGAGTGGAAAGCCACGCTCGAACAATATCGGGTTTGTTTAAAAATGTTCTCCGACCTTTACGTCGCTACCGACGAAGAAATTATTTTGCCGAACACCGCCTGAAGAACGTCCGCGCAGGATATAAGAGCGACGCTTTTTAAAGCGGTGCTCGATATACACTCATCGTAACTACGAGGAAAATGAACGCTTTGCGCGAACGCGGAGATCGTGTTCTTGCTATTGCTTTTTATTCACTCGCCGACACTCGTGCTATGACTGCGGCGCACATCTACAAGCCATCACGCTTCAACGCGATGCGTCGCATTGGACGGCGATTGATGCTCGCCAACAGCTTTACCGGCGCCGTCGTATCCTTCGACGCCGATGAAGGGCCTCTCGTGAGGTTCTTGCTTCGCGGCAGCATCGATCGAGCAGATCTTCCTTCCATCGCCTTCGATCTCATGAAATTCGGTTTCTTGGTACCATCCGATCGCGACGAACTCGCTGCGGTCGACGCGCTGCGCGACGCCCTCAACGATCCGCAGACGCTCGATCTCATCGTAATGCCGACGGAGGCATGCAATTTCCGCTGCGTGTATTGTTATGAAGATTTTTCAAATAACGCCATGAGCCCGGATGTTCGTACGCGGCTGAAAACGTTCATGCGCACGACCGTCCCGCAATTACGTACGTTACGGCTCGCGTGGTTTGGCGGAGAACCGTTGCTCGCGTTTCCCGTTCTCGTCGAAATCGCCGAGTACGCGCAATCACTGTGCGAGACCCATGGCGTGCACTTTGAATCGAGTATCACGACCAACGGTTATCTTCTCGATCGAGAGAAAATCGAGTTCTTGGAAGCGACGCAGTGTCGACAGTACCAGGTCACGCTCGACGGAACACCCGAAACGCACGATCGGACGCGTCCGTTATGCGGTGGCGGCGCCACCTTCGAAGTCATTTGGTCGAACTTGCTTCGCTTACGGGCCAGCCGTTACGCCCGCCAGGTCCTCGTACGGGTCAACGTTCACCAAGAAAACGAGAGGGCCGCCCGCACGCTCGTCGCCCGCTTTATGGAGTCGTTCGGAGACGATCCGCGATTTACGCTGGATTTCCATACTCTCTGGGAAGGAAGCTCCGGGGGGCTTCGGCCGCTTGCCGACCGCGAGGGTTCATTGCAGAACCTCCGTACGATCGCCTTGCGTGCAAGCGCGCGCGACTGCATCGGTTTCAATGCCTTTGGTCCGGGAGCGCGCTATTGCTATTCCGGGCGAACGAATGCGCTCGTCGTCGGCGCCGATGCGCAGCTCTATAAATGCACGTTGGCCTTCGGCGATAGCCGCAACCACATCGGCACGCTTACCGACTCCGGGAGGGCGCAGATTGACGACGAAAAATTTGCATTGTGGACATCGCAGTCCGACTATCGCTCCGATGCGACGTGTGGGGATTGCTTCTACGTTCCAGGTTGCTTGGGAGCGGCGTGCCCGTTCACACGAATCGTAGAAGGGCGGCGGCCATGCCCGCCGGAAAAGACGCACCTAGCGGCGACGCTGGGCACGGCGCACGCGGTGTGCGACGCGATCCTGCGATCGACGCCGAATAGTCACGAAGGGAAATGTTCGACATGACGATTATCAAGCCCGCGCTGCTTTCAACCGACACTCTTCCCGTAGCCACTGCGCCCGTGCCGGTAAAACGGTCGCCGGCGGGGCGCCGTATTCCCTAGCCGATTCGCATTGCCGGAGCGCGTTCGGCCTGCCAACACAAACTCTACCGAACGCTCGTTCCAGTTTTTCAGGGACCCCTTGCCCGTGCCAAAAAATCGTAGGTGCAGGCGGAAGCGTGCCGAAGGCTCCCGTGCTTACGGAGGTGCAAATAATGCGTCGCAACTTCACTTTCCCAAACCTGTTCGTGGAAGGTCGACGCGTGCACAACAACGGAAGAACCGGCCACGGGCGGCAGATGCAAATATTGCGTGCTGCATTCGTGGCGGCAAGCTTGGCACTTTGCGGTATTACTGCGGGTTCAAGCCGCGTGGCCTCACCCTTGGCTTCGGTGCGGGAATGGGTCGGCTCTTACGCATTCACCTATACCGAAAAAGATCGCGACAGCCACAAAACCGAGATCGATAAGGGGACCGTCAGCTTCACCTTCTTCGCCGACGGCAACGGCGGTATGAACGGAAAGCTTCCCATTTCGTACCGGGGGACCGCCCAGGCTCAGTCATCGTACCACTACGTTTGGGCCTTACCTCCGCCATGCGGTTCGGGGGCGAGTTCGGCTCGCCGGGCACGAACGTCACCTTCGGACCTGTATATAACCTCATCGGGATACAATTGGAGCGTCAATGGGTTCATGGCCAAATCGGACGGCCACGGCCTTTGTCCGCCGGCGAAACACGTCGAGATCGGCCAGCTGGCCCACATCAATTTTGTCCCGCTCCCGAGCGGCCTCGTCCTCTGCGGAACCGTGGACATCACGCGCGGGAAAAAAGTAAGAGAACATTTTTCCGGACATTGGGCGTTTTATCCCGAGGGGCAGGCGCAAAGCGCAATGCCATCCGGGTGCCCGCGCGTTCTGCACCCCATGGGCACGTACATTAGCCTCCGCGCGTCGAAAGAAAGAAGGATAGGACGATGACGCATCCCCTCAAATTCACGGCGATCGTCGCGGGCGTAACGCTTTTGCTGGCCACGACCGCAGCGGTTCACGGACCGACGGCTTCCGCGAGCTGGTTCGGACGAAATCTGGTTCGAAACGGCAATGCGGAGGCGAATGTCGGCGCCGCGAACGACACGCAAATCGTCAGGCCGACGGGCTGGAGGACAACCGGGCAGTTCACGGCGGTTCAGTATGGAATTCCCGGCGGATTTCCGAACGAGAAATCCCCCGGCCCCCCGAACCGCGGAAAGAATGACTTCGAAGGCGGAAATGCGCCGCGATCGACGGCGACGCAGTCAATCTCCTTGCTTGCATCAGCCGCAGCGATTCGAGCCGGAGCGTGCCGCTTCATATTCTCAGCCTGGCTGGGAGGTTGGAGAAACCAAAACGATCACGCAACTGCGACCGTAACGTTTTTAAACGCACGCGGCGACTCCGTTGGAAGTTTCAATCTTGGCCCGGTCACGCCGCAGGAACGCAAAAACCTCACCGGTCTCTTGTATCGGTCGCGGTCGGGAGCCGTCCCGAACAATGCAACGCGCGCCGACATCACCATCGCGATCACGCGGTATGAAGGGACGTACAATGACGGATCCGCGGACAACGTCTCGCTGGTAATTACTCACGCGTAAATAGGCGGTGTAGCGACCGAAGTCGCCCGCTCTACCGCGAGATGAGAGCGAAAAAGTTGGCGACGAGCGCCCCGCCGCACTCGCTCAGCACCGATTCCGGGTGGAACTGGACCCCGAAGCAGCGCTTCCCGCTCACGGCGATCCCCTGGACCACCCCGTCGGCGCTCCGAGCGTGGACCTCGATCCCCGCGGGCAGCGAGGTCGGCTCCAGCGCGAGCGAGTGATAGCGGGTCGCCCGAAATGGATTCGGCAGTCCGGCGAAGAGGCCGCGTCCAAGGTGTTCGATCGCGTCGGTCTTCCCGTGCATCGGCCGCGGCGCATGAACGACGCGCGCCCCGAGGCTCTCGCCGATGGCTTGCTGCCCGAGGCAGACCCCCAGCGTCGGGAGGTCGCGCTCGATCGCGGCGGCGATCAGCCGCCCCAGCATCGGCGTATCCTGCGGCTCCCCCGGCCCCGGCCCGACCGTCATCGCGTCGACCTCGTCGAGCGTCTCGATTCCGAGCGCGGGATCGTCGGCGTGGACGAAGCGCACCGTAGCACCCTGCGAGGCGAGTAGGTGCACGACGTTATACGAAAAGGAATCGTAGTTATCGATGAAGAGCACTCTCATTTCGTCGCCGCCTCGTCCTCGAGTTCGAGCATTGCGCGTGCGATTCGCGTCTTTTGCAGAATCTCGGCATACTCGGAGGCCGGAACGCTATCGGCGACGATGCCGGCGGAGGCCTGCCACCAGATACGCCCCCCCGACGCATGGAGACTGCGCAGGGTAATGCACGAATCGAAGTCACCTTCGAAGCTCCAACGGCCGACGCTGCCCGCATAGAATCCACGCGTCACGGGCTCCCACGCATCGATGATCTCCATCGCCCGAACTTTCGGCGTCCCCGTTACCGTTCCGGCGGGGAATCCAGCGGCGAAGAGATCGAGCGCATCGCAATCGTCGCGTAATTCGCCGACGCAATCCGAAACGATATGCATGACGTGGCTGTAGCGTTCGATCTGCAGCAATTCCTCGACGCGCACGCTGCCGAGTTTGCAGACCGATCCGAGATCGTTGCGCCCGAGATCGACGAGCATGACGTGTTCGGCGCGTTCCTTTTCGTCGGCGAGCAATTCCGCAGCGATTCGCGCGTCGCTGTCGGGGCTCTCGCCGCGCGCGCGAGTACCGGCGAGCGGCCGAATGCGCGCGCGCCGTCGGTCAAGACGAACGAGAAACTCCGGCGATGCGCCGAAGAGTGCGCCGAACTCCGTATCGACGAAGAACATATACGGCGAAGGATTGCGGCGGCGCAGCGCGCGATAGCAATCGAGCGGATCGCCTTCCAGCGCCGCATCGAAGCGAATACCGAGTTGGAGCTGGTAGACGTCGCCGTCCTCGATCGCTCGCTGCGCACGGTCGACCAAAGCGAGATATGCGTCGCGATCCATACTCGCGCGGATCGGTCCGTGCGCTCGGAACGCGCCCGGCAGCGAAGCGCGCGCATCGAGCAACCGCGCCACGTACTCGTCGATCCGGGCGTTGAGCTCGCTTCCGGCATCGTCGCAGCACCAGAGCGTGAGGCTATGCGTGTAGTGGTCGAAAATCAGCCAGGTTCCTGGAATCGAGACGACCGCCGCAGGCATCTGCGGAGCATCCGCCGTTCGCGCGGGGAGCCGCGCCTGCGCGCGCGCGGCATCGTAGGCAAACGCGAGCAGAACTCCCCCGCCAGGCGGCGCATCGGCGGGGGGACGATAGGCGTCCACGAAGGCGCGAATCTCATCGTACATTCTCGTACCGCTCTCGAAGCGCTGCGTCGAACGGTAATCGAAACCGACGAACGAATAGCGCGAGAGCGTGCCGCCCGCATCGACGCTCTCCAATAGGCAGCTCGCGCCGCGTTGTGCGAGCGCGCGATAGGCAAGGATCGGCGTCAGCGTATCGGATGCGATCGTGCGCGTCCGAACGGTTTGAGTGAGAGTCGAGCGCACGCGTTATGGCTTGAGGGTCGGGTTTTCTTGCGTGATGCGCGCGGCGAATGCCGCCGGCAATTTATCGAGGATCGCGCCGACATCGCTCGCGGACATCAGCGAGAAAATCTTTGCGTCGTAGGGAACGGGAAGCCGTTGCACCACCTTCGCAGCGTTGGTCGGGTCCATCGCCGCCCAATCGGCGGCAACGCGCCGGTCGTTGGGGGTCGCCGAAGCGGCGAGGTTGGAGCCCGCCGCGGTGCTCGTAGCGCCGAACGCCCCGGGGGAGGCCGCGGGCTTCACGAGTGCCGGCGGTGCCTTCGAGCGTGTCTGCGCGACCTGCGCATCGAGCTGTTGGACGCGCGCTTTCAAAGCCGTCGTGGCGCTCTCGGTCGCCGCCAGCTTCCGCTGGGCGTTGGCGAGTTGCGCCTGGAGCGTCACGATCTCGTGATTGCGCCGGGCGATCAGTTGGTTCTGCGCCGCAAAATGGAACGGGGCGGCGACGACCGCGAAGCGCGCTCCCAGGTTCTGCCACATCGGCGCGAGTGGACCCGCCGTAATCGCAGCCCGAGAAGGCGGCCACAGAAAGGCTCCGACGATCGCGAGGATGGCGACGATCGGTAAGATGAGCCGTCCGAACGGGAAGGGTTTGCGACGCTGGCGTGTGACGATCATCGTTGGCCTCCTTTCTCGACATCGAGCGCGCTCCGGCGTTCGTCGCGACGCGCGTTACCGTCGTCGAGTTCGTTTTGCTCGCGCCGCATCTCCCCGAGGCGAAATGCGCCGAGCGCATGATCTTTGAGGGTCTCCACGACTTTCCTTCGCTTCATCGCCTCGTGGAGGGCGTACATAGCGGTATCGAGTTCGCTTTTTCGGAGATCGAGATCGCGTTTGGCTGCATCCATCGCCCGATCGAGATAGCTGATATGCCCGTAGATCAGCACCAATTCATCGGTCGTCAGGCGCGCGTGTTCGTAGCGGAGGATGCGTGAGTGCTCGGCAAACTCCGCATCGAGCCGCCGGAATTCCGCGAGCGCCGCATCGTGCGCGCGCTGCGCGATCGCGACCAAGCCTTGCTCGCGCTCGACGACCCGCTTGCGCTGCACGAGTACGGGATCGAGGCGAAAGTGAAAGGTTGCCACGCGCTACACCACGCTCATCAACGAGGCGAGGGTCGCACCGTAGTCGGAGTGTTCGTACATCCCCTGCCGCAGAAAATGGCGGATTGCCTCCACTTTGGAGAGCGCTAAATCGATGCGCGGATTGCTTCCGGCCACGTAGGCGCCGATGTTGATCAGGTCCTCGGCTTCGCGATAGGTCGCCATCAATTCTCGAATCGCCGAACAGGCCGCGAGGTGATTCTCGTCGGCGACGTCGGGCATGACGCGGCTGATGCTCTCGAGGACGTCGATCGCCGGGTAGTGATTCGCCGAAGCCAACTTGCGCGATAGGACGATGTGCCCGTCGAGAATCGAGCGCACCGCATCGCTGACGGGCTCGTTCATATCGTCGCCGTCGACGAGCACTGAAAAAAGCCCGGTAATGCTGCCTCGGCTCGACGTCCCCGCGCGTTCGAGCAATCGCGGAAGCGTCGCGAAGACCGAAGGCGTATAGCCGCGCGTTGTCGTCGGTTCGCCGATCGCCAAGCCGACCTCGCGTTGAGCCATCGCGAAGCGCGTTACCGAATCCATCATGAACATCACGTCGAGGCCGAGATCGCGGAAATACTCCGCGACGGTCATCGCCACGAAGGCCGCCTTAATACGCACGAGCGCCGGTTGGTCGCTCGTCGACACGACGACGACGCTGCGACGGAGCCCCTCATCTCCGAGATCGCGTTCGAGAAAATCGCGTACTTCCTTACCGCGCTCGCCGACGAGCGCGATAACGTTGACGTCGGCGGCGGTATTGCGTGCGATCATGCCGAGGATCGTCGATTTCCCGACGCCGGAGCCGGCAAAGATGCCGACGCGTTGTCCCTTTCCACACGTCAGCAAGCCATCGATGGCGCGGATGCCGAGCGGAAGTGCTTCTGAAATTCTCCGGCGCTGCATCGCAGCGGGGGGATTGGCGGTGACCGACGCGAGCTTGAGCGAATCGATCGCACCCTTTCCGTCGATCGGGTTTCCCAATCCGTCGAGGACGCGCCCCAGTAATTCGTCGCCGACCCGAATCTGCAACGGTTTTCCGCACGCCGCGACGTCGCTGCCCGCGCCGATTCCCGAAAGGTCGCCCAACGGCATAATCAGCACGCGATTGTCCCGAAAGCCGACGACCTCCGCAAGGACGGGCTCGGCGTTCCTTCGGTAGCGAATCCAACAGGTCTCGCCGACGGCCATAGCCGGGCCGTTGCTCTCGACCACCACGCCGATCACCTGCGAAACGCGCCCATTTTGGCGCATACAGTCGACATCGTGAAGCGCCTCGAGATACCGGTCGGCCCGAAATGCGAGCGTCTCCATCGTGCTAACTCGCCGTCGCAGTGATTTCGGGGAACTCGTCGGCGGGGATGAGCGCTCCGCGAACTTCGCGCAACTGCGTTGCGATCTTGGCGTCGACGGTTCCCGAATCGCTCTCCAATACCGCTCCTCCGCGGTCGATGCGTTGGTCTTCGATGAGCCGCAGGTGTTCGAAATCGCCGGCTGCTAGCAGGCGCTCGCGATACTCGCGCATCACCGCCATATCCTCGGGATTCACACGAATGGAAATGTCGCTGCGCGCCATCGCGCGGGTCAGCGCCGAACGCACGGTCTCGACGACGAATTGGTCGTTCTGCGAAATTTCGTGATGCACGATGCGCTCCGCGGCTCCCAGCGCGAGCCGCACGAGTTCTGGTTCGGCGCTCCGTAAGAAGCGATCGCGATCTTCACGCACCGCATCGATGATGCCGTGCAACAAGCCGAGCAACTCGTTGAGCTCGGCATCGACCCGGGCGATGCCCTCTTGGCGCCCCGCCTCATGCCCTTCAGCGCGCGCCGCCTCAAGGATCGCGTCGCGGTCGCGGCGCGCTTGGTCGAGCAGCGAGCTCGCCGTCCGGAACGCACCCTCCAAAATCTCGCGGGCGCTGCTTTTCGCGCGTTCTAGAGCGGCGGTCGCTTCACTGCGTAACGCATCCCAATCGATAACGTCGACCGTCGGCGCCGGAGCCGCCGCGTGCAGATCGGCGTCGCCCGCTTCTTCGGCGGCGGCAAAAGCAGGGTCGTTCGATTCGTCGACAGCCGCAAGAACCTCGCGCGTATCGGGAACGCCGACGCGATAGGCTTCCTCGACGATGCGAGCTCCCCGTACGATCTTCCCCATCGAGTACCTTTGCCGGGCCCGTTAAACCAGTCGTTCGTCTTTCGCACCGCGAGCGATGACGATTTGGCCATTCTCCTCGAGCGTGCGAATGACGTCGACGATCTGTTGCTGCGCCTTCCCAACTTCGCGCATACGCGTCGGCCCCAAAACCTCGATCTCTTCTTTGAGCATTTGCCCGGCGCGCGTCGACATGTTCTTGTAGACGCGGGCCAAAAGATCGTCGTTGGCAACCTTGAGTGCGAGCGCGAGCTCTTTTCCGTCGACTTCCTTGAGGATGCGCTGGATCGAACGATCGTCGAGGTTGATGATGTCTTCGAAGACGAAGAGCAGGTTCTTGACTTCTTGCGCCAGTTCGGGATCGCGTTTGGTCAGACCGTCGAGAATGTTCTTCTCTGTTTCGCGATCGACGAAATTCATCACCGAGGCCAAAGATGCCACGCCGCCGGCCTTCGAGAAATCCGCGCCGCTAATGAGCAGGCGACGGCCCAGCAACTCGTCGAGCTGTTCGAGCACCTCCGGAGCGGTTTTCTGCAAGATGGCGATGCGCATCGCGACATCGGCCTGCAATTCCGGCGTCAGCGCCGAGATCACCGCACCCGCCTGTTCCGGCTGCATGTAGACGAGGATCAGGGCGATCGTTTGCGGATGTTCGTCTTGAATGAACTGCAGGAGTTGAGCGGGCTCGGTATTTTTAATGAGTTCGAGCGGATTGCCGTGTTTGAGCGCCGCGAAGAGGCGGCTCGTCATATCGTCGGCCTGCCCCGCGCCGAACGAGCGCTCGAGGATCTCCTTCGCGTATTCGATGCCGCCCTCGTTGATATATTTTAGGGCGATCGCGCGCTGGTACGCTTCTTGGATGACGGCATCGCGCTTTTCCAATGAAACCGTCGGGATCTTTGCGATCTCCAAAACGATCCGCTCGACTTCGTCCTGACGAAGGAACTTAAAAATCGTCGCGGAGAGTTCGAGCCCGAGCGTGATCAGCAGAATTGCCGCCTTCTCCGGGCCGGATATCTCGAGCGACTCGCTATCGCCGAACGGCAACGGCGCCGAAGTCTCGGGAAGCCCCACGTTCGAGAGGTTTACGATCGGTGAATCCACGTCGATGCTCGTTCTTTCCTACCGGCCCGCTACTCGGCGAGCCAGAGCTTGACGAGCTTCCCGATGCTGTCGGGGCTCTCTTGTGCAACGGTGGTGACGTATTCGATCATTTGCTCTCTCGTCATATCGGCGGTGGAACGCATGGGGGCGCTTAAACCCGGAGCACCTTCCAGTAAGGGATGCTCCTCGAATGGCGGCAACTCGTCGGTGAGGCTGGAGTCGAAGGACGGCAGATCCGTGCTCGGAACGAACTTCGATTCGCGCGCTCGCGTCGCCAGGAAGCCGACGACTCCGAGGAGCCCGAGCCCGCCGATCGCGAGCAATACCCAGAGCGGGATCCCTAAGACCGTGGTCACGCCGGTTGCGACGGTGCGCTGCGCGAGCGCCGGGTTGAACGGTATCGCTTCGACGCTCACCTGGTCGCCTGCGGCGAGATCGAGACCGGCCGCGGCGATGACGACGTTCCGTATCTGCGTGACGTTCGCCGGCGTCAACACGTAGGGTGCGGCGGCGACGGCGAGGCCGGTCCCGGAGTTGGTGGTTTGCGGCGTCGAGTTGACGAGAACGGCGACGCTGGTCTGTAGAACTTTACCGGGCGCGTCGATATGTTTGACGTTTTGAACCGAGATATCGTAGTTCGTCGTCGTCTTGGCTTTATTATATCGCCCGTTCGTGGTGGCGTTCTGCAGCGCTTGATAGGTTCCGATATTACTCGTGGTTCCCGGCACACCGACCGCAGCGCGCTGCGCCGGCTGCGTGCCGTTATAGGATTCGCGCGAGCTTTGTTGCGAGAGTACGGTTCCTTGCGGAGCGTAGACCTTCCCATCGGAGGCATTCACGTCGAACGACATTTTCGTCGAGACGCGCGCGACGGCACGCCCCTTGCCTAACGTGCTATCGAGCATCGACTGAATGCTCTGCTGGAGGCTCGATTCGTAGCGCTCTTTGGCGATCAACTGTTCTTGGGTGAGCTGCAGCGCGTTATCTTGCGCCGATGCATTGTTCGCGGCGACCTGCGTCGGCAAAAGAATCTGACCATCCTGGTTGACGATCGTGACGTTGACCGGTTTCAGGCCTTCGACAGAGCGCGCGACGAGCATCGTAATGCCCTCGACCTGCGACCCGTCGAGCCCCTGACCCGGGCGCAATTTGATCGCGACCGAGGCGGTGGTCGGCTCCTGTGAATCGCTATACAGCGTGTGATCGGGGGTGACGATGCTCACCCGCGACGCTTCGACCGGCGTGAGCCCGTCGATCGTGCGTTCCAGTTCGCCTTCGATCGCTCGCGTTTTGTCGATTCGCTCCTGGAACTGCGTCATGCCGAAGTTGGTGCGGTCGAAAATTTCGTATCCGACGCCCGCGCCCTTGATCAATCCCGAGCCGGCAATCGCAATGCGCTCCGCACTGACATCGGCGGAGGGAACCGAGATCGTCTTCCCGTCGAGCGAGATATGATAGGGAACTTTGTCGGCTTTGAGATGTCCGAGCACCGCGTTCGCATCGCTCGTCGAAAGATTGGAGAACAGCGTGGAATACGAAGGACCGCGCCCAAACACGAGCGCGCCGAAGGCAACGAGTGCGAGCACCGCGGCAATCGCCCCGCCGGTAACGAGCGTTCGGCCCTGTCTGTTCTGTCCTGCCCAGAAATTCAGGATTCGCGCTTGCAGGGTCGCGAGTATCGCCCGCAGTTGCTCCACGACGTGTCCTCTTTACTCTACGGTCAGGCAGCCGACCCTGGCTGTGCTCGCTCCACATCCCTGTTGGAGCGTCCATGCGCGCGTTCCGAGGTCCGCGTCCATGTCATTAGATGGGATTATTATCCGCACTCTCCACAGGCCCTCCGTCGTTCTTCGTCAATTTTAAGACATATCGGAGTCCATCAAGGCTCCGTCAAGCTCTGATTAACGATTCGCGCTCCGGACCGACGGAAAAGAGCTCGATCGGCACGCCGACGAGCGCTTCGAGACGGGAGATATAACGGCGAGCCGCATCGGGGAGATCGCCGAGTCTGCGCGCGGCGCCGATCTCCTCGTTCCAGCCGTCGAGGTACTCGATCTCGACGGCAAAATCGGGGGAGCCGGCCTCGGCGAGCGTGGCGGGCCTCCCGCCCCGGCGATACCCGGTGACGATGCCGATCCGGTCGAGCCCGGAGAGCACGTCGAGCTTGGTGAGCGCGACGGCATGCGCGCCGTTGAGGGCCACGGCGTAGCGGGCCGCGACCGCGTCGAACCATCCGCAGCGGCGCGGGCGCCCGGTCACCGTGCCGAATTCCCGCCCAGCCTCGCGAAGATGCGCGCCCTCCGCGTCGTGAAGCTCGGAGGGGAATGGCCCCTCGCCGACCCTGGTGGTGTAGGCCTTGAGGATACCGATCACGCGTCCGATCGCACTCGGCCCAACGCCGAGCCCCGTGCAGATGCCTCCCGCGGTGCACTGCGAGGACGTCACGAACGGGTAACTACCGAACGAGAGATCGAGCAGCGTTCCTTGGGCGCCTTCGGCCAATATGCGTTTGCCGGCGGCGAGCCGGGCGTGCACGTACTCGACTCCATCGACGATCGCCGTGCGCAGGCGTGCCGCGGCAGCGAGCAAGCGTTCTTCCATTTCGTCAAAATCCGGGAAGACCGAGGGATCCGGCGTCGCGCGCTCGTGCGCTGAACGAATTGCGCGGAGCCGACCGCGAAAGAGGCTCTCGTCGAGCGTCTCGCCCAGCGTGATACCAATGCGAGCGACGCGGTCGGCGTACGCCGGCCCAATCCCGCGCCCCGTCGTGCCGATGCGTTGCTCCCCGCGCGCGCGCTCCGCGGCTCGGTCGAGAACGCCGTGATCGGGCAGAACGATATGCGCGCGGTCCGAGAAACGAACGCGCGAAATATCGACGCCGACCTCGGCGAGCCGCGCGAGCTCTTCGAGCGCGCCTTCGAGATTGACGACGCAGCCCGAACCTACGAAGAGTTCGACGCTCGGATGGAGTGCGGCGGAGGGAACGAGACGCAGAGCGAGCTTCGTCTCGCCGACTTCGATGCGATGGCCGGCGTTATCGCCGCCGCCGAAGCGTGCGACCACGTCGTACCCACGCGCGTACCAGTCGACGATCCGTCCTTTCCCCTCGTCGCCCCATTGCATGCCGAGTACGGCATCGATCCGTCCGCTCATTGACTACGAAACTCCAGGTCTGCGCCGCTCCCCATCGGGATCTCCGGTTTGCCTTCGAACGACGTCATCACGAATTCTGAAAAAAGTGCATTGGGCCACCCGAAATTGGGGCGCGTAAAATGCTTGGGATCGTTCGGATCGAACGATTCGTGCAAGAGATGATCGCCCGGATCGCTCGCGAGCAACTCGTTGAGAACGTCCTGCTTTTCGGTCTGCGATCGTGCCGTAAGCCCTTGTACGATCAGTGCGAGCGGCCATATCCAATGATCGGGCGTGTGGAAACTCCCGATCCCCGAGGCGTAGCGCCCCGAATAGAACGACGGGTTATCGTCGGAGAGCAAAAAGCGTCGCGTGTTTTGGTAGTAGACGTTGGATTTTGAAGTATAGCCGATATAGGGAGCCGAGAGCAGGCTCGGTATGTTCGCATCGTCCGTGAGAATCGCATGCCCGAGGCCGTCGACTTCGTAGGCGTAGATGTAGCCGTATTTCGGGACGAATACGAGCCCGTAGGTTTGAATGCCGCGTTGAACTTCGTCGCGCAGTGCATCGGCCGAGCGCGCGAGGATGACGTTGCGGTAGACGTTCCGCTCGATGTCGGCGATATCGCCGAGCGCGACCACGGCGAACATCTCCGACGGAATGAGATAGTTGTAATAACAGGCATCGTCGGAGGGGCGGAATCCCGTCCAAATCATCCCGGTATAGGCGACCGGGCGCCCCTTCCCGCCGTCGGCGAGTTCGGGTTCGGTATAATGCGAATCGCGCGGGTGGTCCTGTTCGCGCTCCATCGTATTGAGGATATCTTCGAGCGCTCGCTCCATATCGGGAGTAAAGATCGAGGTGTCCCCGGTGGTCTTCCAGTAGCTCCACGCGAGCGTTACCGGATAGGCGAGCGAGTCGAGTTCGAATTTCTGTTCCCAGACGCGATAATCGAGCGTGAACGCATTTGCGTAGGGATCGATCTGGATGTACTTCGCCATGCGGGCCAAGATCGCACGCAAGAGTTTCCGCACGCTGGGATCCTGCTTGGCAAAGAACAGGTACGGCCGCAATTGGGCGCTCGCATCGCGCAACCACTCGGCGGGGATATCTCCGGTCTTGACGTAGGCGGTTCCGTCGGGGGCGTACTCTGCGAGCGTCGTCGTATCGAGTAGCGCGGCGCGGAACATTTCCTGCAAGTGCGCGTTCGGGCTACGAAAATCGGTCGCCGCCGCTTCGATGGAGGGAAGTTGCAGCGCGCTTCCGCTCGTCGAAAGCATCGCCGCCGTTATCAGCATCGCAAAGAATGCGGCGATCGCGCGCCGCATCACGATGCGCTTTCGCCGAGGATCGCAATCGATCCGAGTGCTGCGCGTTCTTCACCGGCGAGCGGTTCGTACGAAACCAAGGCGAGCGAGCGCGGTCCGCGTTCGCGCAACGCCCCCAACAGGAAGCTCATGCGTTGGAGATCGTCGACGCAGTCGCAAACGATCAGCACGTCGCGGCCGTCGATGGGACGCGAAAGATCGGTGATAAAGCGACGAGCCGAGGCATCGCCGCCGATCGAGAGAAAGTCGATCTCGCACGGTACGTTCACGTTACGAACGAAGTCGGAGAGAAAAAAGAGCCCCGAGCCGATCTCGGAGATGGCGATCGGAGCGTTCTCACCATACCGTCGGTCGACGTCGCGCGCGAGCGCGAGCGTTCGCTCGCTGCGCCGGAGGTCGGATGGTACGCTCGTCATGAGCGGCCTGCTACGACTCCGCTCCACCTTTCTCCGCTTGGAGCGGCAGAAGGATTTCAAAGCGAGCGCCGCCCAGGGGCGCATCGCCGACGCTCAGCTCGCCGCCGGCGCGCGCTACGATGCTTTCGACGATGGCCAAGCCGAGCCCGAGGCCGCGGCCGTCACCCGATCCGATGCGGGCTCCGCGCTGAAAAACGCGCGCCCGCTCTTCGGGCGGAATGCCCGCTCCGTCGTCGTCGACGCGCAAACGTGCAAACGGAGGGACGCGTGCCAACGAGGCGACGATCTCGCCCGCGCGCGCCCCGTGAACGACCGCATTCTGCAAGAGATTGAGGACGACGTGCATGGCAGCATCTTCGTCGAGGGCAACAGCGAGCCGACGCGCTCCGCGCAACTCGACGCGCGTGCCCGCATGCACGAGTGCGGGATCGAGCGATCGAATCGCACGACGAACGACGGCGACGAGGTCGCAACGTGCGTCGGCAAGGTGGAGCGCGCTGCAATCGAGCAGCGAGAATTCCAGGACCCCGTCGACCAACCGCGCCATGCGCAACGTCTCGGATTGCGCGATCTCGAGAAAGCGACGCGCGGTCGGCGCGTCGTGCGGCGCGTCGAGTAGCGTTTCGATATATCCACGTATCGAACTGAGCGGAGTGCGCAATTCGTGGCCGACCGCAGCGAGAAACGCGACCCGCTCCCGTTCGCGTTCGCCGCGCCGGAGCGCCTCGTGCAACGCCGCATCGGGATCGCGTGCGAGCTCGGCGGGAGCGACGTAGGTCCAGCCCACGAGCACCGCGTGATCGAGCCGCGCGTGCAGGCGTGCCGCAATTCGCTCGAGCGCGCCGCGCAGATCGACCGGAAGCGCCACGCGCTGCGAGGCCCCGGAGCGCCCGCGAACGTCGAGATAGGCGACGAAGAGATCGCTGTCGGAGCGATGCGCGAGGCGATCGCTCCCGCGCAGCAGCGAACGAGCGGCTTCGAGAAAGAGCGATTCGGCGCGCCGTTCGAGCGAACGCGACCGGCGCCGCCCTTCGCGAAGTGCGCGCGCACCGATCTCGGGGATACGCCAGAGCAACAACGGGCGCACGCGACTGCCGACGGGAGCGCCACCCGCAAGCGCCGCCGGATTCCGTTCGCAGCGATCCACGTTACGGCGGCACGAATTTATAGCCGAAGCCGTGAACGCTGCGCAAGGTCGAACGCAAGGGTGCGTGCCCTTCGAGGCGGGCCCGCAAACGACTCACGTGAACGTCGACGGTCCGTTCGTCGCCGACGAACGCGGCGCCCCAGACGCGGTCGATCAAGCGTTCGCGCGCGATCGCGACCCCGGGATTGCGAGCGAGTTCCAAGAGCAGTGCAAATTCGCGCGGTTTGCATGCAAGGTCGTGCCCGAGCATGCGCACTTCGCGCGCGGCGACATCGATCTCGAGGTCGCCGAATCGCAACACGCGCTCGACGGGGAGTTCGGCATCGAGCCCATGCCGGCGCAAGATCGCTCGCACCCGCGCGACCAGTTCGCGGGGCGAAAACGGCTTCGCAACGAAATCGTCGATCCCTAGTTCGAAGCCTAAGAGTCGATCGATCTCGCCGCTCCGCGCACTGAGAATCAAAATCGGCAGCCCCGCCCGTATCTCTCGCGCGCGCCGTGCGACTTCGAACCCATCGATCCCAGGAAGCCCGAGATCGAGCACGATGAGATCGCAGCCTTCGCGCACCTTACGAATCGCACTCAAGCCATCCGGCGCGCCGACGCCGTCGAAGCCTTCGCACGCCAAATGATGGACGATCAACTCGCGAATCGCCTCATCATCTTCAGCAACAACCACGGTACGCTTCATCACATCGGCAGCGATTCCCCAACGCGCCGTTCTCGCGACATTTTCGCCGCTTGTCGTCGGACCGATTCGCTGCCCGCGTTCGCGCGTCATCGCTCATTGCTCGCGACGCAGACGACGCAACCGTGCCAACCAGCGAGAATGCTCGCCGCAGCGAGCCGGGAGCGGCGCGGGCGATGCGGGGCGGGCGAGCGATTTACTCAAGGTGTAAGCGAGCACGCCCCGCGTTGCCCGTGACGCGAACGTGCGCGCGGCGCCGGAGCACGAACGTGCGCGCTGCAACGAATCGCAAGCGGCGCGGCGCGCGCGAGAATCCTCAGGAGCGAATGACGGCCTCGATGCCCTCGAGCGCACCATCGCGGATAGCGGTCTCGCGAAGGATGGCGTAGATGAGCGAGGCCGGGAAACCGCGCCGTTCGAGCGAGCGCGCGAGGCTCGGATAACTTGCGTGCGGCTGCGCGCGGCGGAGTTTTGCGAGCGCTTGGAGGCAGCGGTCGCGTTCGCCGTGCGGTGCGTCGGCGACCGCGCGCTGCGCGCACTCCGCATCGAGTCCTCGCCGAACGAGCTCGCCGACGAGCCGCCGATCCCCTTTCGCGTCGCGCGCGCGCTCGACGTAGAGCGCGGCGAAGAGCGCATCGTCAAGATAGCGCTCAGCTTTGCAACGCGCGACCGCCGTGCCGATGGCATCGTCGTCGTAGCCGCGACGCTCCAAGCGCGTCCGTAACTGTGCCTCGGTAAGGCGGCGCCGCGCTAAAAGCCCGAGCGCCGCCGCATAGGCCTGCATTTACTCGATCGGCGCTTCGACCGCTTCGGGCGTGGAGCCATTCCGGGAGGTTAGCGCGGCGAGTTCCTCGCGAATGCGCCCTTCGATCTCTCCCGCGATCTCGGGATGCTCTTCGAGAAAGCTCTTCGCGTTCTCGCGCCCTTGCCCGACTCGCTGC
>JAJYMV010000033.1 GCA_021786705.1 bacterium
CGTACCGCCGCTGAACCCGCGCGAACTCGATGCGATCGTGCTCTCGCACAAACATCTCGACCATGCCGGCGATATCAATGCGATGATCGAAGCGATGACCGCAGGTGGATTTCGCCGTCGCGGCGCGCTCTTCGCGCCGCGCGATGCCTTCGAGGGAGACTCGCTGTTGCTACCCTACGCCGCGGCGTTCGTCGAACGTCGCGAGATACTCGAGCCGTCGAGCTCCGGTTATCGCGTCGGCGAAGTGGAGATTGCGAGTTCGCCGCTCCACCACCATGCGGTGCAGACGCTCGGCGTGCACTTCGAATATCGCGGCCTGCGCGTCGCCTATCTCCCGTGCGGGCGTTTCGACGAGGGCATCGCCGCCGATTACGCGGCACATCGCCCCGACGTGCTGATCGTGAACGTCCTTCGCTTCGAGGATGCGATGCAGGTCGATCACCTTACGTGGGCGCAGGCGCGAACGATCGTCGAAATGGTTCGCCCGAGCGTCGCGATCTTTCAGCACTTCGGAACGAAGATGCTCGAACGCGACCCGGCGCGCCTCGCGCAACAGGTCGAGGACGATTTGGGGCTCCGGGCGATCGCCGCCTACGACGGGCTCGAAATCGATCTGACGACGCAGGTCGCGGCAGTCCGTGGCTGAGATCGTTCGCGTCGCCGACGAGCGTGGGGAGGCGTTCTATCGGCAACACGCGCGCACCGCGCTCAAAACGGCGTGGGCATTTACGGTGGTGTGGCACGAACAAATCGTCGACGTGCTCGCCATCGAAGGCGAGCGCACCGTCGGTACGGCGCGCCTGCGCATCGCCGCATCGCTCGGACACGTGGAGCGCATCGTCGTCGATCCCGAGTTTCGGCGGCGCGGAACCGGGCGTGCGATGCTGCTCGAACTCGACGATATTGCGAATTACTACAACTGCCACAAGATGACGATCGGCGTCCTCGCCGGCGGCGAGGCGGAACGCTTCTTCGAGGCGTGCGGATACCATCGAGAAGCGCTGCTTCCGCAGCACGATTTCAAACTCGATGTCGCCATGCTGCGGAAGTTTCTGCTCTAACGCGCGCGCGCGGGCGGGCCGCGACGGCGACCGCGTGCGTTTCTGCGTATTGGCGGCGGCCGACGCTCGGCCGGGAACCGGCGCATCGCACGTACGTGCCCTCCCTGGGGAAGTCGCTTCGGCAGCGCGGCAAGCCGCGCGCGCACCTTGTGGAACGCGCGTGCGATCGCCGGAATGCTCCGCGACAAGCGCGGATGCGAGGCGATCGACCCGTCGAAGAGCACGACGCGCCCGCGCGGGCTCAGTGCGCTGACGACCGGACCGCCGCCGCCGATCACCGCGCGCGCGCCGTTCCCCGAGCGTGCGAGGCTGTGTGCCCCGTGAAAGCTCGTTGCAATCGCGTGCGCGCCGCGCCCCTGTGCGTCGATCTGCGCTCCGCCGAGAACGCCGAGCACGACGTTCCCGCGCTGCGATTGGAAGCGTGCGAGCCCGGTGCGAAAGTGCATCTCCTCGGCGAGGATCGATCCTCCGATGCTTCCGACATCGATCTGGCTTGCGGTGACGTGACTGAAGAAAATATTCCCGACGGCGTTGCGCACGCGCAGGCGGCCGAACTCGGAGTTTTGCGCGAGAATCGGGCCGCGCCCCGTCTGCGCGACGCCGCTGGAACGAACGTTTTCAAGCGCGATCGCTCCCTGGTGGACGAGCGCGGCGAACGCCGCTCCTCGATAGCCCTCGATATGGAGGACGCCGCTGCCGGCGATGCGGACCGCGAGCATCTGGGTGGAGGCGGGCAGGTGAATGACGGTCGGGCCGCCGCCGCGGATCACGACCGCATCGTGATCGCCCGGGGGAAGGTTCGGCAGCACGAACGGCTCGGCGGGAAGATTGAAGGAGCCGTTCGGGGTCTCGATGCGCTGCGCCCACAACATGATGTCGTGCGGGATATGTCCGCGCACGCTCGCGGCGTCGAAGTGTTGCCAGCCGATATGGCCGCCGGTTTGGATCTCGACGTCGGGGCGATTCCACGTGATGATGCGCAGGTATCCGTATTGCAATTGCACGCTGACGATCGGGGCCGGGCCCACGGCGATATCGTCGGCGCGTGCCCGAGGCGAGGCCGCAAACGTGAAAACCGCGGCGAGCGCCGCCGCTGCCGCAAGCCTCGAGATCGCGTTCATCGTGCCCTCAGCGTAACGCGGGCGGGCGCCGCGCGTCATGAGGGTTGGGTGAACTCTTCGGCGAGGAGCGGGAGCGTGATGCGTAGCAGCGCCCCGCCGCCCGGCGCGCCCTCGGCGCGAACCTCGCCTCCGTGGACGCGCGCGATAGAGCGAACGATGGCCAACCCCAGCCCGGTTCCGGGAATCGAGCGTGCGTGCGCGCTATCCCCGCGATAGAAGCGTTCGAAGACGTGCGCGCGCTGCGGTTCGGGGATGCCGGGGCCGCCGTCGACCACCTCGACGATCGCCTGCTCGCGAAGCGCGCGGACGCGCACTTCTACCGAGCCCTGCGGCGTGAATTTGATCGCATTTTCGATCAGGTTGGCGATCGCTTGGCGCAAGAGATGCGCTTCGCCCATGACGATGACGCCGCTCTCCGCATCGAGCGTCAGATCGAGCCCCTTCCGCAACGCCTCCCCTCGTTCGCCTTGCACCGTCTCGGCCGCGAGCGCGCCGAGAGCGACCGGTTCCATCGGAATCTCGTCGCCGCGATCGGCCTTCGCCAGCAGCAGCATGCCGCCGACCATCTGCGAGAGTTGCGCGCTCTCGGCGACGATCGTTTCGAGGCTTTCGCGCAGCACCTCCGGATCGCGGTCGCCCCAACGCAGCAGCATCTGCGCGTTGGCGTTGATCGAGGTGAGCGGGGTGCGCAACTCGTGCGATGCGTCGCTGATAAACTGCCGCTCGCGGGCGAACGCTTCTTGCAAACGCGCGAGCAAGTCGTCGAAACTCTCGGCGAGCCGTCCGATCTCGTCGTCGCGTTTCTCCCAATGCAAACGCCGGTCGAGCCGCTCCGAGCCGATCTCGCGCATCGCCTGCGCGAGCTTTTCCAATGGGTCGAAGGCGCGCCCCGCGAGCCACCACGAGAGCGCGACGATGGCGAGCATCGCGGCGAGCACCGCAAGCGCGATGCTCTCGCGCGTCTGTGCGATGCTGCGTTCGAGGGCGTCGATTCGCTCGGCGACGTGGACGACGACGTGGTGCGAACCGAGCGAAAAATAGCGATCTTCGACGAGGAGCGTGCCGATCGGCAACGTGATTTGACGGCGCGCGACAGGGGCGCGCGCGCCGAGACCGACGGCTTTGGGAATCGTCGTGCCCCCGAGGTTGCTGCTCTTCGC
>JAJYMV010000008.1 GCA_021786705.1 bacterium
TTTTTAAAACGTGGAGATCGACGACCGGCGTGCGCGAACGCAAGGTCCAAAGGACGAATGCAACGATGCCGACGACCGCGAGCCCCGCAAAGGTACGGATCGCCGTATTGCTGAGCCAATCGTATTGCTGCCCCTGATCGAGAACGTATTGCATCGAGCCCAATCCTAGCGCGAGCAAGGCCAAGCCGAACCAGTCGAGGGCCATAGCGCGGGGTTTCGCGGGATTGCGCATATAGAGCAGCGTCAGCGTTGCCGCGAGGATGCCGACCGGAAGATTGATGAAGAACGCCCAGCGCCAGGTGAAATTATCGGTGATAAAGCCGCCGAGGACCGGCCCGAGCGCGGGGCCGACGATCACGCCCATCGCAAAAATTCCCTGCGCGCGCCCCTGTTGGCGCACGCCGAATATATCGCGGAGGATCGCTTGCGAGGTCGAAATCAATCCGCCTCCGCCGAGCCCCTGCACGATTCGCCAAAAGACCAACGCGCTAAAGGAGGGAGCGAGCCCGCACATCAGCGATGCGACGGTGAAGATGACGATCGACGCCGTAAAGTATTGGCGGCGCCCGAAGCGGCCCTGCAACCAGGGCGTAATGGGGATGACGATGACGTTGGCGATAATGTAGCCCGTAACGATCCACGCGCCTTGGTCGACGGCGACGCCGAAGTTCCCTTGAATATTCGGCAACGCCACGTTGACGATGGTGGTATCGACGATCTCCAAGAGCGTCGCGGTAATCACCGCCACGGTAATCACCGCGAGCCGCCAGCCGTGTTCGACGAGCGGCGACTCGCTTGTCTGCCGCAAATCCGCCACTAGCGAACCTTTACGTCCGCTTCAACGCTCATACCCGGGCGCAACGGCATCTTCGGATTCATATCGTCGATGGAGATACGTACCGGAATGCGTTGCGTCACTTTTACGAAGTTCCCGGTCGCATTCTGGGACGGAATGAGCGCGTAGGTATTCTGAGATGCCGGGTTGATCGAAATCACGTGTCCGTGAAACGTGTGCCCCGGATAGGCATCGACGAAGATATCGGCCTCTTGCCCGACGTGAATCGCGCCGACCGCCGTCTCCTTGTAGTTCGCCGTAACGAAGATATCTTTCGAAGGGATGATGGTCATCAGATTCATGCCCGCGCCGACCGTCTGGCCGATCTGGGCACTTTTCTCGCCGACGTATCCGTCGATCGGCGAATAAATACGGGTGTATTGAAGATTGAGTTTCGCAAGATCGAGCGCCGCACGCGCGGAGACCACTTGGCTGGAGTCGCTCGACTGGGCGAGTTTTCCTTGCGCGGTCGTGACGCCGCCCTGGGCGCCGGAGATTCCGGCCCGTGCGGCAACGACGCGGTCGCGAGCGGCGCGAACGCCGTCGCGTGCCGCCCCGACGTTTGCTTTTGCCGATGCGAGCTGGGCCGCCGCGGCTCCCTCTTCGGCGAGCGCCGAATCGAGTTCCTCACGCGCGACATCTCCGGTGCGCACCAACGAGCGGGCGCGCGCGAGATCGGCGGCGGCTTTCGAATAATTTGCCTCCGCCGCCGGAACCTCCGCGAGCGCGGCCGAGAGTTGCGCCTGCGCTTGGGCGAGGGCGGCCTCCGCTTGCGGGACCGACGCGACCGCGCCGGCAACGCCGGCTTGCGCTTGCGCCACGCCGCCCCGACTCTGTTCTACCAGCGTCGTCTGCGTCGAGAGTGCTTGTTCGTACTGCGCCTGGGCCTGGGCGAGGCGGTGCCGCTCGTCACGATTATCGAGAACGACGAGCAGTTGCCCTTTGCGAACGTATTGGTCGGTTTGAACGGGAATAGCGTCGATCTTTTCTCCGATTTTACTCGTAATGGCGACGACATCGGAATCGATCATCGCATCTTCGGTGCCCGCATGCACGCGCGCGTAGGCATACCACTTTCCGCCGACGATCAATAAAAAAATCGCGAGGATCGCCCCGAGCACGCCGAAGATTATGCGCTTGCGCGGCTGGTTCGTAGCCGTATCTTCCGCGGGCTCATCCTTCGTGCTTCCGGGACGCTCTTCCAGATTCGTTGCCATTACCTGCTCCTCGATCCATTGAGAAAGATATGAATGTACGTGCGTAGGCCGTATTCTTGATCTGCGTAAAATCGAACGCCGGGATACTTCTGGCGCCCCATGACGTGGGCGAAGATCATCGATCCGAAAACAGCGGCGAGATCCTCGGGGTTGCCGACGAGTTCACCGCGCTCGACGCGCGATGCCATAAATGCAACGAGGGCCTCGCGGACCGCGTTCTGGGGGCGCCAGGTCGCCGACCCGTAGACGTTTGCCTCGTAGTCATCCTCGACCAGCGACCAGCGGAGCATGTCGCGCATATTCCAAAGTCGTTCCATCAGAAAACAGCCGATCGTCAGAAGATCGCTCTCGACCGATCCGCGCAGCGAAACGGTAAATTCGTCGATCGAGGTACTCGGGCAACAATATTCGACGAGTTCGAAGAGCAGTTTTTCCTTCGTTCCAAAATGCCGAAAGAGCGTCGTTTCGTTGACGCCGGCGACTTCGGCGATCTCGCGGGTCGTAGCGGCACGCTTTCCCTTCCTGGCGACGACTTCTCGCGCGGCATGAAGGATGCGCTCGCGCGTCGCGTCCGCCCCGGCAGTGCGGCGCTCGTCGGGCCGGTTCGTTGGGATATGCGTACTCACGATCCCCCCGTAAACACCGAATTGGAGATCGGAACGTTCATCTGATACGTTCCGTAGGTCGCGTGCGAGGTCGCTCGCACGCGAAAATTTATCTCCGCACTCTGCTCGGCAAGGACGTCGTACCCGTGCTCGCGTCGATACCACTGACGCATGGAAATCGTGCCGCCGTTGCGATAATGCCACGTCATTTCGACCAATTCCCAAGAGTCGGGGTCGACGATCGCCCGTGCGTATGCGAGAATATCGCTGTACTGTCGAGGCGCGATTTTTAGCACGTAGACGGGGCGACCGCTCCATTCACGCGTACCCGCGTACGAAACGACGTTATCCTTCGACCACGCACCCGGGTCGCCGACGTTGTTGAAAATTTTCGAGAACCCCGCCGCATACGCCGGAACGCGATCGAAGACGACGACGAACTTGCTCGGCCGCTTGTAGTACGACGTTCCGTCGAGCGTCGGCGAAAGGAATGGAAACGAAAACATGCGCGTCGTCACGTGGACGCGTACCCGGTAACTCCGCAATCCGGGATTTCGGTCGAGCATTTTGTCGACGATCGCCGCGGCGCTCATCGGGCGCAGCGATGGCTTCGGCGACGGCGCGGAGAGCGCGAGCAGCCCCGGCACGAGCGCGAGCACGAGAAAGAATCGCGAGATCATGCCGCGTTGTCTCCATCGACCTCGACGATGCGGTCGAGGCCGGTGAGCGCGAGCTGCCGCCTCACGTCTTCGTGCGAGGTGCGGACCGAGAACTCGACGCCGTGCGCACGGCTTCGGCGCAACAGGGCGACCAAGCTCCGCATCCGGCCGACGTCGAGGCTGCGAAGATCGCCGAGATCGACGACGATCCGCTCGGTATGGCGATCCACGACCGCGTCGATGTGCGCTTCATCGCGCGCGATATCGAGAAGATCGCTCGCAAAAATCTGAACTTTCGTTATTTTTGTTTTCATAGTTTGAACGCAAGCACGTACTTGCATGAGGAGAATAGCGGATTCCCGGACTGCGTGCAAGTGCTTACACGCACTCTTAACCCATCGGGCGAGCGAGGGTTGCAGGGCCCGGCCTGGAAGCGCCCCCGCAGCATGGAGAGCTCGCAGCTTCAGGAGTACGCCCATCGCGCCGGCCTCGTTCGGCCGTCGATCCTCTGGGATCCCCTGAGCCCCGGCGGGAGCGCGGTGGCGCTCGACGCGGATCGTTGGATCTACCCTGCGAGTACCATCAAAACGCCGCTCGCCGCCGCCGCCCTTCTTCTCGCTGCGCGTGGCGAGCATCGCCTCGGCGAGCGCCGCCCCGTTGACCCCGCGAACCTCACCCTCAACGATGCGCCCTCGCCGATCGAGGCCGGGTACCCGGCGAGCCTCGAAGAGCTCTGCCGATACGCCGTCGACCGCTCCGATAACGTCGCGACCAACGAACTCTTCGACCGGCTCGGCCGCGAACGAGCGACCTCGATCGTCCGCGAGGAACTCGGCCTCGAGGCGACGGGTTTCTATCGCAAGCTCTCCGGAAGCGACCCGCTCATCGCCGACCCGGAGTGGGACGGCGAGCATCGGAACGCACACCCGGTCCGCGATGCCGCCCGGCTCTTCCGGGCGATCGCCGAACGGAGCTTCCCGGGCGCCGCGCTCCTCGAAGGGTGGCTCGCCGCGCAGCAATGGAACGACAAGCTCAACCTCGGCCTCGCTCCCGGCGACCGATTCGCTCATAAGACCGGCGACACGAGCGAGGTGACCCACGACGGGGGAATTCTCACGACCGGCGACCATCGGCGGGCCGCGATCGTCGTCTATACCGAGATGCCGTCGACGCCGGAGAATAATGCGCGATTCGGCACGTTCATGCGCCTCCTACGGGATGAGGCGTTCCGCGATGCTCCGTAAATGCTCTCGCGCCGCGCTCGCCGCCGCACTCGGCTCGCGACCGGCGACGCGCCGTCCGCCCACGAACGTGCCCTGCACCCACGCATCCTCGCCGCGATAGACCAGCGCGTTCACCGCCGGCGCCCAGGGGTCGATCCCGCGTGCATCGAGGACGACGAAATCGGCGAACGCACCCTCTTCGAGCCGTCCGGCATCGACGCGCAGCGCGCGCGCCCCGCTCGCCGTCGCCAGATCGAACGCCGCGCGCGCTCCGAACGCCGCACCGTCGGTCCGTGCGATCTTCTGCAACAGCGACGCGGCGCGCATCTCGTCGATCGCCGACGGCTTCACGTCGGCATCGGTGCCGAGCCCGATCGGCACGCCGAGCGCGTGCAGGCTCGAAATATCGCAGATGCCGTCGCCGAGATATTGATTGGTCATCGGATTATGAATGACGCGCGCGCCGCGCGCCGCGATCAATCGCTTCTCTTCGTCGTCGATGTAAATGGCGTGCACCGCAACGCAGCGCTCGTTGAGCGCGCCGAGCCGGTCGAGAAAGCGGATCGGGGTGACTCCGTGCTCCCGTAGCGTCGCCTCTCCTTCGTACGCCGCCTCCGCAACGTGCACGTGCAACATGCAGTCGAATTCGGCGGCAAACGCCGCCGCGGCTTCGATCATCGCCGGCGACGCGGCGTGCAGCGAGTGCGGCGCCACGCAAAAGTGAATATCGGAATGCCGGGAAAGCAACGCTTCGCTCCTCGACCGCGCGTCGGCGATCGTTTCTCTATAGGCGTCGGGAGCGTACGCCGCATCCATCCACGTCCGCGCGAATACCAATCGTATTCCCGTCTCGCGAGCGGCCCGGATCGCCGCTTCGGCGCGAGCGTTTCCCTCCCCATTGAGATAGAAGAACTCCGCCACCGTGGTAATACCCGCGGCGAGCATCTCGCTAAAGGCAAAGAGAAAGACCCAGTAGATATCGTCGGGGGTTAATTGCGGTACGACGCGATAGAGCGCATCGCTGCGCCACCGGTCGAATCCCCAATCGTCGGCCCAGCCGCGCAAGAGCACTTGATAGGCGTGGCTATGCCCGTTGATAAAGCCCGGAATCAGCACGCGATCCTCGGGAAAGCGACGGGTCGGCGTTCCGTGATGCGCCGCCTCGAGCGCGAGCGTTTTCGCATCGCCGACTTTTGCAAAACGGCCGTTCTCGACGAGAAAGCCGATCTCGCGCCGCTCCTCGCCGCCGACGATCGCACGAGCGGCGATAAAAAGTTCGCTCATCGTACGATGCGCCCGGAACGAACGACCGCACGCGCGAGATTACCGCCGTGCAACCACCCGAATTCGTCGGGCTCCGCGATCCCCAGGGCAACGATATCGGCATGCCCGCCGACGCGCAGCACGCCGCGGTCGACGCGAAGGCTCCGCGCCGCCTGACGCGTTACGGCGTCGAGTGCCTCGGCGGCGCTCAATGCGAAGATCTTTCTTCCGAGGTACGCTACGTGCTGGAGGTTGAGGCACGGCGAGGTTCCCGGATTATAGTCGCTCGCAAACGCAACGCGCCCGCCGCGTTCGAGGACGGCGCGCACGGGAGCGTGCCGTTCCAAGCCGAGGTAGTCGATCGTCGCCGGGCAAGCGACGAGTACGCTCTCCCCACCGGCCAAACGTTCGACGTCGCCGTCGGTGATGTAATTGCCGTGGTCGATCGCATCGACTCCGAGGGCGAGGGCCATGGTCGCCGCACCGCCATGTTGCATTTCATCGCAATGGACGCGCAACCGCAGCCCCTCTCGACGCGCGGCCTCGAGGTAGCGTTCGGTTTGCGACGCCGAAAAAAAGCCCGGCTCGCAGAACGCATCGGCAGAGCGCGCGCCATGAACCCGCGCGAAGGGCAAGCACTGATCGATTAAATAGTCGACGTACCCATCGGCATCGGGAAACTCCGGCGGGACCGCATGCGCGCCGAGAAAGGTCGGCAGAATCCAAGGAATCCGTTCGTCGGAGGACGCTCGCGCGAGCAGATCGAGCAATTCCAACTCGCCGGGTCGATGCAACGCATATCCCGTCTTCACTTCGGCGGTCGTCGTACCGTGCGCGAGCATCGCTCGGAGCCGCGGCTCGACATCGTCAAACCAAAAACGCTCCGGTGCCAGCAACGCTTCGCGCGTTCGCGTGACGGTATAGAGCATGCCCAGCGGAGAGGGCTCGTGTCGCAGACGCGCTTGAAAATCCGCTTCGCGATTTCCGGAGAAGAGCGGATGGGTATGTGCGTCGACGAACCCGGGAGCGAGGACGGCGTCGGGGAGATCGAGGAGCTCGCAATCGAACGCGCTCGCCGCGCGCTCCACGTCGGCGCGCTCGCCTATTGCGGCGATGCGCCCGTCGCGCACCAAGATCGCGCCGCGTTCGACGAACCCGAGATCCTCGAAGGTAACTCCCTGTTGCGGCGCCTCGGTATCGCAGGTCAAGAGCGCGGCGCCTCGCAGCAGCAGGGGCGGCGCGCCCGTCAGAGCCGCCAATCGATGCCCTTTGCATCGGCGGTCTCGATCGCCGCTTCGTAGCCGGCGTCGGCGTGGCGCACGACGCCCATACCGCAGTCGGTGGTGAGGACCGCGCCCAAGCGTTCCTCTGCGTCGCGCGAACCATCGGCGACGACGACCATTCCCGCGTGGAGGCTATACCCGATGCCGACGCCCCCGCCGTGGTGAAAGCTGACCCAGTGTGCGCCCGCAGCAGTATTGAGCATCGCGTTGAGAATCGGCCAATCCGCGATGGCGTCGCTTCCGTCGCGCATGCCTTCGGTCTCTCGATACGGCGATGCGACGCTCCCCGTATCGAGATGGTCGCGCCCGATAACGATCGGTGCCGCGAGCTCTCCACGGCGCACGAGATCGTTGAAGGCGAGCCCCGCTTTCGCCCGGTCGCCGTAGCCCAACCAGCAGATGCGCGCCGGTAAGCCTTGGAAGGCGATCCGTTCGCGCGCCATCGTGAGCCACCGATGGAGATGCGCGTCGTCGGGAAAGAGCGTCAAGAGTTCGCGATCGCATCGAGCGATATCGGCCGGATCTCCGGAGAGCGCGGCAAAACGAAACGGCCCGCTCCCACGACAGAAGAGCGGCCGGATAAATGCCGGAACGAAGCCCGGAAAATCAAAGGCGCGCGTGACGCCGGCCTTCTTCGCCGCTTCGCGCAGGTTATTACCGTAATCGAAAACCACCGCACCGGCATCGAGAAATTGCAACATCGCCTCCACGTGTCGGCCGGCGGTCTCGTAGCTGCGCCGTTCGTACTCCGCCGGATCGCTCGCGCGCAGGGCATCGGCCTCGACGAGCGTGAGCCCCGAGGGAACGTAGCCGTCGAGCATATCGTGCGCGGAGGTTTGATCGGTCACGGCATCGGGGCGCAGCCCCGCCGCAAAGAGCGCGGCGAATTCATCGGCGGCATTTCCCTGGTATCCCACCGAGATCGCTTCTCCGTCGCGCCGGGCGCGTTCGACGCGCGCGAGCGCCTCCTCGCGCGAATCGACGACGAGATCGAGGTAGCGCAGATCGCGGCGGCGCTCCAGGCGCGCGCGATCGACGTCGACGACCAGCGCGATGCCCTCGCACATCGTAATCGCGAGCGGCTGCGCGCCGCCCATGCCGCCGATACCCGCGGTGAGCGCGACGCGGCCGCGCAACGTGCCGCCATACCGTTGGCGCGCGAGCTCGGCGAACGTTTCGTAGGTCCCTTGCACGATGCCCTGGGTGCCGATGTAGATCCACGACCCGGCGGTCATCTGCCCGTACATCGTGAGCCCTTGCGCCTCGAGCGAACGGAAGGTCTCCCAATCGGCCCACTTCGGAACGAGATTGCTATTGGCGATCAGGACGCGCGGCGCGCGTTCGTGCGTCTTCCAAACGGCGACCGGTTTTCCGCTCTGCACCACCATCGTTTCGTCGCTCTTGAGGCGACGCAACGTGCGAACGAGCGCATCAAAGGCTTCCCAGGAGCGCGCCGCGCGACCGTTTCCGCCGTAGACGACGAGGTCGTCGGGGCGTTCGGCGACCTCGGGATCGAGATTGTTCATCAGCATGCGCAACGCGGCTTCCTGCGGCCATCCCAAACAGGTCAACTCCGAACCGCGTGCGGCCCGTACGGGCCGTGGCCCCGACAACGTCATACTCATGCGCTTCTCCTTTGGTTACTCCGATATTGTTCGAGCGAAAATTTCTGCAATCGCACCCGAGCGAACGAGCTCGCGGGCCGCAAGAATATCGGGTGCGGGCGAGCGGTCGTCGGTGAGCGGTGGAATCGTTCGCCGCGCGAGCGCGTAGAGTTCCTCGGTCGCGCGCGCACTCCGCAACGGTCGGCGAAAATCAGTCGCCGCGAGCGCGCCGAGCAGTTCGCAAGCGAGGGAGCCTTCGACGTTGTCGAGCACGCGCACGAGATTGTTCGCCGAGGTCATGCCCATGCTGACGTGATCCTCTTGCCCGGCGGAGGTCGGGATGGAATCGACGCTGCTCGGCCACGCGAGCGCCTTATTATCGTTGACGAGTGCCGCCGACGCATACTGCACGATCATCAACCCCGATTGAAGCCCGCTCCTTCGCGCGAGAAAGAGTGGAAGGTCGCGGTCGCCGGCGTTCAAGAGCAAATAAAGGCGTCGCTCGGAGATCGATGCGATTTCGCAGATCGCCATTTTCAAAAAGTCGATGGCGAGCGCGATCGGCTCTCCGTGAAAATTGCCACCGCTGAGAAACACGCGATCTTCGGGAAAGACGAGCGGGTTATCGGTGACCGAATTCGCCTCGACTTCGGCGACCGAGCGCGCGTGTTCGATCGAATCACGAACCGCACCGTGCACCACCGGAATGCAGCGAAACGAATACGGATCCTGGACGCGGCCGCACGCTCGATGCGACTGCATGATCTCCGAGCCTTCGAGAAAGCGGCGCAGACGGGCGGCGACGATACGCTGCCCGCGGTGGGGACGTAACGCATTGATGCGTCGATCGAAGACCGCGTCGGTACCGAGATAGGCTTCCAGCGACATCGCCGCGATAAGGTCGGCGCTATCGGCGAGCCGCTGCGCTCGCAGTAACGAGAGCGCGGCGATGCCGGTCATCACCTGCGTTCCGTTGATGAGCGCGAGCCCTTCCTTCGCTCCTAAGACCACCGGTGCCAAGCCCGCTTCGGCGAGCGCTTGCGCGGCGGGCATACGCTTGCCGCGATAGAGCGCCTCACCTTCACCGATGAGCAAGAGCGACATATGGGCGAGCGGAGCGAGATCTCCGCTCGCGCCGACGGAGCCCTGCATCGGTACGACCGGCGTGACCCCGCGGTTGAGCGTCTCGACGAGCAACGCGAGCGTCGCCGGTGCGATTCCCGAATGCCCGGCGGCGAGCGAATTCACGCGGAGCACGCCGGCAGCGCGCACGTATCGCTCCTCGAGCGGAGCGCCGGTCCCGGCGGCGTGACTGCGGACGAGATTCAACTGCAGGAGCGCTGCATCGGCGGGATCGATCTGCACGTTTGCGAGCCGGCCGAAGCCGGTGGTCACGCCGTAAATCGCATCCCCGTCGGCGAAGCGCTCCTCGACGAACGCACGCGCGCGTGCGACGCGAGCGTTCGCCTCATCGGTAACGCGAATCCGCGCGCCGCCTTCGGCGATTGCGGCGATGCTTTCGAGCGAGAGACGACGCCCGTCGAGTTCGATGGTTGCAGCTGCCGTACTCATCGCCGCACCCTACATCCGCGACCAATCGAAAGAACGCTGCGCGACGAAAGGCGGCCCTACTTCAATGGTAATGTTCTCGTGATTGCGTAAGAGAATCTGGCGCGGCGAGCGACCGTGCCAGATGCGGCCGTTCACGATGACGCGCAGACGTTTGCCGCGCGGCGCGCGGAGCGGACCGGCGGCACTCCAACTGAGGCTCTTCCCCCAGACGTCAAAAAATTCACCGAGCGTAAACGACCGCTTGCTCGGCGATTCGATGTGAATGATCCCGGTCGCATCGTGCGTGTGGAGCCAATAGAGACATGGGGGATTCACCGCCGGAATGCCGATGTACGCCGGCACCGTAACCGGGTGACCCCGGTCGACGAGTTGGAGGTGGCTGTGAATGTGCAGCACGACGCCCTCGGTCGCATCGCATCGAATCCCGTCGATCGGAAGACCGCCGAAGAAACTCATGGCGGGCCTCGGCGCGAGCAGCGAGAGCGCGAGCCCGGTGAGGGCGGCGAACATCGTCAAACGTTTCATCGACGCCTAGCCTTCGGCGCGGCGAATAAATAACCTCATATCGGCTCGCCTTCGTAATGGCGAGCGATCTCGGCGAGCAAGCGGCGCATCGCGAGCTGCGCGCTCGGCGGCCCGACGAGGCGCGCCTCACCCCCCCAGCCGAGCACCCAGCGAAGCAACTCGTCGAGATCGGCAACGCGTAGTCGCAGGTCCACGGCACCGTTCTCCGCCTCAAGAACGTCGCGATCGAGTCTCGACGAAGCGGCAACCGCCGCCTTTGCGATCCGCGGGTCGAACCGAACGACGACCTCGTGCGCCGCTTCGCCGGTCATGAGGCCGGAGATCGAACTCGACATCCATTTTTCCATATCGAATTCGGCGGGGCGCTGGTAGGTACGCGCCGTTAATCTCGCCGATTCGATACCGTCGAGGGCGAAGGTTCGGCGCGCGCGGCGCATGCGGTCGTAGCCGACGCAATAATAGCGGCCGCCACCGACGATCAGCCCGTACGGCTCGATATCGCGCGTACTTCGCTTTCCATATCGGTCGACGTATTCGATCGTCACGACACGTCGGTCGCGCTCGGCGGCGGCGATCGTTTCACGAACGCTCTCGGTTCGCTCGTCGAGTTGCGCGCGCGGCAACGGCATGCCGATCGAGAGAGAACTCGGCTCGGCTCCTGGCCCCTCTCCCGAGCCGACCACCCGGCGCGCGAGGGTATCGACCGCTTCGCCGACCGATCCGCCGAGCGACTTCGCTAACGAACGGAGCGCGACGAGCCCGAAGATCTCACCGCGATCGAGCTTGAGCGCGCGCAGCGAATAGCCGTCGACGAAGCGATAGACGCCGCGCGTGCGGTCGTAAAACCACGGAAAATTGGAATCCGCGAGCACGGAGAGATAGCGACGCAGGGAGCGAGGGCTGGGCAGCGGGCCTCCCTGCGCGATTCGCTCGCGCAGGCCCTCAAACGAGTGGCGCCCCTCGTCGAGTGCGCCGAGAAGACGCACGAGGAGCACCGACTTCGCATCGACTCGAGCCACCCTTGGTTGGGAAGCCGGCTATGCGTGCGCGGCTTCGGCCGGCGGTGCCGTCGGCGGTTCTACCGACGGAATTTTGCTGAAGCGTAACTTCTCCGCGCTTTCGGGATCGACGTCGGCGAGAATCGTATCGCCGGCGCCGAAATTCCCGCGGATCATCTCCTCGGCGAGTTCGTCTTCGACGAGTCGCTGAATCGCACGGCGGAGCGGGCGCGCGCCGAATTGCGGATCCCAGCCCTTCTTCGCCAGCACCGCCTTCGCGGCTTCGGTTACGCGAAGATGCATATCTTGCGCCTTTACCTCGCGCATGACTTTCTCGAGTTCGAGCCCGACGATCTCTTCGATCTGCTCGCGCGTGAGTTGGTGGAAAACGACGAGCTCGTCGATGCGATTGAGGAACTCGGGGCGGAATGATTGCTTGACTTCTTCAAGCACCTTGCCCTTCATGCGCTCGTACGCCTTGTTGCCTTCGTCGGCATCGAGCTTCTGCGGGCGGAAACCGATATCGGTGGTGGTTTGCATTCCCGTCGCACCGATGTTGCTGGTCATAATGACGACGGCATTTTTGAAATCGACCTGTCGCCCTTGGCTGTCGGTCAGGCGCCCGTCGTCGAGCATCTGTAACAAGAGATTGAAGACATCGGGGTGGGCCTTCTCGATTTCATCGAGCAGCACGACGGCGTAGGGCCGACGACGCACCGCTTCGGTGAGTTGACCGCCCTCTTCGTATCCGACGTATCCCGGAGGCGCTCCGACCAACCGCGAGACGGAATATTTCTCCATGTACTCCGACATATCGATACGAATCATCGATTCTTCGTCATCGAAGAGAAACTCGGCGAGGCTGCGCGCGACCTCGGTCTTGCCGACGCCGGTGGGGCCGAGGAAGATGAACGAACCGATCGGCCGATTCGGGTTTTTCAATCCGGCGCGCGAGCGACGGATCGCACGCGTGATCACCTCGATCGCTTCGTCCTGACCGACGATGCGCTTGTGCAGCGATTCCTTCATCTCGAGGAGCTTCTGCGTTTCGGCCTGCGCGAGGCGACTGACCGGAATCTTCGTCCACGACGAGACGATGTGCGCGATATCGGCTTCGGTGACTTCGAGTTTGCCTTCGCTCGCGGCGCGCGCCTCTTTCCAATCGTGTTCGAGCTTCCCGCGTTCGAGCCGCATGCGCTCTTCTTGTTCGCGTAACGCCGTCGCGCGATCGAACTCGTGCGCCTTCACCGCACTCTCGCGTTCGGCAACGACATTGCGAATCTGCGTGTCGAGTTCGCGCAATTCGCGCGGCGGCAACGTCGCCTGTAAACGCACGCGCGAGCCGGCTTCGTCGATGAGATCGACCGCCTTATCCGGCAAGAAACGATCCGTGACGTAGCGATCCGAGAGTTTCGCCGCCGCGACCAGCGCATCGTCGGTGATCCGCACTTTATGGTGCTGCTCGTACCGTTCGCGGAGCCCCTTGAGGATCTCGACGGTTTCATCGAGGCTCGGCTCGCCGACCATGACCGGTTGGAAACGGCGTTCGAGCGCGCTGTCCTTTTCGATATATTTGCGGAACTCGTTGAGCGTGGTCGCGCCGATGCATTGCAATTCACCGCGAGCGAGCGCGGGCTTGATGATATTGCTCGCATCGATTGCGCCTTCGGCGGCGCCTGCGCCGACGAGGGTGTGCAGTTCGTCGATGAAGAGAATGATCTCGCCGGCGGCGTTGCGGATTTCATCCATCACGCGCTTCATGCGTTCTTCGAACTCGCCGCGGTATTTCGTTCCGGCGACGAGCCCCGCCAAATCCAGCGTGATGACCCGTTTGTCGCGCAGCGGTTCGGGAATTTCGCCCGAGATCACGCGCTGCGCCAACCCTTCGGCGATGGCGGTCTTGCCGACGCCGGGCTCGCCGATGAGTGCGGGATTGTTCTTGGTGCGTCGCGAGAGAATTTGAATGACGCGTTCGATCTCGTTCGCACGCCCGATCACCGGGTCGAGTTTCCGATCCCGCGCGAGCTGCGTCAGATCGCGCCCGTAGGTATCGAGCGTCGGCGTCTTGCTCTTGCCCTTCGGAACCGGCGTCTGCCCCTCGCTGCCGAGCAACGAGGTGGTCTGCACGCGTACCTTCGCCGGGTCGACGCCGAGATTGGCGAGCACGCGCGCGGCGACCCCTTCGCCCTCGCGGATGAGCCCGAGTAAAAGATGCTCGGTACCGATGTAATTGTGATTGAGTTGGCGCGCTTCTTCAAACGCGAGTTCGATGACGCGCTTCGCCCGCGGTGTAAAGACCATCTCTTGCTGCATCGACTGGCCGCCGCGCCCGACGATCGCTTCGACTTCCTGGCGAACCTTCGCCAAGTTGACGCCGAGCGATTCGAGAACTTTCGCCGCGAGGCTCTCGCCCTCGGAGATGATGCCGAGCAGAATGTGCTCCGTCCCGATATAATTATTACCGAGACGCTGCGCCTCTTCTTGAGCTAAAACGATACTCCGGCGCGCCCGCTCGGTGAACGGTTCCCACATCGACATCTTTACTCGTCTCCTCTTACTCTCTCCAACCGTAGAACGCGAACAAAGGTTCGCCCGTTACAGCCCAAAGCGCAGGCCGACGAACCCGATCGTGCTGCCGCCGTCCCTCGATGCCTGGTAGAGCCGGATCTCCAGCGAAGTAAACGGCGCGATCGACTTGCCTGCGAAAACGGTGAAGACCGGCCCCATGGTGCGGGTCGTCCCGATCGTTCCGACCCCGACCCCGCCGCCGAAATACGCCCCGCCGAGGCCCCCGCCGGTGAAGCCGCGCATCTCCGCGGTCAGGGCGAAGCCCCCATTCTTGGTAACCGGCACGGCGAGGCTCGCCTGAAAATCGATCGGCAGCAGCGGAATCGAGGGGCCGCTGCTTAGAATCGCCATCCCTCCGGTCGAGCTCGGTTGGCTCGTTACCGCCAGGCCGACCGCGGCAGAGGCACCCGCGAGCGCCACCCCGGGGGCGAGCGCAAGGAGGAAGGTGATGGTTGAGAGCAATCCAGTACGACGTATCGACACATCGGCTCCCTACGGCGCCTGGGTTCCGAAAGCCTATCGGTGCATGTGTAAAGCAGAAAGAGCAGAGCCCTATGCCAACGGTCGACCAAGTTCGCGAAGCACTCGCGGAGGTCAAGGATCCCGAACTCAATCTCGGCATCATCGAATTGGGATTGCTCTACGATGTCAGCGTCGAGGGCGCGAACGGCGAGCACGTCACCGTGACGATGACGCTCACCTCACCGATGTGCCCGGTCGGTCCGCTCTTCAAACAGTCGGTCGAAGATCGTGCAAAAGCCGTCGAGGGCGTGGAGAGCGTGAAGGTGGAGATCACGTTCTCGCCTCCATGGGATCCCAAAACGATGGCCAGCGACGATGTGAAGGTTGCGCTTGGCATTTGGTAAACGCGATGCGATAACCGGTGCGACGAAAGGGCGCGCTGCGATTGCCGTCGGGGCGGCGCTCCGCTTTCGCATCGCGCGCATCCAGGCGGGCGCCGGCTGGGGGAAGAGCACCGCGGCGCGCTCGGCCTGTATCGGGCGCCCGGTTCGCTGGATCGAAGTACGCGACGCCCCGGCCGAAAGCGGGGCGCTTGCATTTTTGCTCGCCGACGCCTTCTCGCTCTCGCGCGCCGCACTCGCCAAACTGCTCAAGGAGGCACGCAGCGACGAGGAGGTTCGGGCGCTCGTCGAGTGGTTCTGCGCGCATCGCCTCGACCTGGAGCCGCTGCTCGCGATCGACGACCTGCATCTGCTCGTCGACGACCACCTCTCAATGGCGTTGCTCGCGGCACTCATCGAACGGCTCCACGAGGCGCGCTGGCTGCTCATCTCGCGCCGCGCGCTCCCGCTGCCCTGGGGAGATTGGTTGGCGACCGGCGATGCCTCGTTAGCGGTCGTCGCCGACGACCTCGCGCTCGAGCCCGCAGAGGCGCGCGCGCTGCTCGCGCAGCAAGCACCGCATCTCGATGAAGGCGCGCTGCGAGCGGCGCTCTCGCTCGCCGACGGATGGCCGATCGTCTTGCGCTTCGCTCAGCGGGCCGCCGAGCGCGCCGGCGATCTCATCGCGCTGCAAGCGATGACCCGCGAGATGGCCTTCGCCTATCTCGCCGAGCAGTTCACCAGCGAATCTCCGCGGGAGCGACGCGAGCTCGCGTTGATCGCCGCCTTCGCCCGATGGATCGACGCGAACCTCCTCGAGCGCTGCGGAATCGCGGACCCGTATGCGGCGATGCGTTGGCTTCGCGAATCCGCCTTTCCGATTCACGATGCGCCGACGCGCATCAGCCTCCACGATCTTGCCACCGAGGCGATCGTGCGTTCGGCGACGCCGCAGGAGCGCACCGAAATTCTCTCGCGCCTCATCTCGGCGCTTGCGGAGTGCGAGCGTACCGGCGAAGCACTCGATCTCGCGCGCACCTACGCCCCCGACCGCATCGACGCGTTGCTGGCGAGGGAGGGCTTCGCTCTACTCGACGCGGGGCGCTGGGAGAGCGTCGAACAGGCCCTGCACGCCGTCTCGCTCGATCGGCGCCGCGCTGACCCGATGCTTTTAGGGGTGCGGGCCGCATTGGAGGCTTTTCACGGCAACGTCGATCGCGCCGAGAAACTCTACCTCGCGGCGATTCGTGCCTGCAGCGACCCGGAGCTGCATTCCGCGCTCTCGCGCCGTTTAAGCTTGCTCTACATCAATCTCGCACGCCCGGAGGCGCTCGCGGTGATCTCTCCCGCCGTCGACGAAGGCAACGCGATGAGCCGCGCCGATGCGCGCAGCATCCACGCGCTCGCATTGGTCGTCACCGGAAATACCGAGGAAGCGTGGCGTGAGGTACGCACCGCACTCGACGATGTGAGCGTCGAGGGCGAGGAGGCGCTCGTCGCCCGCGTTTCCATGCGCGCGGCGTGGGTGGCGTTTCACTGCGACCTTCCCGCCGACGCCGAGCGCATTGCGATGCGCGCGTTAGAACTCGCTCGAAGGCTCGGCGACGACGCCCTTCAGGCCCATCTTTATAGCATACTCTGTTCGATCTCCGTAACTTTTCACGACGATCTCTCGAACGCGTATCAATATGCCTCCGAAATGGAGGCGTGCGCCGAGCGAGACGGCAACGCGCCGTTGCGCGCGCACGCGCAGCGCCTGTGCTTCGCGATCGCGATCGAATGCGGGAAGCAGGAGCGAGCGGAGCAGGCCGCGATGCGCATCGAGCCCGGAGGGCAGCTCTATCGAAACGATTTCTTTTTTGCCTTCGCGACGGCGACGCGCCTAGGGTGGGACGGGCATTTTTCCGAGGCCGCTCGGCGACTCGCGTCGTGCATCGGCGAAGTCCACAACGAGTCGGAGGCTCGTGCGCTCGTTGCCACGACCGCGATGTTTCACGCGTTTGCGGGCGACCGCGATGCCGCGGTCGCGGCGATCGACCGAGCGAAAGGCGCGCCTCCACCGAGCAACGCGATCGATCGAAACTTCGATATCGTCGCGCGGACGCACCTGGCCATCGCCGAAATCTTCGCCGGGCGCCCGAGCCTGGCGGTGCGCCATCTTCCGCAACGCGTCACCCGGGCCTGGGATCGCGCGCTCTGCGAGGCGGCCCGCGGAATCGCACTCGCCTCCCCCGCGCACGCCGAGAACGACTATCGGGCGGCGCTGGCGATTCTCGAAGGAGCGGGTAGAGATGGGTTCGCACGTTTGCTGCGTGCGGCGTTCGCTTCGCTCAAGCGTACGGCACCCGCGGAGCCGGGGGGGCGCGCGCTCACCGAGGCGGAGATCGAGATCGTGCGAGCGCTCGATTGCGGGCTCGCGCCGAAACGCATCGCCGAAATGTCGGGGCGCAGCGTTGCGACGGTTCGCGCGCACCTCCGTTCCATCTTTCGCAAGCTCGATGCCTCCAATCGCATCGAAGCGCTCGCGACCGCGAAACGACAGGGATATATCTAGCGCTTCGCTCCTTCGCAACGCTCTACCCAATTTGAACTATATACGCGCTCGGCGCGCTCCCATAGCATGAAGTTGATCCTTCCTCACCCCCATGCTTAAGGAGACCTTCATGACCACTGCAATCGTTATCGCCGTCATCGTCGCCGCGATCTATCCGCCGACCGTCGGCTAACCCAGGCAAACGAACATGCTCGCCCATCGCCCGCCCGTCCTTCAGGAGCGCCACCCGGACCTCAATGCTGCCTTCCACGAATTAGGGGAGCGCATCAAGGGTGTTGCGCGCGATGGAAACGATGCTCGTATCCTCTCGTGGGTGGCGCGCGAAGCGCACGCCGCCTCGCGCCCCGACATTACGCACCTACTCGATGCAGCGATCTCCGACTATCTCCACGGAGTCGCGCCGCACGGGCGCTCGCTCGTCAGTCGGCGCCTCGATCGACTGCGTAGCACCGTCGACGCGCAGCTCCAAGAGATCGAGGCACGTCGTTCTTCCCCCGAGAGCGCCTACATCGATGGAATCGTCGCCGCAATTGCGGTGGTGAATCCCGAGCTCTCGGCGCATTTACATTCCGTTGGATCGCTCTCGATGCGCATCGCCCTGGCGATGGGATGCAACAGCGATCTCGCTCGCGATTGCGCAAACGTCGGTCGCCTCCACGATATCGGGAAGCTCCGCTTGCCGAAAAACATTCTCGACGGTACCGTGCTACCCCCCCAGAAGCACGGTATCGTCGAGAATCACGTCCGCGATAGCCAGGAGATCGTTGCGCGAGATGCTCTCCTGGCGCGGTACGGTTTTGCCGTCCATTCGCATCACGAACGCGTCGACGGATCCGGGTATCCCGGTCGTCTCATCGGACACGAGATTCCATTTGAGGCTCGCGTCGTCGCCGTCGCCGATGTCTTTCACGCGATGACCTCCATGCGCTCCTACGCACCGACCTATGAAGCCGCCGAGGTCCTCGCCTATCTCGAAGCACAGCGCGGCAAGCTCTTCGATGCCGATGTCCTCGATGCGCTCCGCGTCTCA
>JAJYMV010000159.1 GCA_021786705.1 bacterium
ACGTGCCGGCACGCGCCGCCCCGGCGTTGTGGAGAAGAATATCGATCCGCGGAAGCGTCGCCCGAGCAGCTGCGGCGATTCGCGCCGGTGCATCGGCGGCGGTGACGTCGCAGGCGAGCGTCGCAAAGGGCGTGCGCGCTCCAACCTCGGCGACAAGTGCGGCGAGGCGATCGGCGCGGCGCGCGACTGCGAGCACGGCATAGCCGCGTTGCGCGGCGAGCACGGCGATCGCTCGGCCGATGCCGCTGCTCGCACCAGTGACGACGATGCCGTGTCGTTCAGCGGACATCGGCGAGATACCGGGCGTAGTTCGCGGCGATTGCGTCGGGCATGGCGGCATAATAGGCGGTCTCGTCGACGAACGGTGGACGCGTCTGTGGAGCGAGTTCCATCTCGCGTGCGGCGAGTGTTGCCAGGGCGTGCGCGACGGGTTTGAGGCTTCCGTCCGCGCGTACCATGCCGAAACGAAATTCGTGGGTGGCGAGATCGAACGGGGGGAGTGCGGCGAGCGCTTCGTCGTAGTCGCTCCAGCACCACCACATCGCGCCGAGCGCTCCGCGGCTCTGCAGACGATCGACGACGGCGATACAGTAGTCGGCCATCTCGCGCTCCGTCAAGCACGGGAAGGGTTTTGCCGCCTCGGGATCTCGCTCGTTCGGTGCGCACGCCGGGTTTCCGAACTCCGAGAATAATACCGGCTTCTCCGTAAACGAGTGCGCTAGTTCACAGAGATAGGGGACGACCTCCGCGTCGAGTCGATCGCGTGCGAACGCGCTATAGACCGAATATCCGTGCATCGTCGCAAAGCGCCAGGGTTCGGCGATGCTGGAGGGGCGAATGTGACGGTCGCGTTCGAAATCCTCGCCGTGAATGCCGCCGGTGACGGCGACGCCGGAGTGTTCGGCGAGCACCGCCGAGAGCGAGGCGCTCCAACGCGCTGCATCCTCCGGCGTGCGGGGTTCGCGCAGATTGGAAAATTCATTGCCGAGGTCCCAGCACCAGAGCGAGCGATGCTCGCGCGCGCGCGCGGCGATCGTGCGCGCGAAGAGGCTCTGGGCTTCGAGCAAACGACGGTCGGCGTAAAAATCGCCGATGCCGAACGGCGATTCGCCGGCGAGCGTCATCGTGCGGAAGCGTCCGTGCGGCGTCTGCGGGTCGAGGCTCCAGGGCGGCAGCCAATTCACGCCGCTCATATGCCCGCAATAGAGCGTCGGCATGGCGAGCAAGCCCGCATCGTCGATCCCGGCCATCACCTCGTCGAAACGGTCGAGTGCGGTGGCGTCGATGCGATCGGCCTCGGGCTGGAAGCTCTCCCAGCGCAGAAAGAATCGCACGACCTGCAGCCCGAGAGCGGCGATGCGTTTCATGTCGGCGCGCCACTCCGCGCCGTCGAAGCGCTCCCAAGCGTACATCGCGCTGCGGGCGGGCCAGTAATTGACGCCGAGTCGAAATCTCTCCACCGCTCTCTCCTCCCGTTCGCCGCGCGCCGCTGCGAGGTCGCACACCCCGTCGGCGCGAAACGCCCGCTGTATATGGATAGCCCGCCGCCGTTGGTCGGTATCGTGATGGGGAGTCGATCCGATTGGGAGACGATGCTTCCCGCACACGATACGCTCGTTGCATTGCAGATCCCCTGCGAGATGCAGGTACTCTCCGCTCATCGTATGCCCGATGAAATGTTTGCGTATGCCGCTGCAGCTGCAGGGCGCGGGATGCGCGCCATTATCGCCGGTGCGGGCGGGGCGGCCCACCTCCCCGGGATGATTGCGGCAAAAACAGCGCTGCCGGTGGTCGGGGTACCGGTCCAATCGAAAGCGTTGCGCGGCATCGACTCTTTGCTTTCGATCGTGCAGATGCCGCCGGGGGTCCCGGTTGCCACGATGGCGATTGGTGGAGCGGTGAACGCTGCGCTCTTCGTCGCGCGCATCGTCGCGCTCCACGATTCCGGCGTCGCCGATGCGCTCGCAGCCTACGTTCGACGCATGCACGACGAAGCGGCCGCGAGCACGCCGTAGTGGTGCACCGTCTGGGGGTCATCGGCGGCGGCCAACTCGGCCGCATGTTCGCCCTCGATGCCAAGCGCATGGGGTACCACGTTACCGTTCTCGACCCGCAAGAGCATTCGCCGTGCGGTCAGGTCGCCGACGAACAGATCGTCGCTTCATACGACGATCTCGCGGCGATCGAAGAGTTGGGGAAGAAGAGCGATATCGTCACCTTCGAGTTCGAAAACATCGCCATCGCTTCGATCGAATTTCTCGAAAACGCCGGCTTTCAGGTGATGCCCGGAAGCGCGGTCCTTCGCATAACGCAGGATCGTTTGTTGGAGAAGGCGTTCGTTCGCGAATGCGGCATTCCCACCGCCGATTTCGCGCGCATCGAACGTATCGGCGATCTCTCCGAAGCGGCGATGATGGTCGGGTTCCCGGCGATTATGAAAACCGTTCGCGGCGGATACGACGGCAAAGGGCAGTGGCGCGTCGATACGCTCGAGGCCGCGCAAGCGGCGTTTGCCGCCGGAAAAGGCGCGACGTTGATCTTCGAGCGGATGATCTATTTCACCAAAGAACTTTCGGTGGTCGCCACGCGAAATGCGCGCGACCAAGTGGTAACCTACCCGGTCGCCGAGAACGTGCACGATCGCGGCATTCTTTCGGTTTCGATCGCTTCGGCGCGAATCAAAGCCGACATCGCGGCGCGGGCTGCCGAAATGGCGACGACGATCGGGCGAAAATTGGGAATCGTCGGCACCTACTGCGTCGAATTTTTTCTCAACGAGCGCAACGATCTACTCGTGAACGAAGTTGCACCGCGCCCGCATAACAGCGGGCACTACACGATCGACGTGACCCCTTGTTCGCAGTACGAACAGCACGTTCGCGCGATCTGCGATCTCCCGCTCTCGCCGCCGCGCCTCTTCGCCAATGCGATCATGATGAATATTCTCGGCGCCGGGAAAGGCGACACGCTCGGGGGCGTCGACGAAATGCTCGCCGACCCGAGTATCGTGCTGCACATGTACGGGAAACATCACGCCGTCGCGCGCAGGAAAATGGGGCACATCACCGCGATCGTCGACGGGCCGGTCGACGAAGCCGCGATCAAACGCGCGCGCGGCGCGCACGGCCGCCTTCGCTGGCTTCCGTAGCACGTCGCCGCGCCGCATAGGGCGCAGCTTGTGTCATGCCGAGTAGCCGCCCCTCGACAGGCTCGGGGTAAACTCCGCGGCCGTATCGAGGCGTGTGAAAAGTGCTCCCTCGATACGCCCTCTTCGAGGGCTACTCGGGGTGACAGAGGCGCAGCTTGTGTCATGCCGAGTAGC
>JAJYMV010000074.1 GCA_021786705.1 bacterium
GACCGCAAGCACGAGGTTTCGAACGTTCAACAGCCGGAGGGTTGTCCGGAGACCCAATCGATGTTGATAACGGGATGAATCTCGATGCCGTTCGGAGCGACACCGATCTGCCCGTGAATGACATCGAAGAACCCAACCCCGGTGAGATTGACCACCAACCCCGTTGGCAAGCTCGTGAACGAGGTGGGCGCTTGCCCGAAGCAGTTGGTAAGTTTCGCGCGCGCCGCCCCGAAGTCGCTAGCGAAGCCGCCGTCGCACGCCCCCGAGCACGCGGGGTCGGGAATTTCGGCGATCATCGTGACGCTCGGGTTATTCGGGTCGGCGAGCACCAAGTGGAAATCGTGATCTGCCTCGATCTTCCAGCCCTGCAAAATCGCGCGTACCGTATAGCTGGTTGTTTCGACCGGCGCGTAACGCGTCGTGTCGTTGTAACCATTGTATCCCGCGGGGACAGGTTGATTGGTAAGGTCGGTCACGGTATCGATCGTCGGCGTCCAGTCGATCGTGTTGACGTAGGCATCATCGAGCGTCTTGATGTGCCAGCGCTCGACGCCGCATGAGGTGCCGCAGGTAGAGCCGCTCGCTCCGCCGCCGCCGGAAGGCGTTGGAATCGGTGTCGGTTGCCCGCTTGTCGTCGGCGTCGGTGTTGCCGTTGGTGCAGGCGTCGGCGTTACCGTCGGTGTTGCCGTTGGTGCAGGTGTCGGCGTCGGCGCTGGCGTTGCCGTTGCCCCTGGGCTGGGGCTTGGCGTGGTGCCGGCAGAAGCGAGGCTCACGTCGTCGACGTACTGATAGATATCTCCGCTACTCCAGCCGGTGCCGTAGACGCCGACGAAAAGCCAGAGCGTTTGGCCTGCGTATTGGCTGAGATCGTAGCTGCGTTCGCTCCAACCGTTCGTGGAGGTCGCTTCGCTGAAAATGGTGTCGACGACATTCCCGCTCGAATCGAGGAGATCTCCTTCCTGATCGGCGTAGGCGATTGTATCGTTCGTTCCTTCGTTGACCCAAAGCGTCAGCACGCCGGATTGCGGGATGGTTACTTGCTGGCAGACTCCGGCGTAACCGTTTACTTCGGGGCGGGCCGAGCTGCCGCTGAGTTCGCTATAACTGCCGTTGTGAACCGGGCTCGTGACGATTGCGGCATTCACGTTTCCGCATTGCTGCCAGACCGAAAATCCGCCGCTCTCAAAGCCGCCGTCCGCGACCGCATTCCCGACGGAGGATGACTTCACAAAGCGACGTGCTCCGGCCTTAGGCAGAGCGATGCGGCGCCCCATCGTTGGGCGCTGCGTTCGCGACGCCTTCGCGGGAAGCGACGAGGTGGTCCCGCCGCCGTTACAGGCGGCGATGGCGAGGACGCCGAGAAGAGCGGCGAATCGGAAAATGTTGCGCAAAACGGGTCTCCATTCTTCAAGAAGCGGTACAGGGGGCATAAGGAAGCGAGGCATCGCTTGGGCGCAGATCTCGACGGCATCATAGCAGGCAAACGCTAACATGCCATAATGGCAATATGCACCTAAGGGGTGAGCGTCACGAACGCCTCCGAGCCGGCATGCTCGCAACTCGCCTTCACGCGATCGCCGGATCCGAGCGATCGTCCTATGGGGAGAGAAAGCTGCTGCCCGAAACTGTGGGGGCTAAGCGCAATGACCGCAATCAGCGTGCGGGAGAGCGGCTAACGGCCAATAGGTTCCGCTTCCTGGGAGAGCGGTTAATCTCGACGGTCAATCATGCAAGGAGCACCGCCGATATGCGAGCGCGAGAGTTGAGATGGCGTCGCCCCGATGGGGCGCCCGGTGGCGTGCGCCAACTCAAGCGATTCATCCGGGCGTGGGCGCAGTACCGCGCATCGCCGACGAGCGCAGAATATTCGGAGAACTCGATGGATGAATTCTTTACTCGCTGAACCGCCGGGCGCTGACCGTCGGCCTCGGTGGTGTGGGAGAGCTACTGTCGCGAGGCCCTCCGTCCGTTTTTGGGGCGAGCCATTCGACGAGTGCGACAACGAGCAGGTTCGCGATGAGCCCGCCAAAACCGGGATTGAAACCGAGATGAGCGAGCACGTAGGTCAGCAACGCCGCGGTCACGACGCCCGCCGCGAGGCCGAGCGTCACCGCGATGCCGCGCAACTGCAGGCCGAATGCCGCTCCGACGACGCCGGGCAAAAACTGTGTGATTCCGCTGTAGTACACCAGCAAGAGCGATCCGAGCGTTTCGGGGGCGAGCCACCATGCAAGCAGCGCCGCTGCGGAGATCGCAATCACCGCGACGCGCATCGCTAAGGTTTCGTGTCGCTCGTCGATGCGGCCGGGGAAGGCGGGGCGCACGATGTTGCGCACCACGATCGCCGCCGAGGCTAAAATGAGCGCCGAGGAGGGCACCAGCGCCGCGAGCGCTCCGGCGCCGGCGACGAAGCCCATCACCCAGGGCGGATAGTAACGCGCGATGACGAGCAAAAACGATTGGTCGGCGGCGTGCCCGTGCAGCCCCGGTACCAGCAATAACGCCGCATAGCCGGCGAAGAAGATGACGATCAACACGATCGAGTAGAGCGGCAAGAGCATGGCATTTCGCCGCAGCGTATTGTCGCTGCGCGCGGAGAACGTTGCGGCGATCGAATGCGGGCCCATATAAAACCCGATGCCGGTGAACAACACCGTCGTTATAAACCACACTTGCCCGAACGGTGCGTCGCCGGTCGGAAGGGTTAGCAGCGCGGCGTTCGTGCGTTGGAGTTGCGCGAACATTCCGCCGAGCGAGCCGAAGAAGTGGATCGGCAGTGCGATGCCCGCGAAGAGCACGACCGCGAGCACCAGGCCGTCTTTTACTAAACTCGCCCACGCCGTGCCGCGCAACCCGGCGGTAAACGTGAAGAGCGCGATCGCCGTAAAGGCGACCGCCGCGCCGATCGCTCCGTCGAGCCAGCCGTATCCGGCGCTCGAGAGTACGATCTGAAGTCCGCTGAGTTGGAGCGTCACGTACGGCAGCGCGAGGATCACGTAGAGGATCGCCGCGAGCACGCCGAGCCGCGGGCTGCGATAATAATTTGCAAGCAGATCGGGCGCCGTGACGAGGCCGCGCTCGGCGCCGAGGCGCCGAATGCGCGGGAGCAACGCGTAGCCCACGAGGTAGCCGATCGCGCCGTACGCCGGAATGTAATACGCTGCGGCACCATGCAGATAGACCCAGCCTGCCGCCCCAAGAAAGGTGAAGGCGGTGTAGATCTCACCCGCGAGCAGCACCCACAGAAAGATGGTGCCGAAACTCCGTCCGCCGATCGCGTATTCGGTGGGGTCGACGCGGCCGCGCTTGAGATTGAGCAACGCGAAGGCGATCGTCCCGGCGATCACCACGGCGACGATGGAGAGTGCGATGCGCCCTGCGAGCGCCGACGAAAGCATTAGGTTTTTACGTTCCGCAGCCGCTCGATCGCCAACAGGCAGAGCGGCGTCAGCAGAATCCAGAGAATGACCCAGGCGAGGTTGAGCGGCAGGCCCACGATGCGGGGCTCGACATGGTTGAGCAACGGAGTGCCGACGGCGAAGGCGAGCACCGGTAGCAGAGCGATGGCGATGCGAAGTGCGCGGAGCCGCCAAGAGTTCATCGCCTCTGGCTTGTATAGAACGGGTATGGAAACCTACGACGCGCTCGTGATTGGGAGCGGGCATAACGGCTTGGCCGCCGCCGCACTGCTCGGTGAAGCCGGCCTTCGGGTTCTTATTCTCGAGCGCTCCGACCGTATCGGCGGCGCCACGGTGAGCGAGCGCGACCGCTGGCCGGGCTATACGATCTCGGCGGCGAGCTACGTGTGCAGCCTGCTCGACCCGTGGCTCATCGATCGGCTCGATCTGCGCGCGCACGGCTACGATGCGTACCGCAAGGATCCCGCGTCATTTACGCCGCTGCTCGATGGGCGCTCGCTCTTGCTCGGCGCCGACGACGAAAAAAACGCCGCGGAGATCGCAGGCTTCGATTCCGCCGATATCGCAGGCTTTGCCGCTTTCGAACGCGAGGCGGGATCGCTGGGTTCGGCGCTCTTCGAAAGCTTTGCAGATATGGAGCCGCGCTTCGATCGCTTCGATGCACGCGTGCGCGCCGCATTGGAGGGGAGCGCCGCCGCGCTCGTGGAGCGGCACGTGCGCACGCCGGTGCTCCAAGCGACGTTGGCGACCGATGGGCTCATCGGCACCTACCGGGGGCCGTTCGATGCTGGAACCGGGTACGTACTCGCGCATCATTACGCGGGGCGTGCCTTCGGCGTGCAAGGCGCGTGGGGCTTCGTGCGCGGCGGGATGGGCGCGATCTCGCAAGCGCTGCTCTCCGCCGCGCAGGCGCGCGGTGCACGTGCGCTCACCGAAGCGAACGTCACGCGTTTGTTGCGCGACGGCGATTCGGTCGTCGGCGCCGTTACCGCAGATGGGCGCGAGTTTCGCGCGCGCGCGGTGCTCTCGAACGCGCACCCGATAACCACCTACCGCGATCTTCTCGGCGAGGAGCATCTCGACGATGCGAGCAAACGCAGGCTCGCCGCTTGGCAGAGCGTCGGGCCTGCGCTCAAGCTCAATCTCGCTCTCGGCGAGCTGCCGAACTTTACCGCGCGCCCGGGAACAGCGCCGCAATCGCATCATCGCGCAACGATCCACGTCGCGCCCGATCTCCCGTTTCTGCAGCGGGCGCACGACGATGCACGGCGCCTCGGTGAGAGCGAGGAGCCGATGCTCGAGTGCTTCATGCAGACGCCGACCGATCCCAGCCTCGCCCCGCAGGGAAAGCATATTTTCTCGATCTTCGCGCAGTATTTTCCCTACGATCGCCCCGATGGGTGGAGTGGGGCGCGGCGCGATGCGGCCGCAAAGAAAATCGTCGCGATGCTCGCGCGCTACGCGCCGAATATTCCCAACGCGATCGAGGCGCAACAACTGATGGCTGCTCCCGATCTCGAAGAGCGGTTCGGTCTCGTCGGCGGACACATCTTTCACGGCGAGTTACTCCCCGGGCAGATCTTCGAAACGCGCTTCGGCGTGCGCGCGCCGGCGCGCGGGCTCTATCTCTGCGGCTCGGGGACGCACCCGGGCGGCTGCGTGAGCGGCTTTCCCGGGCGCCGCGCCGCGCAGGCGGTGCTCGCCGATCTCGTCCTCGCATGAACCCGAATGGTTCGCTGCACCTGCGCGTGCTCGGCGGCGGCCCCGGGGGGCTCTATGCGGCACTGCTTGCGAAGGCGCGCTTTCCCGAGTGGCGCGTCGAACTCGTCGAGCGCAATCCGTTCGGCGATACCTTCGGCTGGGGGGTCGTCTTCTCCGACGCAACGCTCGACGGGCTCGCGGTCGCCGATCCGGAGAGCTTCGCGCGGATCGAGCGCAGTTTCGTGCATTGGGACGATATCGAGATTCACATTCGCGGCGCGAGCGTTCGCTCGAGCGGGCACGGCTTCGCGGGCATCTCGCGCAAACATCTGCTCGCGATTCTCCACGAGCGCGCTCTCGCGCTCGGCGTCGATATGCGCTATCGCGAACGCGTCGAGGATCTCGATGCTTTTCGCGCCGGCTGCGATATCGTTATCGCCGCCGACGGCGTCCATTCGTCCACCCGCAATCGTTACGCCTCCGTGTTCCAGCCGACGGTCTCGGGCGGGCGTTGCAAATTCGTCTGGCTGGGAAGCACGATCCCGCTCGATGCGTTCACGTTTTTCTTCAAACGCAGCGAACGCGGCTGGTTTACGGTTCACGCCTATCGGTTCGATGAGAGCACCAGCACGTTCATCGTCGAGTGCCGCGAAGAGACGTGGCGCGCGCACGGCCTCGACCGCGCCGATGCGGCCGCGACGGTGGCGTTCTGCGAGGCGCTCTTCGCCGAGGAATTGGGCGGCCACCGACTGCAAGTAAACCCCGGGCACCGCCGCGGCAGCGCGTGGATCGATTTTACGTTTGTGGAAAACGAGCGCTGGTACGACGGAAACCTCGTGCTCGTCGGCGACGCCGCGCATACGGCGCATTTTTCGGTCGGCTCGGGAACGAAGATGGCGATGGAAGATGCCATCGCGCTCGTCGAGTCCTTCGAACGTTGCGACCGTCTCGAGGAAGCCTTTGCGGGGTACGAGAGCGAGCGGAAACTCGAAGTGCTCAAATTACAGAACGCCGCGAGAAATTCGACGCGATGGTTCGAAAATGTCGAGCGCTACGCACAGCTCGATCCCGAAACCTTCGCCTATAGTCTGCTGACGCGGAGCCAACGGATCGGGCACGAAAATCTTCGCGCGCGCGACGCCGAGTACGTTGGACGCGTGGAGGCACGCTTCGGCGAACCCCCGATTCCGCCGATGTTCTCGCCGTTCGCACTGCGCGGGCTCACGCTTCGCAATCGGGTCGTCCTCTCGCCGATGGATACCTATAGCGCCGTTGACGGTACTCCCAATGATTTCCATCTGGTGCATTATGGCAGCCGCGCGCTCGGCGGCGCCGGGCTCGTCGTTACCGAGATGACCTGCGTGAGCGCGCAGGGGCGGATCACGCCGGGATGTACCGGCATGTATGCCACGGAGCACGTTGCCGCTTGGAGGCGCATCGTCGAATTCGTGCACCAGAACACGCCGGCGAAGATCGCACTCCAACTCGGGCATTCGGGTCCGAAAGGCTCGACGAAATTGATGTGGGAGGGGATGGACGAGCCGCTCGACGAGGGGAACTGGCCGGTCGTCGGGCCGTCGGCGATTCCGTACGCTCCCGGAAACCAGGTTCCACTCGCTCTCGACGAGGCGGGGATGCGCGCGATTCGCGATGCGTTTGTCGCGGCGGTCGATATGGCGATCGAGGCCGGCTTCGATATGCTCGAGCTCCACTGCGCGCACGGCTACCTGCTCTCGTCCTTCCTGACGCCGCTCCGTAACCGGCGGACCGATCGCTATGGCGGATCGCTGGAAAATCGATTGCGCTTTCCACTCGAGGTCTTTCAGGCGATGCGCGCGCGTTGGCCCGCGGAGCGCCCGATCTCGGTGCGAATCTCGGCGACCGATTGGTGCGAGGGCGGCAACGACGAACGCGACGCGGTCGACATAGCGCGCGCGTTCAAAGCTGCCGGTGCCGATCTCATCGATGTCTCGACCGGTCAAACCGATCCGCAGAGCCGCCCGCGCTTCGGGCGCATGTTCCAGGCGCCGTTCGCCGATGCGATTCGCAACGAGGTGGAGATCGCAACGATCGCGGTTGGAAACATCACCGATCACGAGCAGGTGAACGCGCTGATCGCAGGAGGGCGCGCCGATCTCGTTGCGCTCGGGCGGCCGCATCTCGCCGATCCCTACTGGACCATTCACGCTGCGGCCGAACTCGGCTATCGCGATCCGGGATGGCCGAAGCCCTATCTGCCCGGTAAAGAACAACTCGAACGCGCGATCGCGCGCAGACTGGAGCAACCATCATGAACGGATTCGATCTCCGAGGACGGCACGTCGTCGTAACCGGTGCGTCGCGGGGCATCGGGCTCGCGATCGCTCGTGCCTGCGCCGATGCCGGTGCTGCGGTGAGCGGACTGAGCCGCGCCGGAGCGAGCGAGCCGGGTATCGATGCGATCGCTTGCGATGTCGGCGACGCGGCGAGCGTGGAGCGCGCCTTCGCCATGGCGCGCGAGCGGCACGGAACGATCGCGATGCTCGTCAATAATGCGGGGGTCGCCGCCTCGGCGCCATTGGGGCGGACGAGCGACGAGCTTTGGCAGCAGATCATCGCCACGAATCTCACCGGAACGTTTCTCTGTTCGCGCGCCGTTATCGGCGAGATGCGCGAACATCGCTTCGGGCGCATCGTCAATATCGCCTCGATCGCCGGGCTCTACGGAGCGCCGTATATCGCGGCGTACTGCGCGAGCAAACACGGCGTCATCGGGTTAACGCGCGCGCTCGCCGCCGAATTTGCCGGCTCGGGGGTCTGCATCGACGCAATCTGTCCGGGATATACCGAGACCGATATGATGCAGCAGGCAGTTTGGCAGATCGTTGGCCACACCGGCGCGAGCCCGGAGGAGGCACGCGCGCAACTCGCGGCGATGAATCCGAGCGGCCGGATTATCGACGTTGCGACGGTCGTCCGCGGTGCGATGGAGTTCTTAACCGGGGATCGGAACGGAGAAGAGTTGGTTCTCGCCTAGAGCGTGGAGCTCGTCTAGGCTCCAAACCACCGGAGCGAACGCCAGAGTGCGGCGCGCGGCATGCGTGGGCGCGTGCAGAAAAATATCGGTGTCGGGCCTTCGACGACCGCGCGATAGCGATCGAAGGTGCTGCCGACCCGCGTGCAGGTCGCGTAGGCGGCGAAGAGCCTGCGCTGGCGGCTCGCTCCTATCGCGAGAACGCTGCGCATATCGTATCCGCGCATTCCCCAGAGCCAATAGGCGTTCTGGCTTGAAATCGCCGGCGGTAGATGCAGTGCCGGGCCGTATCGGTCGATCGCGCCGGCATCGGCATAGGTATCGGCGTAGATCGCCGTACGCGCTCGCCGCGATGCCGGTATGCGTTCGTAGGCACGCGCGACATCTTCGGCGAGCCGTTGCCAGCCGAACTCTTCGGCGAACAGCGGTTGAATCAGTCGCGCCGTCGTACCGTGATTCCCGGTGAGGTGGAGCGCGCTGGAGTACGCGATCAAGGTATCGACGGGAAGAACGGGCGCGGCGAGCGGGAGAACCAGCGTCGCGGTCGCGAGAATGGCGGCGATAGCGATGCCGCGAGCCGCACGCAGCGACTCACTCGCACGTTCGAATGCGGTCGCTCCCACTGCGAGGAGGCTCCCGTACGCACCGATGACGTAGTAGCCCTTCGCTTCGAGTGCTATGGCGACGGTGAGGGTTCCCAATGCGGCAATGCCGATAAAACGGAGAGCGGGAGTGCGTAGCGCCGTAACGATGCCCAGGATCCAGAGCGGAGCGAGCGCGGGATTCGTAAATGCGACCTGTTCGAGCGAGAAGGAAATCGTGTTTGCAAAGAAGCCGCGATATTCGAGTTGCCAGCCGTTATTGAACGAGTGCCGATCGAGGAAATCGGCGTGAATGACCGCGGCAAACGGCCAACCGTGCGTTGCCTGCCAGAGTAGATTCGGAGCGAGCGCGAGTGCCGCGACGGCGAAGGCTGCAAGCGCACACGGCGACCTCAGCAGCGTTCGTTGTGGCGAACACGCGATGCCGAGCGCGAGTGCGACCACCCAGAGCAGCATCGAATATTTGCCGTACGTCCCGAAGGCGATCGCCGCACCGAGGAGCGCCCCGGCCGCTGGTGTCGGGGTACGGAGTGCGCGCAGCGTCAGCAACGCGACGAGCGACCACGTGAGCGGCTCGAACGAGGTCGTCGTGAGCACGCTTCCGAGCGTGAGATAGGCGGGAAGCGTCGCTACGGCAATCGCGGCGAGGACGCGCGCAAAGTGTTTGCCGCCGACCTCGCGGGCGAGCGATGCGACGACGAGGACGTTGAGAGCGGCAGCGATAGCGACGGGTGCGCGCAGGATGAAGAGGTTCCAGTGGAACGGCGCGGAGAGCAGGGCAACGAGTGCGACCAAGGGCGGCTGATCCGGATAGCCCCACGCGAGATGGTGCGCGCAGGCAAGAAAGTAGAGCTCGTCTCGAAAGTAGCCGTAGTTTCCCGCAAACGCAAGATGCAGGAGTGCGGTGAGGATCGCGATGAGTTCGGGAATCACGCGCGGCGCGCGCTCATCGTGAGAAGCGAGAGCCCCATTCCCACCGCCGCGCACCAGAGCAAGACGCCGAACCGGAAATGCACGTCCCACCAGAGACCCGAGGCGAGATCCGTCACGATCAAATAGCACGCGAAATATGAGAGCGGAACGATAACGGCGAGCGCACGGTACGCCGCCGGGCGCGAAGGATGGGGATCGAATCGAGCGATCCAAGCATCGCCGAAGAGCCCGGCGACGAGCGAGCAGAGCACGGTCGTCGCGAGCAACGGCGTCGCATTCGTAAAGGGAATCGCGTTGAGCGTGTTGCCGAGAACCAGAACGACCGTCAACATGCCGAACGCGCTCCGAAATTGAGCGCTCAGGAAGAGGGCGAGCCCGGCAAAGAGCGCCGATTGAAAGATCGCCACGAGGACGCCGAGCGAGCTTTTGTAGTAGCTCAGAGCGATCGCCGTAAAATACGTCGCCTGGAGCGGCGAGATCGGCGGCGGAGCGTTGCCGCGATCGGCGGCGGGAATAAAGGCGTAAGCGGTACCGAAGTGGATCAATCCCAGCCAGGCTGCCAGTGCGATGGCGATGGGCAACTGTTCGCGCAATCCCTTCGGCGAAGCCTCGCTATCGCGTGCGGCGAGCGCGCTGCGGATCGGTGCCGAGGCGAGAAAAAAAATTGCCAGTCCCATCATTTGGTGCGTTGGGCTCAAGAGCGCGTCGACGCCCTCTTCGAGCCCGAAGATCGCATGCCACGCCGCGTCGCTGGGAGCGGCGATGAGGAAGATCGGAATGCCGATCAAGGCGAGATGATAGGGCTTCGGAAAGGCGTGCAGGCCGCGATATCCGAGCCGCCGTCCGCGCAGATACTGGGCGCCGAGCGTGCTGAGAATTGCGAGCATCCCAAGATAGATAAAGCCGTGGTAGGGCGTGAGGAAGGTTTCGATCGGCACGTGCCCGTGCGCCCACGCATCGATGAAGAAGCCGGTGACGATTGTGAGGCACGAAAAAGCCATCGCATAATCGAGCGAGAGGCTACGTGGTGCGTTGCCTTCCATGGCGCGACCTTATGCAAGCGAGGCATGCGTCCCTCCGACGTGCAGGAATCCATCGCCGCACGCGCCGATGAAAGGGCATGCTCGCCGTTCCGTTGCGCCGGTCGCTCGCATCGATAGCGCTTCTCGCACTCGTCGGTTGCGTCTCGCACGTGCCGCCGCTTCCGCGGGACGTCTCGGTCGGAGTATCTCCCGTTGCGATGCCGAGCCCCGAGATCCTCGGAAACGACGCGCTCCCGAAACTCCTCGCCATGCACTTCTCGAGCCTCGATCTCCGCCGCGGCACGACGTGGAGCGGAAGCTTCGTGACCTCGACGAATACGGCGTCGGTGGAGGTACGCACGAATCTGTTTTCAATCGACGTTCCGCGAACGTCCTTTGGAGTATTCGCATTCAAACTGGCGCTCTTCGATTGGCCGCCGATTTTTACGCGCTCGTACGCGCTCCGCGTCATCGCTCGAAACAGTGCGGGGCTGCGAAGCGAACAAGATCTTCCGTTGGTGATGCAGTGATCGAGGCGGATGGCCTGCAGGCATCGACGGAAGACGGCGTCATGACGCTGACGCTCGCGCGCCCGGAGCGAAAAAATCCACTGACCTTCGAGATCTATGCGGGGTTACGCGACGGCTTTACCGCGCTGCGAAACGATCGTAGCGTTCGCGTCGTGCTTTTGCGCGGCGCCGGCGGAAATTTTTGTTCCGGCGGTGACGTGCGGGAGATTATCGGGCCGCTGGTAGCGATGGCTCCCGACGAACGATTGCGGTTTACCGAGATGACCGGTGCCGTCGTGGCGGCGATGCGCGCCTGCCCGCAGCCGATCGTTGCAGCCGTCGACGGCGTCTGCGCCGGAGCTGGGGCGATCCTCGCGATGGCCTCCGATCTTCGTCTGGGCACCGCCCGGGCTCGCGTCGCGTTTCTCTTCGTGCGCGTCGGGCTCTCCGGGGCGGATATGGGCGCCTGCGCGATATTGCCGCGCATTCTCGGGCTGGGCCGAGCGAGCGAGTTGCTCTACACCGGGCGAGAACTCTCCGGCGAGGAGGCGCTCTCGTGGGGGTTCTTCAACCGGCTCTGCGCGCCCGAACTGCTCGATGAAGAAGCGCGCTCGTGCGCGCGGGAGATTGCGAGCGGACCGACGCGCGCACACGAGGTCACCAAGGCGATGCTCGAGGCGGCACCGGGAATGGAGCTCGGCGAAGAAATCGCGATGGAAGCGCGCGTTCAGGCAGCGTTGATGGCGAGCGGCGATTTCCGCCGTGCATACGAAGCCTTCATCGCGAAGCGCCGGCCGCATTTCGAGGGTAATTGATGCGGCTCGACGCGACGCTCGCCTGGCCGTTTTTCGATGCGGCGCATCGCGAACAGGCCGAGGCATTCGAGCGGTGGCTCGACGCCGTGCCGCGCGAGCGCTTCGATGATGACGGGGGCGACGATGCCTCCGTCGCCGCGCGGACGCGCTCGTGGGCCCGAGATCTCGGAGCGGGCGGCTGGCTCGCGCCCTGCGCGCGGCTCGATATCCGTGCGGTCGCGCTTTCGCGAGAACAACTCGCCTATCGGAGCGCGCTCGCCGATTTTGCGTTCGCGATGCAGGGGCTGGGCAGCGGAGCGATCTCGCTTTTTGGAACGGCGGCGCAGCGCGAACGCGTTTTGCCGGGAATCTTTGCCGGAACGTCGCTCGCGGCGTTCGCGCTCTCGGAGGAGCGTGCGGGCTCCGACGTCGCGGCGCTGGCGACGCGCGCGCGGCGCAGTGGCGACGTGTGGGAAATTACCGGCGAGAAATGCTGGATCAGCAACGCCGGTATCGCCGATGTCTACGTGCTCTTCGCGCGCACGAGCGATCATCCGACGAAGGGATTGAGCGCCTTTATCGTCGAGGCCGGGCGCACGGGCATCGTGCAAACGCGGTCGATTCAAACGATCTCTCCGCATCCCTTAGGGGCGCTGCGCTTCTCGGGCGTGCGGGTCGGCGCCGATGCGCTACTCGGAAACGAAGGGGACGGCTTTCGCATTGCCATGGCGACGCTCGATCTCTTTCGCACCACCGTCGGCGCGGCGGCGCTCGGTTTCGCGCGGCGCGCCTTCGACGAATCCCGGGCGCACGTCATGCAGCGTGAAATATATGGAGCGCGGCTCGCAGATCTTCAACTCGTTTCGGGATCGATCGCCGAGATGGCGACCGAGATCGATGCCGCGGCGCTGTTGGTCTATCGAGCCGCATATACGAAAGACGCGGGAGCGGAACGGGTCACTCGGGAGGCGGCGATGGCAAAATGGTATGCGACCGAAGCCGCCGGTCGCGTCTGCGACCGGGCGGTGCAACTCTTCGGCGGGCGCGGCGTGACGCGGGGAGAGATCGTCGAACGGCTCTATCGCGACGTTCGCGCGCTGCGAATTTACGAAGGAGCCAGCGAAGTGCAGCAAGTCGTTATCGCTCGTAGCCTCTTAAAGGAGCGTTCGCGTGGTTGAAAGCGCCCATCTCGATACGTTTGCGCGCGATCGGCTTCCCGCGGAGGCCGCGCTCCCGCGCTTTACCTTCACGCTTCCGCGCATGCGGTATCCCGAGCGGATCAATGCCGCGTGGTATTTTCTCGATCGTCACGTCGAAGAAGGGCGCGGAGATCGTCTCTGTGCGATCGCCGAGGACGGAACCGCCTACAGCTATCGAGCGATGATGGAGTGGGCGAATCGCATCGCTCGCGTGCTCGTCGAAGATTTCGCGCTCGTTCCTGGAAATCGCGTTTTGCTGCGTTCGGCGAATACGCCGACCTTGCTCGCCTGTTGGTTCGCCGTGCTCAAGGCCGGAGGAATCGTGGTGACGACGATGCCCCTCTATCGCACGCAGGAGCTGCTGACCGTGAGCGAACGCGCTCGCGTTGCGATCGCCCTTTGCGACGCTCGCCTCGCGGAGGAACTCGAACGCGCACGCGCATCCCGGCCGGAGATGACGATGTGCTATTGGGGCGACGGGAGCGACGAGTCGCTCGAACGTCGCGCGGCGCACAAGGCGCCGAGCTTCGAGAACGTTGCGACCGCCGCGGAGGACGTCGCGTTGATCGCTTTTACCTCCGGGACGACCGGGATTCCCAAAGCGGCGATGCACGTCCACCGCGATCTTCTCGCCACCTGCGACAGCTTCGGTGCGGAGGTGCTCAAAGCCGACCCGGAGGATCGTTTTAGCGGCTCGCCGCCGCTGGCATTTACCTACGGTCTCGGCGGGATACTCTTATTCCCTTTCGCCATCGGAGCATCGACCGTGCTTCTGGAACGCGCGGGAACCGAAGAACTCGCAGCGGCGATCGAACGCCACCAGATCAGCGTGCTCTTTACCGCACCGCTCGCGTATCGCGCGTTGACATCGCATGCGTCGAAGCGCGACTGGTCGAGCTTGCGCATCTGCGTGTCGGCCGGCGAAACCCTTCCGGGAGTCGTTTGGGAAGCGTGGCGCGCCGCTACCGGCATCGCGATCGTCGATGGAATCGGGAGCACCGAGATGCTGCATATTTTTATCGCTTCTCCGGCCGACGAAGCGCGCGCCGGTTCGACCGGGCGCGTCGTGCCGGGGTACGTCGCGCAGATTCACGACGAGTTTGGAAATGAGGTTCCCGCCGGGACGGTCGGTCGACTCGCGGTCTACGGCCCGACCGGGTGTCGCTATCTCGATGACGAGCGGCAGAGCACCTACGTTCGGAATGGGTGGAACTATCCCGGCGACGCTTATGCAGTTGACGGCGATGGATACTTCACCTATGTCGCTCGCGCCGACGATATGATCGTTTCGGCGGGATTTAACGTCTCGGGTCCGGAGGTGGAGCAAGCGCTCTTACTGCATCCCGACGTTCTCGAATGCGCCGTCGTCGGGAAGCCCGATCCGGCCCACCACACGACGATGGTGAAAGCGTTCGTCGTTCTACGCGGCGCTCGTGACGGCGACGACGCATGCATTGCGGAATTGATCGAGCACTGCAAAGCGACGATCGCCCCTTTTAAGGCGCCGCGCGAAATTGAAATCATCGATGCGCTTCCGCGAACTGCGACGGGGAAATTGCAGCGCTATAAACTGCGCGAGCGCTCCTAGAAAATGCCTCGCGCCCTCGGGGCCCTGCTCCTCGCACTCCTGGCCATGCCCCTCGTCGCGAACGCATCGGTCGGCCCCGGCGATCGATTTCCGGCAGTTCGGAGCGCCGCGCCGCCCCCGATGGTCGCTTCGGCGCGCGCGGCGCTCTGGCGCTCAGCCCTCACGGCGAAAGATTTCTATAACTTCAACGTTCGTCGCCCCGCCGGCATGGCCACGAGCGCCCGGTTTCTTTACGACAGCAAAAATTTGTATGTCGAGTTCCACTGCGTCCAAGCCGGAGTCCCGATCACCGCGGCCCAGCGAGTGAATCACGCTGGTGTCGGAAGCGACGACCACGTCTCGTTCGATGTCGACACCTCAGGAAACGGCTCGCGCACCTACACGTTTCGCGTGAATCCATTAGGCGTGCACGATGAATCCTCGAGCGAGAACGCCCGGTACGCACCATCGTGGGTCTCCATCGCCCACGTATCGCGCGCGGGAAACTACGACGTGCTGATGGTCATTCCGTTGGCAACGATACGCTCCCAAGCTGCACCGGAGCAGCGCTGGCGTTTGAATTTCGAACGCTTCATCGCCGCGCGCAACGCCGCCTATACGTGGGCCTACGCACCGGCGATGCAGAGCACGACCGAGGTGCAGTTCTGGCCGTGGGTGACGCACATTCGCCTTAGCCCGAATGCGACGCGCCCGAAGCCGCAAGTCGACGCATACGTGCTCGGGAGCGCGGGTTCGCAGCGGAACGTTTTTCAGAACGGGATCGGTCGGTTCGAAACGACGTCGCCGCGCCAGGCGGGGATCGACGTAACCTATCCGTTCACCAATACGCTTGCATTCGTCGGCACGCTCGCGCCGGATTTTTCAAACGTCGAAGAAGATCAGACGACGATCCAGTTTCAAGAATTTCAAAAATCGTACCAAGAGTATCGCCCGTTCTTCGCGCAGGGCGCGCAATATATCGACGCGCTTCCTCAAATCGGGGTCTTCGGCAGCAACAGTATGTTCTACACGCCCTCCATCGGCATTTTCAATCGCGGCATGAAGATCGAAGGGACCGCCGGCCGGAGCGATATCGGCCTTCTCAACGTCGTCGGTCCCGGAATCGACGATAGCGCCGCAGGCTATACGTACTCGACGCCGAGCGGATCGCTCGCGCTCAGTGCCGAGAGCGTCGTCGCCAATCACGTCGGCGTGCGCGATATGACGACCGGGGTCGGCCTTTCACGAACCAATCGGGCCTCCGGCGAAGGGACCGAGTTGGAGATCGCTGCGGAACGCGATACCTTGACGGGGAGCAGCCACGATGTAAATTTTGAAGAGGGAATTCGCAACCAACATTTCACCGCGCTCGCGATCTATCGCGATACGAGCCCGGGGTACGCACCGCTCGACGGGTATACGGCGACGAACGACGCTCGGGGGCTCGGCGCTCTCCTCGGGTATAAAGGGGCCGGATCGAGCCATAGCGCGATCGAATCCTATAGCGGGAGTATCGGGCTCGACCGATATCTCGCCTACGATGGTAGCCTGCGCGAGGCCGATATCAACGGGTTCTTCACCGTTCAATTCAAAGATTTGATTTCGGTTCAAGGCTTCGCCGGCCCGAGTGAATTGCAGGTCGCACCGGGAACGATCGATTGGTTCAACCGACGAAGTATCGAAGTCGGCTACGGCCAAGGGACTCCGAACCCCGCCGATATCGCGTATTCCTGGGGGCCCTTCGGCGGATTCTACGTCCAGCAATGGCAATCGTCGTACGCACGCGTCTTTGGGGCCTACGGCTTTTCATTCGAATATGACGGTAACGAAGAACGCCCGGCGCGCGGTTTGCCGATCGACAATAGCCAATGGTTACGGCGTACGGTCCTCTCTCGCTCGTTCGGCAGAGACGCCACCATCGGGCTCGCGCTCCGTACCGTGAACGGCACCGGCGGTTTTGCCCAACCGGGAACGAACCTCTCGATGCTCTACGAAGCGCGTTTCAAAAACCAGGATCTGCTCTACATCGAGTATGGAACCTCGGCCGCACCGCAGACGCTCCACCGCTTTATCGTGAAGTATGTTTTCCACGCCGGTGGAAGCAGCGGAACCTAACCGTCGAGCGCCGGGAGAACCGCCGTCGCCTCGATTTCTACTCGCGCACCCTCTTCGAGCAGCCCGGCAACGACGATCAACGTCATCGCCGGATAATGGCTGCCGAAAATCTCCCGATACGCCGCGCCGAGCGCCTTCGAGTTCGCGCGATACTCCGCAGCATCGAGCACGTACCAGGTCATTCGCACGAGATGCTCGGGATCGCCGCCGGCGGCACGCAGCACGTCGGCGACGTTGAGCAGCGCTTGGGCGGCCTGCGCGAGAAAATCCGCGGAGACGAGGTGCTGCCGCGCGTCCCAGCCGACCTGTCCGGCGATTGCGAGCATGCGTCCCGACGCGATCGTACCGTTTGCATAGCCGCTCGGCGGCGTCCATCCGACGGGTTCGATCCGTTCGCTCATGCAATCTCACCCTGCGGCGAACGAACGCGCATGAGCGCGGCGGCGACGAGCGCGACCCCGAGGTTGATCGCTACGGCGTAGATCGCGATAAATCCGACCAGCGTCCACGAGCCGACGTGCAGTGCGATGTTCGGCGAGAAGCCGTCGACGAGCGCGAAGGAGGTTGCCGCGATCATGCCGGCGAGCCAGCCCGCGAGCAACGCTCGGGCGGGCAGCGAACGTTCGCCGAGGCCGAAGAATATTGCAGGCGCGGTTTGAAGCACCCACGCACCGCCGAGTAGTTGAAAATAGATGGCAAACTTCACGTTTACGAAGAGCACCAGAACCAATGAAAGCGCGCAGAACGCGAGCGTCAACCATTTCGTGTTCCGCGCGTCGCGGCTCGGTGCGCGCCCCGAGAGCGGCGAAACGACGTTGCGAAGGAAGAGATTCGCCGCGCCGAGCGCCATAATCGAGGCTGGAACGAGCGCGCCGATCACGATCGTGGCATCGGCGAGCCCGGCAAACCAGGGTGGAAAGAATCGTGCGAAGAGGATCGGCACGATTTCGTTCGGAGGTGCGTGGATGCCGGCGGCGAGAGCGGCGAAACCGAGGAGTGCGATGACGCCGAGCAAGATCGAGTAGAGTGGTAGGAGCGCGGCGTTGCGCCGCACGACATCGGCGCTGCGAGCGGAGAGCAACGACGTAATGGCGTGTGGGTACAGGAAGAGCGAGAACGCCGAGCCGAGCGCGAGCGTCGCGTAGGCAAACTGCATCTGCGGTGCCACGAGCAGCGGGAACGGGTGCAGCGGGCTCGCCAGCGCGCGATCGGCGGCGGTGAAGATAGCTCGCCATCCGCCGAGTGCGTGCGGAATAACGACGATGGCGGCGGCGATCGTGAGATAGATCAGGATGTCTTTGAAGACCGCGATCGTTGCCGGTGCGCGCAGCCCGCCGATATAGGTGTACGCCGCGAGTAACGTAAAGGCGACGGCGAGCGGCATCGCACCGCCGCCGATGGCGAAGATACCACCGAGTTGCGCGAGCACGGCTTTCATGCCGACGATCTGCAGCGCGATATAGGGAAGGGCGGCGAGGACGCCGGTCGCGGCGATTGCGAGTTCGAGCGAACGGCTCCGATAGCGGCCGCGGACGAAATCGCCGGCGGTCATGTATCCGCGTTCGTGAGCGATGCTCCAAAAGCGCGCGAGGAGAAGAAAAACGATCGGATAGGCGATCGTCGCGTAGGGGACGGCAAAAAAACCGAGGGCGCCGACACCGTAAACGAGCGCCGGAAGCGCGATGAAGGTGTAGGCGGTATAGAGATCGCCGCCGAGGAGAAACCAGGAGAGG
>JAJYMV010000083.1 GCA_021786705.1 bacterium
CTTTCAGCGCTCTCGCATCACGGTCGGGGTATGCGGCGAGCGCGCGCCGCAGCGACGCGCCGTCTTCGAGATAATCGAGCACCGCTCTCGGCGCGCCGAGCGGATTCACGTTCACGCTGAAATCGAGCAACGCCGCCCCGTCCACGCCGTACCGCGCCGCGATGCCGGCGATATCTCCGCCGTGCGCCGGACGGGGCGCCTCAGCGACGTACATCGCGCACTCCCAACACGACGAGTGCAAAGAGGGCGATCGATGCGGCGGCGATCGTTACCACCGTTCGCGCACGTTGCAGATCGCGCAGCTCGGGAACGCGGCCTTCCGCAGCGAGCACGGCGCCCCATACTTCGACACCACCATAGGTATTGCGCCCGCCGAGCCGCACGCCTAACGCACCCGCCATCGCGGCCTCGGGCCAGCCTGCGTTCGGGCTGCGATGCAAGCGCGCATCGCGCACGCAGGTGCGCAGACTCCGCGACGAATCGGCTCCCGCGATTCGCGCCGCTGCAGCAATGGCGAGCGCGCTCAATCGTGCCGGAACGAAGTTCGCGACATCGTCCAAACGTGCCGCAAACCAACCGAAATCGCGATAGGGGGCTTCGATATGTCCGATCGCAGAATCGAGCGTATTCGTCGCTTTATATGCCAGCGCCAGCGGAACGCCCCCGAGCGCGAGATAACAGAGCGGTGCGACGATACCGTCGCAGAGGCTCTCGGCGAGCGTTTCGATCGCCGCGCGCACGATCTCCGCCTCGGACAATTCCTGCGTGTCGCGTCCCACGACGCGCGCGAGCCGTCGGCGCGCGCGTTCGAGGTCGCCCGCCGCCAACGCCGATTCAACGGAGCTCGCTTCGGCGATCAAGCTTCTCCACGCCAGCGTGCTCGCCGCGAGGAGGATCTCGATTGCCGTGTGCGCTCTCCCCGAGCGCCGCAGCAACGTCGCCGCGGTGCCGTAACTCGCACCGACGATCGCGAGCGTCGTCAGAACGCCCGCGATGCGGCCGAAACGCGGGTGCTCGCGTATCGAACGCTCGCGCGCAAAACGATCGCAGCAGTCGATCGCTGCGCCGATCGCTTCGACGGGATGCGGGAATTCGGGGGGATCGCCGAGCGCGATATCGAGCGCGAGCGCGGCGGCGAAGACCTTCGTGCGAATCACCACGCGCGCGACCACGGCGGCCCCGGGTGCTCCTCATCGCGCAAGCGCGCGTCGATGCCGTTGCGCGCTTCAACGACGCGCGCGCAGAGCCAGAGAACGTCGCTGAGGCGGTTCAGATACTCGAGCACGGTCGGCTGAACGACGCCGCCGCTCGAAACGTAACGCACCGCCGCGCGCTCCGCGCGCCGACAGATCGCTCGCGCGGCGTCAAATGCAGCAGATTCTCGAAACTCTCCCGGCAGCGACCAGTCGCGCAGAATATTCGGTTCGGCTTCGAATCGCTCCACCAGCGCGTCGAGCCGATGAACCATCTCCTTGCCGATCGTCGGGACGTGTTTTTTCGATGTCGGCTTGGTCGAAATTGCCGAGCCGATCGGAAAAAGCTCGCGCTGAATCGCACGAACGATGCCACGCAGCTCTTCGTCGGTACAGAAAGCTCGCGCGAGACCGATGATGGTATTGAGTTCGTCGATCGCCCCGTAGGCTTCGACGCGCGCGTCGGCTTTCGATATTTGTTCGCCGCCGCCCAAGCGCGTGACGCCGGCGTCGCCCTTTCGGGTCGAGATCGAGCATGGGGGAACCATTCGCACCACCTTTACGCGAGGCGTACACAAGCAAGCGTTCGGTGCGGTATCCTGACTTGCGGATCGTAGCTATCGCTCCAAATGCCTTCCCGCTCTCGCAGTGGCGATGGAAGCTCCCCGCTTACAGTGGCGCGACCGTCCCGGAATTTCACCGGGTTCCCGGCAGCGAACAGCCGTGGCTTGGCGTTCGGCTCCGAACGCTCCTGTATGGATCGCTGCTAACCCGCGCAGCAGGAGAGTTTTGCGACATCCCTTCCGAAGCCGAGCGCCGCGAGCTTTATCCCTTCGACGTTGGTGAGATACGGGAAGAGCGTCTCGGTGAGGTCGCTCACCGTGAGTCCGTGTTTGATGGCGAGCACGGCGGTTTGAATGCTGTCGCCGCCTTCGGGTGCGACGATATGCGCGCCGAGCAAGGTTCCACTCTCGCGCTGCGCGACTAATTTCACGAAACCGCGCGTATCGCGTGCGGCGAGCGCACGCGGTAGATCGTGCAACTCCAAACGCACGGCGTGCACGTCGTACCCGTGCGCTTGGGCCTGCGCCTCGGTTAATCCGACGCTCGCCACCTGTGGGTCGGTAAAGGTCACGCGTGGCATCGCGCTTGCATCGTAGGTGGGCTCGCCTGCGCCCAGCGCGTTCTCGACCGCCAGTTTTGCGCCGTACGCCGCCATATAGACGAAGAGATCGCGCCCGGTTACATCACCCGCGGCATAGGTGCCGGGGCGCGTGGTTTGCAGGTGCTCGTCGACCTCGATCGCGCCGTCCGCGCGGGTACGCACACCGGCCTGCGCGAGTTCGAGCCCGGTGGTATTCGGCTGCCGGCCGGTCGCAGCGAGCACGCGTTCTGCGCTCAGTTCTTCGCGGCTTCCATCGGCGTTGCGTATCGCGAGCGTAACGCCCTCGCCGCGCGCCGCGATGCTCTCGTAACGCACGCCGCAGCGCACGTCGATGCCTTCGGCGCGCAGATACTCCGCGAGCGCCTCGCCGCTCTCTGCTTCTTCGCCGGGAAGCAGATGCGTGCGGCAGAGCAGCGTCACGCGCACGCCGGCGCGCGCGAACATCTGCCCGAGTTCGCAGCCGATAACGCCGCCGCCGATCACCAACAGCGATTTGGGTAATGCACGCAGATCGAGTACCTGCGTGCTGTTGAGCCACGCAACATCGCCGATGCCGGGAATCTCCGGTGCGCGCGGCGATGCACCGGTCGCAATAACGATCTTGTCGGTCGCCAGCAACGCGCCGTTGACCTCGACGCCCTCCGGGCGCAAGCGTGCGCGCCCCGCAAGATAGGTAAAGTTTTCGTACTTCGGCAGCAAATCGCTGTATTTTACTTTCCGCAACGATGCAACGAGTTCGTCTTTATGGGCGATCGCCTGCGCCCAGTCGTCGATTGCGGCGCTGCCGCTGATGCCGCGAAAGCGTGAAGCGCTGCGCGCCGCGTGGAGTGCTTCGGTCGCGCGAATCAATGTTTTCGAAGGCACGCAGCCGACGTTCACGCAGGTGCCGCCGATCGTGCCGTCGCCTACGAGCGCGACACGCGCTCCGAGCTCACTCGCGCGAATCGCCGCCGAGAAACCCGCCGAGCCCGCGCCGATGACGGCGATATCCGGGGCGTTCATCAACGACCCGAAGCAAAAGCGGAGATCTGCGCCCAATGCGCTGCGGGCGCGCTGCTCTGTGCGCGGACGCGGCCATGCCGATCGACGAGATAGAACACGTCGGGCGCACTCGCGGGATCGAGCGCGAGCGATTGTGCTTCGCTCAACGTGCCCCAATACCAATTCGGCGGCGCGGCGACCGCGCCGATGCTGTTGCGAATCGACTCCAGACTCGGCCCCGGGTACCCGAGGTCGCCGGCGGCTTCCAACTGCACCATGCGAAAGCCCGCGCGGCGTAATTTCGCTGCATGCGCGGCGAGCGCATGCGCACCGGTAACGCACGAGGGGCACCAGGTCGCCATCACCCAAAGCAAATAGCGATGCCCGCGCAGGCTGCCTGCGGACAAGCGTGCACCGCCGAGGAGATGATAGGTGAAGTTCGGCGCCGGGTGGCCGACGGCGATCGCCGGAGCGGCAGCGAGTGCGTTCGCCGGCGCGGTGGATACCGCAAACGAAAACAGCGCGAGCGAAAGCAAGAGCGATTTCATGGAGTACTCCCTTTGGGGATGGAGATCGCGCAGGCGTTCTGCGAACTGCGCGCGGCGAGCCAGAGTGCGGCGAGAACCGCGAGCACCGCAAACGCGACGAACGCGTTGCTATAGGCGGCAAAAAAACCTTGAAAGCGCCCGGTAACGTGGAGGACGACCGGCGCGCTCGCGCCGAGTGCCGCCAACGCGCTGGGGATGAGCGTCGTGCAGCAGAGGCTACTGGGCAGCAGCGCTGCAAGCGCACCACCGAACGTCAACGCATCGCTTCCGCGCCCGGCATTGCTACGAAGATTGATCGCGATTGCAAGCGTCGTACCGTAACCGATCGCAATTGCGGCGATCGCTTCACCGGGGGTGAGGTAGGCAAGCGCGCCGAGCGCAAAGGCACCATATCGTTCGGCGGGTAGTGCAATCGCGTAAAAGAATGCGAGCGCGCTTCCGCCGATCCCGACGAGCAGCGCGCTGCTGCGCGGACGCGCAACGAACGTGCGTACGACGGCGTCGGCGAGCAAATTCACGCGTTATCCCAGCCTCGTGCAGGCTTCGATGTGCGCGGCATTCCGCGCGACGACGCCCTGGGCGAGCGCTACCATCTCGGCGATTCGCGGATCCCCGAGTTCGTAGATGACGTATTTACCACTGCGCTGCGTGCGGACGTAACCGCACCATTTCAGGCATGAGAGGTGATTGCTCACCCGGCTCTGCGCGATCCCCAATCCGGCGACGAGTTCGCCGACGCTTCTAGGCCCATCGAGCAGCAGACGCACGATGCGCAACCGCGTCTCGTCGGCGAGGCCGGAGAAGAAGCGCGCGTAGAGCGCCGAGCTAAATTCGGCCTCCGGCGCCGACGCTGGGGAAACGGGCTGCGGTTGGACCTGAGCGCGTACCATCTCCACTATTATATCAGTACATTATGATATGTCAACGAATCAAATCTTACGGGATGCCATATAGAGCCTTCGTGCTCGATGAGGCCGAATACATCGGCACTATGAATGCACGAATCCTGGCAACGGCCCTAGCCGCGCTCATCGCGCTCGGCGCCGCTGCGCCGGCCGCCGCGCTCACCGAGCACCAGTGGGAAGCGCAAGTCGGCCAACAAGAATATCAAACGTTGCAAAAACAAGGGCTGATTCTCCACTCCTCGCCCTATTACAGCATCCTCAATCCCATCGCCGCGCGCATCGCAAAGGTCGCCGACCCGCAGTACGACTTCCCGTTTCGCTTTCTTCTCGTGCATATGAAGCAGCCCAATGCGTTCGCGGTTCCCGGCGGCAACGTCTATGTCACCGATTCGTTGATGACGTTCGTGCAGAACCAACAAGAACTCGCCGGCGTCCTCTGCCACGAGACCTCACACGATATCCATCACGACGTCTTCAACCTCATGCAGAAGAACCAGCGCTTGAACCTTATGGCGACGATCGCCGATATGCTCTTCGGCGGAGGCAATAATCGCGTGGTCAATACGGTGCTCGGCATCGGCACGCAGTTGGAGAGCCTCCGGTTCTCGCGAACCGTGGAGCAAAACGCCGATCGCAAGGGCGCATTTACGTGCGCGGCGGCGGGCGAGAACCCGTGGGGCATGGTTTGGCTCTTCCGGCGTTTCGAAAACACGAACATGGCGAGCCCGCCGGAGTTTCTCTCCGATCACCCCGGCGACGCCGAACGCATCACCGCGCTCGAGAATCTCTTCCGCCAGTACCCCGCGACCTTCGGCCGCTTTAGCTCCAACGTGCAGTCCGCGACGCCGTTGAAATAACAGCGGAGGCGAAGGAATAGGCCGTCTCCAGGCGTAGCTCCCGCCTGCTGTTATTATTCTGGAGGTGCCTATGCCTACCGCCACGATGCCGGTCAACATTGGTAATACCGGCTTTATGTTACTCTGCGCGAGCCTCGTCATGCTGATGACACCGGGGCTCGCATTTTTTTACGGCGGCCTCGTTGCACGAAAAAATGTGCTCAGCATCATGATTCAAAGTTTCATGTCGCTGGGTTGGACGACCGTTCTCTGGTTTGCGTTCGGCTATTCGATGAGCTTCGGCCCCGATTGGCACGGAATTATCGGTAACCCCTTTACCTACGCGTTTCTTCGCGGCGTAACCCTGCAGACGATGTTTACCGGAAACAATGCCGGCATTCCGCTCGTCGTACACGTCGCCTACCAAATGATGTTCGCCATCATCACGCCCGCACTGATTACCGGCGCCTTCGCCAATCGCGTGACGTTCAAAGCGTACTTCTGGTTCCTCACCGCGTGGCTCATTTTCGTATATTTCCCATTCGTTCATATGATCTGGAGCCCGCAGGGGCTGCTCGCGCAATGGGGGGTTCTCGATTTCGCCGGCGGCATCGTGGTGCACGCGTCGGCGGGCTTCGCCGCGCTCGCGTCGGTGCTCTACGTCGGTCGACGCACCATCGTCGAGAACAAACCACACAACGTGCCGCTCATCGCCTTGGGCACTGGGCTCCTTTGGTTCGGCTGGTACGGCTTTAACGCCGGCTCCGAGCTCCGCGTCGATTCCGTCACGGCAACCGCGTTTCTCAACACCGACGTTGCCGCATCGTTCGCTGCCGTCGCGTGGCTACTCATCGAATGGGCGTACGGGCGACAGCCGAAATTCGTTGGCCTGCTCACCGGTGCCGTTGCAGGGCTCGCGACGATTACGCCCGCCGCGGGCTACGTTTCGCCGGTCACCGCGGTCATTATCGGGCTCGCCGCCGGCTGCGTGTGTTACTACGCAGTCGCGTTGAAGAATCGTCTCGGTTGGGACGACGCGCTCGATGTGTGGGGCGTGCACGGCGTCGGTGGTTTTCTCGGTATCGTGCTGCTCGGTGTCTTTGCATCGACGCAATGGAACCCCGCCGGAGCAAACGGTTTGCTCAGCGGCGGCGTCGCATTCTTCGGCAAACAGGTGACGGCGGACGTGCTCTGCAGCGCGTACGCGTTCGTGTTTACCTACGTCATGCTCTGGCTCATCAATCTCATCACGCCGGTGAAAGTGCCGCCGGAGGGTGAAGAGCAGGGGCTCGACATCGCACTGCACGGCGAAGAGGCCTACCCGCTGGGGCTCTAACCGCCGCGAAGGATCCGCGCTCGGCGAAGGCTACGGGCTGACGCCGAGCACCGGATGCAACTCGACGCCGTTGCGTGCGACGCCATCTTGCTGGTGGATACGATCGAAAAAGCCGACGCCGGCGACCGTAATGGTCGGCGGCGTCGCGCCGTGGTAATCGAGCCACCACCAAAAGCGCGTCGCGGGATGGTGACCGATGCGATCGATCTGCGCGCGTAGCGCGGCGTACTGCGCGCCGCGCGTCGCCACGCATCGTGGAAGCGGAATCTCGCCGATCATCGTCGCGCCGTTGCGCGGATCGCGCAGCACTAAGTGGTAATCGCCGTCGGCTTCGATGCGATAGCCAACGAGTTGCGCGCGTACGCGCCACACCGTCGTTTCCACCGGCGCCAGGCGATGGGCGACGAGATCGGGATCGCTCGGTGCGCGCTCCGCCGCGAGCCACGCGATGCTGGTGGCGTGCGGCGCGAAATTGATGTGCGCCGCACCGCGATCGCGCAGCGTTTTCATCGCCCACAGCTCGGTGCCGCAACGGATCGGTTTGAAGCGCTCGTAGCGATGGTAGCCGCGCGCGGAAAGCGCGCCGCCGAAAGGCAGCGCGAACGCGAGGATCGTGGCGAGGAGTGCGAGCCTGCGATGCATGGAGGCGCTATTCGCGCGTTGCGCCGCAACGCCCCCATGTCAGCCCGAGTTCCCTCGTTGTCAGCCCGAGTTCCCTCGTTGTCAGCCCGAGTTCCCTCGTTGTCAGCCCGAGTAGCCGCCTGAAGGCGGCGTATCGAGGGCCGTACGCGGTCGCCTCGATACGCTGCCTGCGGGCAGCTACTCGGCGTGACAATGGTTGCGTCGGCTACTGTTTACCGATTCGCTCGTTTTCGTTGTTTAACAGATAGATTGCGTCGGCGTGGCGCATCCCGAGCATGCTCTGATCGTAGATGATTCCGACGTAGCGCCCCGGTTTCACAGCCTTCATTTGATACGTCGTCTTGCCGTTATCGGAGAAGATTCGATCGAACTTTGGTAGGATCTCAAAACTCAGCACCTGCCCGGTATGCGGATTGCGCACCTTGATGTTCGTGGTCGAAACGTGCAACGTGATGCCGTAGAACGTCGACGTTCTTGCCGATGCGACCGACGGGATGGCGATGGCGGAGATTGCCAGCGCGAGCGTTGCGAATATGTGGAATAGATATTTTTTCATGTAAAGCCTTCCTAATGCGAACGTCGGTGCGTACACGTACGTCGTTCCCGAACTATACCCGAATACAGCAACCCATAAACGCGCCGAAAGGTCCGAGGGGCCCCTCGATACGCCGCCGATGGCGGCTACTCGGGGTGACACTGGGGCCCCTCCCCTCGATACGCCGCCGAGTTTACCCCGAGCTTGTCGAGGGGGCGGCTACTCGGGGTGACAGGAATCGCCGCGCCTGCATTGACAACCATCGATGCAGGGCCTAGAATCGACCGATGTCGATGCAACGCTGCGCCCCGGAGACCCCGCTCTACGAGGGCGCCCTGCACGAGGAGAGCGCGCTCTTCCACGCCCTCGCCGATCCGGCGCGCCTGCGCATCCTCGCCACGCTCGCCCGCGCCGGCGACGAACTCTGCGTCTGCGATTTCACCGCCGGGCTCGCACTGAACCAGTCGACCGTCTCGCATCACCTCAAGATTCTCAAGGATGCGGGGCTCGTCGTCGGCGAGCGGCGCGGAACGTGGGGCTTCTATCGGCTCGCGCCCGGAACGCGCGAACGCATCGAAGTCGCCCTCGAACGCACGCTGCCCGCAGCGGTACGCGCGTGAAACGGCTCGCCTTCCTCGATCGCTACCTTACGATCTGGATTTTGGCCGCGATGGCGCTCGGCGTCGCGCTCGGCGCGTTCGGAATGCATCTTCCGGCGCTCGTCGTTCCCATCGGCCTCGTCGTGATGATGTATCCGCCGTTCGCGCGCGTGCGCTACGAATCGCTCCCCGCGGTCTTTAAGAATCTCCGCCTCTTCGCGCTCTCGCTCGTTCAAAACTGGGCGATCGCGCCGATATTGATGTTCGCACTCGCCGCACTCTTTCTCCATAACAAGCCGGCGTTTTTCGCCGGGCTCGTCATGGTTGGGCTCGCGCGCTGCATCGCGATGGTGATCGTGTGGAACGATCTTGCCGACGGCGACCGCGAATATGCAGCCGCGCTCGTCGCATTCAACTCGCTCTTTCAAATCTTCGGGTACGCCGCCTATGCGTGGCTCTTCATCACGGTGCTGCCGCCGCTCATCGGCATGCCCTCGCTCGCCGTGCATCTTTCGATGGCGCAGGTCGCCGAGAGCGTCGCACTCTACCTCGGCCTTCCCTTTGCGGCGGGCGCGATCACGCGCGCGCTGCTTCGCCCGCGCATCGGAGCGCGGCGATACGACGAAGGCTTCGTGCCGCGCATCGCTCCGCTGACGCTCGTCGCCCTGCTCGTGACGATCGTCGCGATGTTCGCGCTGCAAGGGCACCGTATCGTCGAACGCCCGCTCGACGTTCTGCAGATCGCGCTTCCGCTGGTCATCTATTTCGTCGCGATGTTTTTCATCTCGTTTGCAATGGGCAAAAAAATGGGAGCGACGTACGGCGCGAGTACCGCGCTCTCGCTCACGGCTGCGAGCAATAATTTCGAACTCGCGATCGCGGTCTGCATCGCCGTCTTCGGCATTACCTCGGGCGAGGCGTTCGCCGCCGTCATTGGCCCGCTCGTCGAAGTTCCCGTCATGCTCGCGCTCGTCATCGTCGCCCGACGCATGGAAGCGACGTATTCCGCACCGCTGGAGGCACCCACACCATGACCGCTCCCCACGCTCGCCGCATTCGCGTGCTCTTTCTCTGCGTGCATAATAGCGCGCGCAGCCAGATGGCCGAAGCATTTGCAAACGCACGCTTCCCCGATCTTCTCGTTGCCGAGAGCGCCGGGTTGGAGGCGGGCACGCTCAATCCGCTCGCGGTCGAAGCGATGCGCGAACGCGGCATCGATATCTCGCAGAAGCAGACGCGGCGCGTCTTCGATCTCTACAACGCGGGCGAATTATTCGATTACGTCGTTACCGTCTGCGACGAGAGCAACGCCGAACGTTGCCCCATCTTCCCCGGCGTCACGCAACGGCTCCATTGGAGTTTTCCCGATCCCTCCGCGCTCGCGGGCTCGCACGACGAACGACTCGCCGCAACGCGCGAGATTCGCGACGCGATCGAAGCGCGCGTCACCGCGTGGGGCGCCACGCTCGCCGCATAAGCGCGTAAGCGAGCAACCCTGCGAGCAACGTCGCGAGCCCGAAGAAGATCGCCGCGCCACCCGCGCTGCAGAATACGTAGATCCACCCCGCGAGCGCGAGCAACGCCGGCAGCGGAAAGAGCCACATCCGGTACGGCGCCGTCACGCCGCGCGCGCGAAGCACGAAGAGCGCGGCGATCTGCGCGATCGACTGAATCAACACGATCCCGGTTGTCAGTGCGTCGATCACTTGGTCGAGCGTAAAGAGCGAGGCGATCAGCGCGAGGAGGCCGATGGCGAGCAGCGCGACATCGGGAAAGCGGTGGCGCGCGTGGACGTGCGCGAAGGCCGGAAGAAAGTTCCCATCGCTCGCGGCGGCGTACGGAATGCGCGAGGCCCCGAGCAGGTTGCCGTAGACCGAAGCGAACGCGGTGACCAACACCAGCAGCGTCACGGCCCCGGCCGCGCCCGCCCCAAACGAATGCTCCACCATCGTCGATGCGAGGTGTTGGGCGATGGGCGGTAGCGACCCGTCGGCGAGCGGAACGATTCGCTGCCACGGAATCGCGCCGAGCACGCCCACTTGCAGCGCGATATAGAGCGTCGCTACCAACGCAATCGCAATGACGATTCCACGCGGTAGCGTTTTCGTCGGCGCGCGCACTTCGTCGCCGAGATAATTCGCTTGATTGTAGCCGAGATAATCGTACATCGCGATCACGAGCGCTTGCCCGAGCCCGGCGCGCAAACCGCTCCAGAACGAATCACCGGTGGGGAACGCGCCCGCGAGATGCACCGACCAATGCGCGAATCCCGCGGCGATGGTGACCAGCAACGTCAGCACGGCCGCGGCGGCGAGCCAGATACCCGTTCGCGCGATGGCGTTGATACCGCGGTAGAGCGCGACGAGCGTGACGACGCCGATGGCGAGCGCGACGGCTTTGAGCGCGAGCGGCGAGGCAGCGAGATGCGGGAAAAAATAGCCGGCGTAATTCGCGAAGCCGATATATCCGCTCGCGAGCGTGAGCGGCGCGACGAACATCATCTGCCAGACGAAGAGGAAGGCGAGGACGGGGCCGACGCGCAGCCCGCGAAACGTCTCGAGCAGATAGCCGTACGTGCCGCCGGAGCGCGGAAATGCCGACCCGAGTTCGGCCCAGACCAGCCCGTCGCAGAGCGCGAGCACCGCGCCGAGGAGCCAGCCAACCAGCGAGAGCGGGCCGTGCAACGCACCGAGCACCAGCGGAATCGTGATGAGCGGCCCAATGCCGATCATCGTGATCGCGTTCATCGCAACCGCGCCGCGCAGCCCGATGCCGCGGACGAGCGCCGTCGGCGCGCTTTCGTTCACCCTGGCCGCGGTTGTAGCACCCAACCGGCCGTTTCCTCTCGCCGCTCGATACGCCGAGCCGCCCGTTGTCACGCCAAGGAGATTGCCCCCTCGATACGCCGCGTTCCGCGGCTACTCGGGGTGACACTAGGGCCCCTCGATACGCCGCGCTCCGCGGCTACTCGGGGTGACACTAGGGCCCTCGATACGCCGCGTTCCGCGGCTACTCGGGGTGACAGAGTGGCGCGGGAAGGCGGGGGCAGGGGCCCGGCGAACCCACTTACGATGCGATTTTGGCTCCGGGCGACGCTCGCGGTCGTCTTCCTCGCCGGGTGCGGCGGGGGAGGCTACTTGCCGTATGCGCCGCAGTCGTTGCCTCCGGCGCGGATCGACCAGCTCGCCGTCGCCGCGGCGGCGCGCGAAGGCATCTCGGCGCGCCTGATTCGCGCGGTCATCCTCACCGAATCCGCCGGCGACCCCGGCGCGATAAGCCGCGTCGGCGCCGAAGGCCTGATGCAGCTCATGCCCGGAACCGCCGAAGATTGCGGCGTTACCGATGCGTTCGACCCACAACAGAACGTGGCGTGCGGCGCGCATTATCTGCATGCAATGCTGACGCGCTACAGCGGCGACACCGAATTGGCGCTCGCGGCGTATAACGCCGGCCCGGGCGCGGTCGACCGCTACCACGGCATTCCGCCCTACGCCGAAACGCAAGAGTACGTCGCGCGCGTTCTCGCCGCGTATCGCAACAATTAGCTCCCCGGTCCGACTGGGCGCGCGATGGCTACGCTAACCGCACAACGCCCGCTGCCTCGACGATTGGCGCTCCCCGCGCTGCCTATCCTCGACGGTTACGTGCTGCGCGAAATATTAGGTCCTTTTGCGTTCGCGCTCTCGGCTTACCTCATCTTTTGGGCGCTCAACATTTTCTTTCTCGCCGCGGATTACATCATCAACGAACACGCGCCGTTTTTTCTCGTGCTTCGTTTCGTCGTCTTTCGCATTCCGCAAGCGGTGCCGATGGCGTTTCCCTTCGCGACGCTCTTTGCGGGGCTCTTGGCGATGGGCCGCTTGATGGGCGACAACGAAGTGGTTGCGATGCGCACCTCGGGCATCTCGCTCGCGCGCATCGCCGTGACGCCGATGCTCTTCGGTATCGCGATGTTCGCCATCGCCTACGCCACCAACGAATACGTTTCGCCGAAAGCCGTCGATCTCTCCACCCGTACCTTCTACCAAATCATCTACCACACCAATTCACTGCCCGTCGAGCCGCAATTCTTCCGCAAAGATCCCGATACCGGCAACGTTTTTTACGTTACGCAAGTCGAGCCCGATAACAAGACGATGCTCGACGTGCAAATTTTTAAGCCGGCGCATTTCGGGCCGTGGAACGAGACGCTGCAAGCGAAAACGGCGACGGTCGACGGATCGGTCCTGATCCTGCACGACGTGATCGACACGCGCTACAATCTCAAAGGCGACGTGACGAGCCAACAGCACGTCAAGAGCATCGAAATCGGCCTGCCCTTGGGCGAGACCGCGGCGCAATTTCTTTCCAATATCAACAGCGATTCTTGGACGATGAACAGCAAGGCGTTGAGCACGCAAATTAATGCCTTGAAATCGCAGGGGATCGGCGGCAGCACGCTCGGATCGCTCGAAATCAGCCTGGCGAACAAACTCGCCTGGCCGTTCGCCTGCGTGATCGGAATGGTGCTCGCGGTCCCATTGGCGATTCGTTACGGGAAGCGCGGGCGCACGCTGGGAATCGCGATGGCGATCTTCTCGTTCTTTATTTACTTCCTGCTGATGTCGGCGGCAGCGGCGTTCGGGCGCAACGGCGCCATGAATCCCACCTTCGCAGCCTGGATTCCCAATATTATCATGGGCGGCGTCGGCCTCGTGCTCTTCATCTTGGAAGAGCGGTAGCCGCCATGCGCAATCGCTCGATTCGCACCGCCACCACGGTCGCCTGGATTCTCGCGTACGTCGCGAGCCTCGTTCCGGCGCGCGCCGCCGATATCGGCCGCATCGACGAATCTCGCGCGCTGCGCTTGCTCAACGCGCAGAGTTGCGCAAAACTCGTCGCCGAGCATTACGCCCCGCCCAAGAATCTGCTCGCGCAGGCCGCGCCCTCACCCGCTCCGAGCAGCACGCCCGCGGCGCGCCCGACGCCGATCTCCTTTCAGCTTCCGACGAACATTCCCACGCCTCCGGCGGTGCCCACCCCAACGCCGAATCCGTCGGACCTCGCCGCCCCGGTCTATTTAGTGCGCGGCGGTGAGACGCCGCCGCCGATCCCGCGCGCGGGGCACGGCCTGCCCACGCCGCAACCCATCCCGAGCGGCGCCCCGACGCTCGCGCCGAATCAAATTGCGGTCCTCGCCGACAAGGTGAAGGGCAATACCAATCTCGGCAACCCCGGCGACGCGACCGGCAACGTCCACATTTTCTTCGGCGAAGACGAACTCATCGGCGAGCACGCACATTACGACGGTATCCGCACGATCACCGTTACCGGTAAGCCGTACATCATCAATCACGCGCACGATTCGATCCTCAACGCTAAGAAGATCGTCTTCGACACGATCGACCAAACCGCGAAATTGATCGGCGGCAGCGGCGAGAGCTCCGAAGGCGTCCAGCACGGGCTGATTTATTTCCGCTCGCCCGATCTGCATACCGATACCAAGGGCGTCGGCCACGGCACGAAAGCCTTCGTCACCACTTGCGATAACCCACGCGCCGGCTATCACATCACCGGCAAGACGATCACCTATTACCCCGGGAGCAAGATCGTTATCGTCGATGCGATTCTCTGGCTCGGCGCGGCAGCCGTCTTCTTTCTCCCGCGTATCGTCATTCCATTACGCCAAGTGGTGAACCAGACGCAGCGCCCAAGTTATTTTCCGCAGGTCGGCTACGACCAATACGAAGGTGCGTGGGTAAAAACGCAGCTCGGATTCGGAAAAAACCGCTATTATTATGGCTATTACACGCTCAACTACTACACGAAGGTCGGCCTCGGGCTGGGATACAACGGAACGTTTGCGAAGAAGAACGGCCGCCGCAACGGCACGCTCGCGTTCTACGAAATCCGCGACCGACGCACGCAAACCTCAACCTATAACCTCCAGGCCCAGGAGACGGAGAATTTCTCGCCGCGATTGCGTGCGAACTTCGGCTACAGCTACCAAAGCGCGTTCGGCCCCCTCGTCAACGCGCCGCCGAGCACCTCCATGCAAGTCGCATTCGCCCACCAAGGCATCCACGCCCAGCAGAATTATTCGTTCTCGCGCTCGGCGGTCGGCTCGCAATCGTCGAGCGATAGCCTCGCGTTTAACGATTCGCGGCAGGTGAACGCCCACGTCAGCAACAGCTTCAACTACACGCAGTCGAGTACCCAATCGTCGTTTTCGGGGAGCAGTTCTTCGAACGTGACCGGGCACGTCACGAATACCACCACCTTCAACGAGCCCGCGTATAATTCGACGATTACGTTCGATCGTTCGTACACCCAACAACCCTCGGGCGATTACAAACTGCCCGAGATTCAGATCCGGCCGAACCGGTTTTTCCCGCACTTCCTCGTTCCGCTCTCGGCGCAATTTTATGTCGGCGAGTACTCCGAGCCGACGAATCACTTCGCCACCCAGCGAGCCGATATGTCGTTCGTCGCCGGGCCGGCGCTCTACAACATCTACGGCAGCACGTTCTCGGCGACGGTGAACGTGCAGCAATATGCCTACGGTACCGGCGATCTCAAAGCGCAGATCCAGCAGAACCTGAGCCTCACGTCGCCGATCGGCAAACACATCGTGAACGCGATCACGTACAACGAATCGAACTTCAACGGCCCCGGCAGCGTGCCGTTCCAATTTCTCGACCAGTTTTCGCCGATCAACAACAAGGGCGCCCAAGACGTGTTGCGCATCTTCAATGCGAACGTCTACACGTTGCAGCTCGGTTTTTCGACGAATTTCAACGCACTGGCGCAGCCGGTGAGCTACCAGTTCACCTCGCAGCCCTCGCCGCGCTCGTATCTCCAACTCGGCGGATCGTTCGTTCCGGGAATCGGCCAGGGCTTCACCCCAACGCAAGTGCAATTCTCGACGCCGTTCGGCCGCGGATCGAGCCTTCAATTCAGCGGCTTATTGGATTGGAAGAATCACGCGCGTATCGAGGACAAGAGCATCTATTACAGTCACATCATCGGCAACTGTTACGAATTGCGCATCCAGTATTTGGAGCCGTCGCGTTCGGTGAACGTTTCGATCGATCTGCTCGCATTCCCGAGCCAAGCGGCGACGTTTGGCATCGGGCAGAACGGGCCGATCCTGCCGACCAGCTTCAACGCGATCTCCTCTCTATAACGCGCCGGAGCGATCGTTTTGCCGTTACGGCGAGTTCGTGAGCTCGCCGCCGTAGATTTGTGCGAGCGGATTGCTGGCTTGCGTCGCTCCCGCCGGCACGTTGACGGTAATGTCGAACGCCGTCGTGGTGTCGAGCACCGGTGACGAGAACGAAATATCTTGCGCGCCGCCCAAGCCGAGCGAATCGAGCGGATTCAGCGACGGATCGGTGGTGAAGAAATTGAAGAGCCACGTCGAGCTCACGATTCCCGGGCTCGGGCTGACGATCGGGCTCGCACTCGGCGATGGACTCGGGCTCGCGCTCGGCGATGCACTCGGGCTCGCACTCGGCGATGCACTCGGGCTCGCACTCGGCGATGCCGAGGCGGCGGGCGTCGGCGTCGCGCCGGAGTATCCGCCGGCAAGCAAGCGCTGGAATTGTACGGTGAACTCGGTGTTGAGGCCATTGCTATCGGGAATGAACAGCAGCTGCTGCGGCGTGTAAATGATGGCGAGCGGCTGCGGCGGCAGCGTGGTCCCGGGCTGCCGATAGTACTGGACGAACTGCAGCTGCGGCGTCGTTGAGCTTGCGCCTCCGCCGACGATGACCGCGAAGGAGTATCCCTGAAAATTCGTCGTAGTGCCGTTGGGATACGGGGTTTTTCCGTCCCCAGCCGTATTAAAGATCATCACGTAGCGATAGTTCACGAAGTCGAAGCCTGTCGTCACGCGAAATTTCACCTGCAAGTAACCCGCCGGGATGCCCGAACTCCCACCAGAACTGCGGTTCGGCGTTACTTGCCGCCCACATGATGAGACCATGAACGCTGTTCCTGCCAGCAAAAAACTCGAACGACGGATCATACTTCTCTCAGCAGAGCGGTGGCGCGACTTATGCGTCGCAGTGATTGCAGGGGCGGCGCTCGCATTCGCCTTCCCGAAAGTCGGCGCTACGTGGCTCGCGCCGTTTGGTGCGGCAGCGATTTTCTGGCTTTGGCAGAGCCACGCCTCCTACCGCGCCGCCGCGGCGCTCGGCTTCCTCGCCGGATTCGTCTTTTTCGCGATTTCATTCTCGTGGTTCGGGACGACGGTCGGGGCCTATCTCGGTAATTTCTCCTCGGTGGTGATCGTCGGGCCCGCCGCGCTCGAGGCGTTGGCATTCGTCGCCGCGGGCATTCTTGCGGTCGCCGCCTACCGCTTTGCGCCGCCGGCGCTCGCACCGGTCGCCGCCGGCGCGGGTTTCGCACTTGCAGAGTGGGGGCGCAGCGTCGGCGTCTTGGGGGCGCCCTTCGGACAGCTCGGATACACGCAGGTCGATACGCCGTTGCGATCGCTCGGCGCCTATATCGGCAGTTACGGCCTCACGTGGGTGCTCTGCACGCTCGGCGCGTATCTCGCCGATGCGTTTATCGCGCGCACGGCAAAGCGCTTGCTGATTTTTCTCGCAGTTCTCGTCGTCGTTCTCGCGGCGGCATGGTGGTTTTGGCCCGCGCGCAGCTATCCGGCACCGCGCGTTCGCGTTGCGGCGATTCAGGGAAACATCGCGCAATCGCTGAAATGGACGCCGAAAGCGTTTTCGTTTTCGCTCGATCGTTACTTAAAAATGACGCGCGAAGCGACCGAAGAGCACCCTGCGATTATCGCGCTGCCGGAGACCGCGATCGCGACGGCACTCAATGAATCGCCCGATATCATGTCGTCGTTCTCACGCATCGCCGGCACCGCGCGCACGACGATCGTCGTCGGCAGCCTCGAAGCGTTGGGTACGCGCGCGTATAACGCGCTCTACGTGTTCTCGCCGGACGGCGGTTTGCAAGCCGTCTATCAGAAGCGACAACTCGTTCCCTTCGCCGAATCGGTCCCCGGCGATGCATTCTTACACTGGGTACCCAAACTCGACGAATTGGCGAGCCACTTCGGGCACGGCCACGACGACGCCGTCATTCCAACACCCGCGCTCTCGTTCGCGCCGATCATCTGCTGGGAATCGGCGTTCGCCGATCTCGTTCACGCGCAGGTTCGCGGTGGTGCGCAACTGCTGATCGTCAGCACCGACGATGCCTGGTTCGGGACGAGCGCCGGGCCGTACCAGCACGCGCAGATCGCGCAAATGCGCGCGATCGAAGAGGGAAGCTGGGTGCTGCGCGCCGCATCGACCGGTGTGAGCGGCATCATCGCGCCCGACGGGCACTACACGCATCGCACCGACCTCGACCAGCAGGCGATCGTCGTCGGTCGCGTCGGCGCACCCGTCGGCTCCGTGTTCTCGCACATCGGTCCGACGCGCATCGCAATGCTGCTCGCCGCGCTCTACGTCGCGGTGCTCGGGCTCGGTTTCCGGCGACGCACGCGAACGCTCGGCGGTGCCGCATGAGCGCGACGCCCCTCGATACGCCGCGGAGCTTTGTCACGCCGAGTAGGCTGCGAAGCAGCCGTATCGAGGCGCGTGCGTTCTCGCCCCTCGATACGCCGCAGAGCTTTGTCACGCCGAGTAGGCTGCGCAGCAGCCGTATCGAGGCGCGTGCGTTCTCGCCCCTCGATACGCCGCAGAGCTTTGTCACGCCGAGTAGCGTCGGTGTCACGCCGAGTAGCGTCGGTGTCACGCCGAGTAGGCTGCGAAGCAGCCGTATCGAGGCGCGTGCGTTCTCGCCCCTCGATACGCCGCCTACGGCGGC
>JAJYMV010000081.1 GCA_021786705.1 bacterium
CGTGGTCGATAATACTTTTGCATCGCCGTATTTTCAGCAGCCGCTCGCACTTGGAGCCGACGTGGTCGTTCACTCGACGACGAAATATATCGGCGGTCACTCCGATGTCGTGGGAGGAGCGGCGATCACCGACCGCGCCGACCTTCACGAAAGCATTAAGTTTCATCAGAACGCAGTCGGAGGGGTTCCCGGCCCGCACGATGCCTGGCTGACGATGCGCGGAGCGAAGACGCTCGCAATCCGCATGCGCGAACATGCGGCAAATGCCGCGCGCGTCGCCGAATTTCTCGAAAAACATGACGAGGTGGAGCGCGTCTATTACCCCGGACTCGCAAGCCACCCGCAGCATGCCATCGCAAAAGCGCAGATGAGCGGATTCGGTGGAATGGTGAGTTTCGTGCTTCGCGGCCCCGCCGAGCGCGCTTTTGCCTTTGCCCGCGAGACGCAGCTCTTCAGCCTCGCCGAGTCGCTGGGCGGAGTGGAGTCGCTCCTCTGCCATCCGGCGCGGATGACCCACGGATCGATCCCGAAAGAGGACCGCGAGCGTCGCGGCGTGACCGACGGGTTGTTACGTCTCTCGGTCGGTATCGAAGACTGCGACGATCTGCTCGCCGATTTGCGCCGCGCGATCGAGCGCAGCGCGCACCCCTAATAGGATCGGCCGACCGGGTAGGCGACGGCGCTCGCGCCGGCGAGATCGCGCTTCGCCTGCCGTTCGCTGAGGTTGCCGACGCGCGCTTCCTCCGAGAGCACCACCCCGCGCACGCCGTCGTACCAAATGTATGCGTAGGATCGCATCTGTGCGAGTCCCTCGCCCGAACTCACCTTGAGCCAGTATGCCGGCATGCCGTTGATCAGCACGGCATGCTCGCGGTGCACGAAGGTGCCGCCCTTCGACGCTCCGCGTAATTCGTTGACGTACGTGGTGTAAAAGCCGCGCAGCGAGCCATGTGAAAAACGTTCGTACGCCAACGAGATGACGCGCGCGTCGGCCTGGCCGACATCGATGCCCCAAATCGCCACCGGCGTCATGTGCGAGGCGGCTTGGTACGGAACCTGACGCATGCCGATCAATACGACGCCCTCAGGCGCGACGTAGTGCATCGCGGGATCGTTGTAGGTGCGTTGCGCCGGGGTTGCAGGCGGGGGCGCCGTCGCCGCACCGGCCGATGAAACGGCGAGCGCGACGAACGCAACGAGGGCGAGCATATATTTCCGAACCGTCAACGATCGAGTACCTCAAGAAGTGCGGAGATCGCGCCGATAGCGCGCTCCGTAGTGTTGCGGTGGCCGCCGGCAAACTCCTCGCTCCGCACGCGCACGCCGGCCTCGCCGAGTCGGCGGGCGAGCGTCCGGGCGGCGATATCGAGACCGAATTCATCGCGCCGCCCCGCGTCGAGATAACAGAGCGAGAGCCGCGCGAGTGCGGCGAGACGAGGCGCATCGTATTCGGCGGGATCGAAGGCGAGCCACCGGGTGAATGCGTCGTCGTCGATCTCACCGGTCCGGAGATCGAAGGGGAGCGCGAGATCGAACGCCGTCTTCGAGCGCGGCGAGTATGCCGCGGCGCACGCCAGAATAAAGAGCGCCGAGAAACCTTCAGCTCGCCGCACGGGATCGCGTTCGATCGCTGCAACGAACGCGGCCGCATCACCGCCGAATCGTTCGAGTGCGCGCTGCGCCGATGGAAAGAGCGCGGGCATCGTCATCTGAAAATAGGCGTCGCCGGCGATCGACGCGACGGCGGAAAAACGCTCCGGATACCGAGCGGCGATATGGATCGCGCCGAAGCCTCCTGACGATTTACCGACGATCGCACGAGCGCTCGCACGCGCGATACTCCTATACCGACGATCGATCTCGTCGACGATCTCGAGCGCGATGTGCTGCGCGACGTCGCCGTTTTGGAGCGAATCGACGTACTGCGAGCCGCCGAGTCGGGTCGCACCGTCGACGAGCACCAGAATCGCCGGGCGGAGCGAGCCTTCGCGCATCGCATCGTCGAGCATCTGCACCACGTTCCGCTCCCACGGTGCGGCCGCGAGCATTCTTGCGAGATTCGATCCGTGCCCGTGCAGATAGTAGATCGTATCGTAGCGCCGCGAGCCGTTCGGATCGTAGTCCGGGGGTAGGTAGACCGCGACGAAGCGTTCGTTGGAATCTCCGAGCGCATTCGCTGCCAGCGCGGCCGATCGCAGCGTGCGGAGCTCGAGCGTGCCGCGCAGGCCGAGCAGATCGCTCCAGATTCGAAATGACACCCCCGCTCCTTTCGCGCGAGGGGGGCGGCTTCCTCACCCGAAGAGTCGGCTATGGCCAGCCTTCGCCGCCTCGCACTCGCTTTCGCGCTCTTCGCGATGCTCGCCGCCGCGCCGAGAGCGTGGCAGGCGAACCGACGCGGAATTCATCACTTTCTCTACGCCGCTTCCTTTTTCTACGAGCGCACGCCGCGCGCGCAGTGGGCCGCCGATCTCAACGCCTATCGAGCGATGGGGATCAACACGATCGATCTCTATATTCCGTGGAATTTTCAGGAGCCGCGACCGGGGGTATTCGATTTTATCGGACGCAGCAATCCACGCCGCGACGTTCGCGGGCTCTTCGCGCTCATCGCCGCCGATGGATTTCGCGCGATCGTGCGGCCCGGCCCGGTGATTCGCAACGAATGGCGCAACGGCGGCTATCCCGCGTGGTTGCTCGTACGAAAGCCGTACGATATGCCGCTGCACGATATTCTCCAAGGGCGTTATCCGGCGACGGCAACGTTGCAGAACGCGCACGCCGACACGGCCGCCGAAGAGTGGATGGCGAATCGAACGCACCGGCGCGCGGTGCGTCGCTGGTATCGAGCGCTCTTCACCGCCATCGCTCCCTGGTCGCGAATCGTCGAAGCGGTCGCGCTCGACGACGACCAAGGTGCCTACATCGATAACGATACGTGGCCCGCACCGCACTGGCATGCATATATTCAGTGGTTAAAAGGCGCGGTACGCCGGGAGATCGGCCCGAACGTACCGCTCTTCATCAACACCTACCAAACGAAGGTTCCGGCGGCGACCGGCGCCTGGGCTTGGGGCAATTGGTACCAAAGCGATGCCTACCGTATCGGTACCCACGATCTCGCACAGTTAATTTTTTCCACCGCGCTCCTCCAGACGCAACCACATCGCGCGGTGATGCAGAGCGAATTTCAAGCCGGGTGGCTGCAAGGAGCGAACGAAACCGCGCCGCGCCCGGCCGCCCCGGAGAACACCACGATTGCGCTCCATCAGCTGCTTCAACTCGGCGCGCACGCGAT
>JAJYMV010000148.1 GCA_021786705.1 bacterium
AAGATCGAGATTCTCGCGAACCGTCATCCGCGTAAAAATGCGTCGGCCTTCGGGTACGTGCCCGAGACCGAGCCGTGCAATCGCGTCGGGAGCGCGCCGACGAAGGCTCTCCCCGTCGAAAAGCACCTCCCCCGAGCGAATCGGTAGCAAACCCGAGATCGCTCGGAGCGTCGTCGTCTTTCCGGCACCGTTGGCGCCGAGAAGCGCGACGATCTCTCCCTCGTCCACCCGGAGATCGATGCCGCGCAGCGCAACGATACCGCCGTAACGGACTTCGAGCGAGCGGACGTCGAGCAACGTCTTCATGCCGGTGCGCCCAAATACGCCTCGATCACACGAGGGTGCTCGCGAATCTCCTGCGGCGCTCCCTCGGCGATCATTTCGCCATAGTCGAGGACGACGATTCGCTCGCAAAGATTCATCACGAGCCCCATGTCGTGTTCGATCAGGAGCACCGTCGTGCCGGCATCCCGAATCGCTCGAATTAGCGATATGAGTTCGTGCTTTTCCGATGGATTGAGCCCTGCGGCAGGCTCGTCGAGCAGCAGCAATCGCGGGCGCGCCGCTAGTGCTCGAGCGATCTCGAGGCGGCGCTGCGTTCCGTACGGCAAGTTGCGCGCGAACTGCTCTTCAACTCCCGAAATGCCGACAAAGCGCAAGAGCTCCCGCGCGCGTCGCTCCGCTTCGGCACGCTCGCGCCGCTCCTTACCAGTGTTCAATAACGAATCGAAAATCGTCGATCCGAGGATCAGGTGCTCGCCGACCATCACGTTGGCGAGCGCCGAGGCGTTTCCGAAAAGGCGAAGGTTCTGGAAGGTCCGCGCGACGCCGAGGCGCGCGATTCGTTGCGTGCTGAGCCCCGCGATCGAAACGCCTCCGACGGATATGCTCCCCTCGTCGAATCGGTAGATCGCCGTCAAGAGATTGAAGAGCGTCGATTTCCCGGCGCCGTTCGGGCCAATGATGCCGAAGATCGCTCCCTCCTCGACCTCGAAGCTCACGTTTGAGAGTGCCGAAAGCGCACCGAAGCGCTTCCCCACTCCGGAAAGGGCGAGCAGGCTCATGCGTCAGCCGCCGCTTCGCCCGCGTGGTGCAGCTCGGCCCGCCGCTCGCGATTGGGCAACAACCCTTCCGGGCGAAAGAGCATGATGCCCACGAGAATCGCACCGTAAATGAGGAAGTGCAGATTCGAAAGATCGACCGTGGTATGAAACGTCGCGTCGACCAAGGAATTGATCTGCGGGAGTAAAGCCGAATTCACGATCGTCAACAGCAAGCTGCCGACGACGACGCCGACGATATTGCCCATGCCGCCTAGCACCAACATCGACACGATGAGCACGCTCACTTGGAACCCAAAGAGATCCGGCGAGACGAGCGCGAGCTTCGCTGCGAAAAGAACGCCGCCGATACCCGAAAATGACGCGCCGATGGCGAACGCCGCAAGCTTCGAACGCAAGATGTCGATACCCGCATGTTTCGCGGCGAGTTCGTCCTCGCGTATCGCCATCCACGCCCGCCCCAGGCGGCTCTCGCGGAGGTTCCGGGAGAGCCAGAGCGCGGCCGCGATGCCGAAGAGTGCGATATAGTAATAGGGCATGACCGAGGCTCCGAACGAATGCCCGAAAAACGTCGGCACGTCGAGCGCGGCGATCCCATTAGGGCCGCCGGTGTATTTCGTGAGATTTTGAAAAATCTGCGGCACGATCTCGCCGAACCCGAGGGTGACGATCGCGAGATAGTCCCCGTGAAGCCGGAGCGTCGGCGCACCCAGGAGCGCACCGAAGAGCGCGGCGAGCGCCGCGGCAAGAAAGAGCAGCACCCAAAACGGCAGGTGAAGTCCGAACTGCGGGCTGGCGAGCATGCCGTACGTATACGCGCCGATTGCGAAGAAGGCCGCATACCCGAGATCGAGCAGCCCCGCGAAACCGACGACGATGTTGAGGCCGAGGGCGAGCATGACGTAGACCGCGGCATCGGCGAGCACGCTGAAAACGGCATCGTTCCCGTAAAAGCGGGGAGCGACGGCGAGGAACACGGCAAGCACCAGCACGATCGTGGTCTTTGCGCGCCGATTGTGGAAACGCTCGATCGCGACGCACGCCGCGATTGCGACGAGCGCGTAGGTGTAGATCACACTTTCTCCGGCAACGTCTCTCCGAGCAACCCGCTCGGGCGGAAGACTAAGACAAGGATCAAGACCGAAAATACGGCGACGTTACTCCACTGTCCGCCGATCAGCCAGGTAGAAAACGACTCGAGCAGGCCGATGAGGAATCCGCCGAGCATCGCGCCGGCGATATTACCGATACCTCCCAGAACTGCGGCCGTAAACGCGCGCAGACCGGCGCCGAAGCCGTTAAGGAACCATGCCGAGCCGAACGATACGCCGCCGACGAAGCCCGCGACCCCCGCGAGCGCACCGGCGATAAGGAACGTCATCGCGATCGTTCGATCGACGTTAATCCCGACCAACGAAGCCGCATCGCGATCCTGCGCGACCGCGCGCATTGCCTTGCCGAGCTTACTGCGCTGGACGAAAAAATGAAGCGCGACCATCGTGACGATGGCCAGCGCGACGACGACGATCTGTTGGACGCCGACCTCGAGCTCGCCGAACTGCAGCTGCGGATTCGGGATAACGTTGGGGAATGGAACCGGGGCGGAGCCCTGCCAGAGCTCGATAAGGTTCTCAAGTATGAACGATACGCCGATTGCGGTTATCAGCGGTGCGAGCCGCGGTGCCTTTCGTAAACGGCGGTAGGCGAGCCGTTCGATCCCGGCATTCAGGAGCGCGCTTGCGAGAATCGCGGCGACGAGCGCCGCGGTGATTCCGAGCACGAGGCCCGCACCGTGCAAGGCCCCCGCCGCGCGCAACCCCACCAGGATGCCGAGTGCGACGAAGGAGCCGAACGTGTAGACATCGCCGTGAGCGAAGTTGATGAGCTCGAGAATACCGTAGACCAGCGTGTAGCCAAGCGCGATCAAGGCATAGATCGCGCCGAGCTCGACGCCGTTGGCAAGTTGAGCGAGAAACTCGTGCAAGCGGCTATTCGCTTAGGTTGAGTTGCTCGATGAACGACGAACGACCGTTACGAATTGCGTAGAGCGAAATCACGGGTTTGCGAACGTCGCCGTTCTTATCGAAAGAGATCGGCCCGATCGGGGTCAGCACTTCGTTCTTGGCGTTGCGTGGAATTTTTGCCAGCACCTCTGCCCGGGTCGGCATTTTTTTCCCGTTCGTTTCGATCGCCTGTTCGATCGCCGAGATCGCAACCTGCGTCGCCGCGTACGCATTCGCGCTGTATGGGCCGACGTCGCTGCCGAACCTGGCCTTATAGGCGGCGACGAAACGCTTCGCCGCGGGCAGGCGATCGGCATTCGGCGCGGCTACCGTGTAATAGGTCCCATCCGCGCGTTTTTTTGCAACTTCGGCGATGTCGGGGATGCCGTCGCCGCCCATGAACGCGAGTTTACCCATACCGACGTCGAACATCTGGCGCCGCAGCAAGCCCCCGCCCGTACTCGTCGTACCGCCGAAGAAAATAAAGTCGGGTTTGTATCCCTTGATTTTCAGGAGGAGCGCTTTGAAATCTTGCGTGTCGGGAGCGATATGGTCGCGCCCGAGTACCGTACCGCCGAGCTTGGTAAAATCGCGCGCGAACACGTTGGCGAGATCGAGCCCGTAGGTCTCGTTATCGTCGACGATATATGCGCGCTTCAGTTTGAGATCGAGCGCGAAACGCGCCGCAGCCGAGCCCTGCCGCGAATCGGTCGTACAGACGCGGAAAAAGGTATTGACGCCGGGATTTGCGCGGCGCAACATCGCCGCGTCCTTCCCTAATGTCAGCCCGTCGCTCACCGCCGAGGGGCTGATCTGCACGATCCCCGCTTGATTGGTAATGGGAATCTCCGCCGCGGCGACGTTCGAGTTGTAAGGGCCGATAATCGCCAACACGCTATCGTCGGCGATGAGCGTGCGCACGTTGCTCGCGCCCTGCTGCGGGTTGTGGACGCCCTGCTGCGTGTCGTCGAGCGCCTGTACGGCAAAGGTGAATCCGCCGGGAACCCCCTGAGCGTTCGCGCGCGCGACGGCGAGCTTGATGCCGTCGAGCGTACTGGTACCGACCGAGGCGTCCGCCCCGGAGAGCGGCAGGTCCACGCCGATCCCGATCGTGGTGGAAGCCGGCGCCGGACCGCTCGAACAAGCAGCCAAGGGTGAGGCGAGCAAAAGAATGGCCGCAAGCGCGGCGGTACGAGGCGATCTCATGCCCGACGGATTAGCCCGGACGGTCGTTCTCCCCTGGCGCTCCCACCGCTTCGGCCATCGGCGTCCATTCGACGACCGAAAAGCCGTCGACCTCGGCCTCGACGGGCACAAAACCGGACTTATTTTCGAGCCGTTCGAAGACCTCGGTGCTCAGCCAAAGCGCGTTAATATTCGCGTGTTTTTGCATGTGTCCGGCGACGTCGATGGCATGATCGGCGACCTTCTCGAGTTGACTATCTTCGAAAATCACGACGTCGCCGTCATTGAGCCCGCAGCGCACCTCGATCGGCGTGCGCAACTGATTTTCATCGCGGTTGAATCGCTCGAGCTCAGCCAGAACGCGCTGCCCGGCGGAGACGCCGAGATCGCGGTCGAGGAAGCACGCCATGACTCCGTCGGGAGTCCAGGTCTGCTTCCAAACGCTGTAGGCGTCGAACGTATTGCGAACCAGCTCTTCATAGGCCTGAAAGGTCGCGGCGACGGCGGTTGGCCGCTCGCCGACCTTCATCTTCGTCGATCCCACGATATCGATGGATAGAAACGTACAGGGTTTGCGCGATGAGGATTTCAGGGCGCCTTCGATCTCACGATACCGTTTCAGCAAGATGCCGCGGTGGTGCTCGGATTCCGCATCGAGCTTACGCATCGAGAGCGCGCCGTCGGCACCGTCGGCACGGGGAGCGCTCAGGCCGCTGCGCGACGAGGCTTTGAAGGTACGCCGGACGATGTAATCGAGCCGTTGTAAAACCGAATCGAGAATGCCCTTCGCGATCCAAATCGCGACCGCGATTCCCAGCGGGGCGTAATTGATGCGGCCGGCGCTCGGCCACGACAGCCCGAACCACCGCGAGACCGTGCGAATATCAGCGTCGGCGAGGCGATGTGCGAGCCGGACCAGCGCCGTCGTTTCGAGGCGCGGCGCGTGCAAAAACTCCAGCGCGAAGAGGCCGAGCAGCGTCACCGAAGCGACCCAAACGATGAGGCCCAACACAAAACGAAGCACGGCGATGAGTGCAGTCAGTAATCCACGAGGAGTCAGGGACATGCTCGGAACCTCCAATTCACTGAAGACCAGCTGTAAGGTCCGCCTAACGGACCGGACCTTCCTGCTTTCGCTCGCTCAGTCGCGGTTCTTGGGAACCCAGGGCGCGACGAAGAGCCCGGGGTATTTCGTATTCCCCCGGATCGGCCGACGGAACAGCCAGGCGAGGAGTCCCGAGAGATTCGCGACCATGACGAACTGCCGATAACCGAAATTTTCGAGAAGCGCCGCCGCGAAAAGCACCCACACCTGGCTTAAGCGATACGCGGTAAAGGATATCTCGTCGAGCAAAATGCTGATAATCGAACCGAACATTGCCAGCACGAAAACGAGGGCGAGGAGCCACCACTGCGTCCGCCAATCCAGATGCCCCAGTGCCGCCATCACGACCGAAAAAATGACGCCGCCGATCACCACAACCGGAGCGAGCCATTCGAAAAACACGAGATACGGCATGGTTACCCAACTAAAGATTCCGCCGTTGCCGAAGAGCAGCTTCCGGTGAATGACGACGCACTCGGAGAGATGGCGGTGCCACCCTTTGCGTTGGTTGTACAGCACCTTCGGCGATGCCGGAACGTCGGTCCAACAGACCGGAAACGGTGAAAAGGCGACCCGATACGGGCGCCCCGTATTGATACAGTAATTATGGACGCGCAGCGTCATCTCCATATCTTCCCAAATCGTATCGGTGCGAAAGCCTTCGCACGAGATGAGAATATCGCGACGCCACAGCCCGCAGGCTCCCGAAACGATGCCGAGGGCGTTGAAGGGCGCAAACCCCATCCTCGTCGCCAGGAAGGCGCGCAAATACTCGAGCACCTGGAAAAGCTGCATCATATTTTTGGGAAGTGAGGGTTCGAAGGGCTTATCGTCGACCGGGGTCGAGGCGTTCCCGACGGCGACCGCTCCGCCGACGACCACCGTTCGCGGGTCGCGTTGGAAGGGCTCGACCATCCATTGCAGCGTCTGTCGGTGATAGTAGGAATCCGCATCGGCGGTAAAGAGTAGCGGATACCGCGAGAGGTTGATGCCGGCATTGAGCGCGTCGCCCTTCCCGCCGTTCGCTTTGTCGATGACGCGCAATTCGGGATGGAGACGGGATTGATAGACCTCGCGCACCTCCTCGGTGGGAAGCTCGACGCGATAGATCCCTTCGTAGGGTTCGAGATCGAAGGCTTCGTGCAGCCGTTCGAGCGTGTCGTCGGTAGAGCCGTCGTTAATGACGACGATCTCGAAATTGACGTATTCGAGCGCCAACATCGATCGAACCGAGGTGACGATGATCTCGCGCTCGTTGAACGCGGGCACCAGCATGGTGACCGGGCGGTCGAGTGTCGAATTCGAACGGCGCACCGGGTCGGCGAGATGCATTTTTACGAAACTTGGTAGGCGGAGCAACGCCACGCCCCCGGTAAATGCATAGTAACCGTTGATAATTAAAAAATAGACAAACAATACGGTTTCGATGATCGCCACCGCTCCGTCCATGGCCTGGTGTCCGAATACGCTCACAACCGCGCCTCCGGCGCCCCCTGCGATGTCGCTCGGCGGTCGCGCGTCGGCGAGCGCCGAGCCATCATTTTCCGCTCGGCGATCGCTTGCGTTATCGCATCGCGCGCGTAACGGTCTTCCACCTCGACGAGAAAATCTTCGAGCAATCCGCTCTCCCCGTACAGTTCCACGATCGCTTCGGCGGCACGTAAACGAACCCAATAATCTCGGTGCGATGCCAACCGAAGGAGCGTTTCGCGATCGTCGTATCGGACGCATTTTCTCAGAACGCGTAACGCCGAGAGCAGCACGATCGGCGCCTCTCGAGCGCAGTACCGCAGCGCGAGCGCGCGGTCTTCCTCCGAGGCCAATGGGGCGAGGGATCGAAGGGCCGCCGCAATCGTTTCGCTCTCCTCAGACTCTTCGAGAACGCGCTTGCAGACCGCGCGTGCCGGCGATGGAGAACAGAAGCGCACGAAATCGAGAAGCCTACGCCGGCCCGCTTCGTCGGCTGTCGCGATCGCCGCGCGCAACGCCTCGTCGAGATCGATGCGGTCGATCTCCTTCAACATGGCCTCGACGCGCGAACGTACCCAATCGTCGCGATCGCGCACCAATTCAAGGACGCCGTCGGTAAAACGCGGATCGATGCGCAGCGCGCATTGCGCGGCAGCACGGGAGAGCTCCGCGCCCTCGTCGGCAGAGAGACGAATCGCGTCGTCGAGCGCCGCCCGATCGCGCAGCTGTCCGAGCGCCGTCAACGCGAGAATTTTTTCTGCGTCGTCGCCGCGATGCAGCCAATAGAGCGCGTGTCGATCGAGCCCGATATCGTAGGCGATCGCATCGAGTTTTGGCAGCACTTCGCGGGCGCGATCGCGATCTTTATCTCGTAGTTGATGGAACTGCGAAAAAAGCGCGATCACGGTAAACCAGTCGCGACGACCGATGCGCGGCAGAACTTCGGGGAGCGAATCTCCCGTGTAGGCCGTTTTAAAAATCGAGCGCCATCGTTGCGTGAGGATATTCTGCCGCCGCCGAGCGAACGAGTTGCGCGTACGAAGGAAGATGAACGCAACGATCAGAGCGGCGGTCATGATCGACGAGAAAAGAACGCTTACCTCGATGAGCCATAATAGTGGTTCAGAGGCGCTCGCGAAGTGCAACGCGTACCTCGAGGCGATCGTATGCGCCGGTCAAACCGTACCAGCCCATGCCGATCGCCAATCCAATGCGCGACGACAACCGATGCGTGTCGCCAAGAGAAAACGACAGACTATGATAGACGGCGGGGGGAGTTCCGAATCCGACATTTTCGACGTCGCGTCCGGTCGAGATTGCGAAATTTTCGGTGTCGCACGGGAGATACCGCGCCATCGAAACTCCCTCCGAAAGCGCGATCCCCGACACGTTGCTCAGCCGAGCGAACGTGATAGTGCCGGCGAGGCGAAGGTCGCGAAAATACCGGTCCATGCCGACGTGCACGATAGAGGCGCCTACCGACGTGTATTGCCGGGTGGCATACCCGGCCTGGTAGCCATACCCCGCTCCGGCCCGCAGATCGAGGTCGCCCTGAGCGCTGGATGCGGGGAGTACGTTGTGTTGCGGGCTAAACGAGCCGATCAGATCGGCGATGACGTGCGGCGTCACCGCAAGATAGGCTCCCGCCTCGTACTCGTTATCGTTCTCTCCGAAGCGCACGTCGTCGGCCGCGCGCACGTACGCCGATCGTTTATTGCCGTCGCGGGCAACGACGAGGACGGATGCACCGCTCCAGTTTCCGCGCCCCTTCGTCAGCGTTGTCGCCGACGCTCCTTCTTGGAGTACGACTCGCTGCGTCGGAGGCGCCGGCAGAGCGCAGCGTGCGGCGACGCGCCCGGGAATCGCCACGGCGAGCGCGATCGTCGCAAGCTCGAGCCAGCGCTTCATCGGCGGGCCGGGGCGCGAATCCCCGCTACGACATCGTCGAGAATCTCGTCGAGCGCCACCTTCGGCTCGAATGCGATGGCGCGCCGTGCCTTGGCAATATCGGGCACCCGGCGCATGATCTCTTCGAAGCCCTGCGGATAGGCTCGCGCGAAGGGAATGAATTCGATGGTCGATCTCGATGCGGTTCGTTCGACGATGCGCTTGGCGAGGTCCAGGATGGTCATCTCGCGCGGGTTGCCGATATTGAGCACTTCACCGGTTAGCGTGCCGATATCGAGCAAGATCGACATAAATGCATCGGTGACGTCGCGGACCGAGCAAAAGCAGCGCGTCTGCGTTCCGTCGCCATAGACGGTCAATGGCTCTCCGGCGAGCGCCTGTGCGGTGAGACGGGGCACGACCATGCCATAACGCCCGCTCTGCCTCGCTCCGACGGTATTGAAGAGGCGCACGACCACGACGGGAAGGGCGCGTTCGCGCTGTAAGGCGAGCGCATAGAATTCGTCGTATGCTTTCGCGCAGGCGTAGCTCCATCGCCCGACGGTCGGCGATCCAAAGCAGATCGGGTCCCCTTCGTTCGACGGAATTTTGGTCGAGTGCCCGTACACCTCGGAGGTCGACGCGATAACGATCGGAGTCTTTCGTTTCAACGCGGCTTGAACGACGCTCTCGGTGCCGCGCGCGTTGACGTCGAGCGTATCGAAGGGGCTCTCAACGATAATGCGCAGGCCGATCCGTGCGGCGAGGTGCACGACGGCGTCGCAGCCCTCCATCGCACGCTCGACGAGTAGCGCATCGCGTATATCTCCGTGGACGAATCGACTACCGCGACGGGCGAGCGCTCCGGTAAGGTTGGCGAGATTCCCAGTGGAGAGATCGTCGAGCGCCACGATTTCGTGGCCTGCGTCGAGCAGAGCGTCGCAAAGATGCGAACCGATAAAGCCCGCTCCTCCCGTGACGAGCACCTTCATAGTGCGAATACCGTCGCCGAGGTTGCCGCCGCCCGCTCGGGAGTGATCGCCTGACGCGTATCGACAATTAACGAAGCATTCTCGAGAATCGTGTGGTAATCGACGGCATCGTGATCGGTGAGAATCACGACGCAATCCGCCCGCGCGACGTGCGAGGGATCGAGCGGCACGCTTTCGAGCGTGTCGACCCGTCGCCTCCGCAACGAGTCCGCTCCATTCGAGCGGTCGTTCGAACGACGTTCGTAAGGCACGATCACGCGCGGGCGCCATTCCGGCCAATCGTTATGCCGCCCGTCGAGCTCCGCGACGAAGGGATCGTGATAGGAGACCACGGCGCCTCGCATGCGCAATCGGTCGATGACCGCGACGGCGGGGCTGCGCCGCGTGTCGTCAATATTTTTCTTATAGGCAACGCCGATGACGAGAATGCGCGCATCCCGCAGCGATTTTCGCGATTCGTTCAAGGCAGCGGCAATCAGGTCGACGACGTACCCCGGCATCTGCGAGTTGACGTCCTCGGCAAGCTCGATAAAACGCGAGGTGAATCCCTGCCGCTTCGACTCCCAAGCGAGGTAATGCGGATCGAGCGGAATACAATGGCCGCCGACGCCGGGACCGGGTTGAAACGGCATGAATCCGAACGGTTTCGTCGAGGCAGCGGCGATCACTTCGCCGGAATCGATGTTGAGCTGTCGGCAGAGCCGCGCGAATTCGTTAATGAAGCCGATATTCACGAGGCGAAAGGTGTTTTCCAGGAGCTTCACCGTCTCGGCGGCGCGCGCCGACGACACGACGCGCGTCTCTTCGAATATCGCATCGTACAACACGCGTGCGACGGCGGTGGAGCGCTCGCTGCAACCCCCGATGACTTTTGGGATTCGGCGCAGCGGAAGGTCGCGCCCCGGATCGATGCGCTCCGGCGAGAACGCCGCAAGAAAATCGCGGTCCAACCGGAGATTCGATCGTTCGAGAATAGGAACCAGCGCCTCTTCGGTCGTGCCCGGATAGGTCGTCGATTCTAACACCACGAGTTGGCCGGAGCGGAGTGCCCCGGCGACCTGCTCGGCAGCATCGAAGATGCACGTGAGATCGGGAAGATTCCCGATGCCCAACGGCGTGGGGACGCAAATAATGACCGCGTCACACTCCGGGAGCCGAGAAAAATCGCTACTACATTCGAAACGTTCGTTCCCTATGAGCTCGGCGACGCGCTCCTCGGGAACGTCGCGAATATGCGAGCGACCGGAGTTCAGCAAGACGACGCGCTCGGCGTTGATGTCGAATCCGAGCACCTTGGGAAAAACCGTAGCGAACTCGACGGCGAGCGGAAGGCCGACGTAGCCGAGACCGATGATGCCGATCGTTGCGGTCCTCGTGGAGAGACGCCGAACGAGCTCATCAACGTGTATTGAGAGCGGCCTCGATACAGAGAGACCGTCAGCGCGCTTTCCCATAGTTTCTCCTATCGACCAAGTACGCCGTTCCTTAGCGACCCAAGGAGGAAACCCTGCCGTTATCGGTTCAGCGTTCGATCGTCGCTGCCGCGTTAAAGTAACTCGCGTTGGGGTGATGGATCACGAGCGCCGCCGTGGACTGCTCGGGAATGATTTGAAAGCTCTCGGTGAGGCGAACCCCAATCGCCTCCACGGCATCCAACAGGGCGAAGGCGATCTCGTGCTGCGAGAGATCCGGACAGGCGCCGTAGCCCCACGAGTAGCGTTTCCCTCGGTCGGGTGCCAAACCGAGTTCGCGGCGTATGCGCCGGTGACTCCATTCCGCAAGCGCCTCCGCCGACTGCACGGAAAAGCCGTGCAAGAAATACGATTCGCTAAAGTCGCCGCGTGCGTGCAGCGCTTCGATTTCCTCGCCGACCTCGGCACCGACCGTCACCACCTGGAGAGCGACGATATCGGAAGCGGCGCCGGAGATCGGCTCGCGGAGATAGTCGGCGAGCGATAGATGCTCCCCGCCCACCTGGCGCGCGAACGACATGCGGCCGATCTCGCGCGTCGGATCGTTAGGATCGAAGAACAGGATCTCGTTCCCGATGCCGGCGGCTGGAAAATATCCGTAGACGACGCGCGGATGGAGAATTCCACCGCGTTCGGCCTCGGCACGAAAACGAGCGAGCCGCGGTTCGAATTCTTCGCGCACCGTCTTTTCGAACGCCTCGCCCTTCTGATTGCTCGCGCCCCATGAGAGACGGTAGAGAGATTTGAGATCGAAGCATTCCCATAGTTCGCGTACGTCGATCGAAGCGATGCTCCGCGCGCCGAGAAAAGGCGCTTGCGGTGGTTCGACGAGAACGCTTTTGACGCTCGATATGCGAAGTTCGTCGGAGGGCTGCGAGAGCTCGCGCACTTTCGCTTGCGCCTTGAGCGCCTCGCTTTTGATTCGCTCGACAAAATCTCGCCGCCGCTCCGGCTCCCCGGTCAGCACGTCCATGATATCGAGCCCCTCGAACGCATCCTTCGCGTAAAACACGCCGGGTTCGAAGGGGCGATGGCCGTCGTCGAGCAAGGCGATTCGTCGCCCGAAATCGCGGTTGATCGCGGCGCCGCCGACGATGACCGGAAACTCCAACGCGCGGGCATCTTGCTCTTGCACGCAGATCGGCATCTGTTTGCTCGTCGAAACTAAAAGTGCGGAGAGGCCGATCGCATCGGCGTTAACTTCGGCCGCCTTTTCGAGGATGACGTTCATCGGCACCTGCTTGCCGAGATCGTGGACGGTATACCCGTTATTCGAAAGAATCGTATTGACGAGATTCTTTCCGATGTCGTGAACGTCGCCAAAGACCGTCGCGAGCACGACCGTGCCCTTCGTACTGCCGTCGCGACGCTCGAGAAATTGCTCTACGTGGGCGACCGCCCGCTTCATGACCTCTGCGGACTGCAGGACGAACGGAAGAATGAGTTCGCCGGCCCCGAAGCGGTCGCCGACCTCTTTCATCGCCGGCAGCAGCACTTCGTTGAGCACTTCGACGGGGGTTCGACGCTGCAATACCTCGTCGAGCATCGCTTCGATGCCGTCTTTTTTGCGACGGAGAATCGCTTGATGGATGCGCGCCTCGGCCGGCGAGTCGCCCTCCTCGCTCGCCGCATCGCCGTCGGTACGAACGACGGCATGTTCGTAGCGTTCGATAAAACGCGCGAGCGCATCGGGACGTCGATTGAAAACGAGATCGTCGCAAGCCTCCCGCTCCTCGGAATCGAGTTCCGCGTATGGCGTGATCTCTTTGGGATGCACGAGCGCGAGGTCGAGGCCGGCTTCAACGCAATGATGGAGAAAGACGGAATTCAGCGCGGCTCTCGCGGCGGGCTTGAGGCCGAACGATACGTTGCTGACGCCCAACGAGGTGAGCACGCCGGGAAGCGCCGCCTTGATCGCGCGAATGCCTTCGATGGTTTCGCGCGCCGAATCGATATACTCGGCGTCGCCGGTCGCGAGCGTGAAGGTAAGGTCGTCGAAAATCAACGCTCCGGGTTTCAAGCCATATTCGCCGACGACGATATCGTAGATGCGTCGCGCTACTTCTGCTTTGCGTTGCGCGGTCTTCGCCATGCCCGCCTCATCGATCGTCAGCGCGACGACCACGGCCCCATGCTCGATCGCCATTGGAAGGACGGCATCGATCTTCGCGCGCCCGCTCTCGAGATGAACCGAGTTCACGACCGCACGCCCAGGATAATTTTCCAGCGCGCTACGGAGCACGGCGACCTCGGTAGAGTCGATCATCAGTGGAGCTTCGACCGATTGCGCGAGCCGACGTACCACCGCGCGCATTTGCTCGGGTTCGTCGGTGCGTTCGGTGAGCGCGGTGCAGACGTCGAGGACGTGCGCGCCGCCGTCGATCTGGTCGCGCGCGAGTTGTCCGATCGCTTCGTAATCGTCCTCCAGCAACAGACGCTTCACACGGCGAGAGCCCTGACTGTTGATGCGTTCTCCGACGATGAGCGGGCGCGGCTCTTGTTCCAAGGAAACCGCCGTCATCGCGCTGGCAACGAATTCAGGGCGCGGCGGCGACGGCCGGTGGGGCGCGCGGCTCTCCGGGCTCGCATCGAGGGCGGCGCGCAGCGACGCAATGTGCTCGGGGGTGGTGCCGCAGCATCCGCCGATCGCACGAACGCCGAACGAGCGCACGAACTCCATCAGCTCGTTCGTCAGCTCGTTCGGTGTCTCGGGGTAGATCGTCTCACCTTTGGGGCCCATCAGCGGCAATCCGGCATTCGGAATGACGCTGACGTAACATCGCGAGGTCTCGCCGAGGTAACGAACCGAGTCCCGCATCTGCGCCGGTCCGGTCGAACAATTCAAGCCGAGAACGTCGACCGGTAACGCATCGAGTACTGCGCAGACCGCTGCGATATCGGTCCCCAACAACATGCGCCCTTCGGTGATGAGCGTCGGCTGCGCCTGAATGGGCACGCGGCGAAGTCCGTCGTGAAAGGCACGCCCGATTCCGACGATCGCCGCTTTGAGCTCGAGTAGGTCCTGCATCGTCTCGAGCAAGAGCAGGTCCACGCCGCCATCGACGAGCGCGCGCGCCTGCTCGCCGTAGAGTGCGGCGAGTTCCGCGAACGTAATTCTTGAAAGCGACGGATCGCTCGAAGAAACGAGCATGCCCGTCGGTCCCATCGAGCCGGCGACGAAACGCGGGCGCGTCGGCGTGCTATAGGCAGCGGCTGCCGCGCGCGCAAGCCGGGCCGCATCGTAATTGACGGCATAGGTGTGCTCGCCGATACCGAACTCATCGAGCTTCAACCGCGAGGCGGTAAACGAGTCGGTCTCGACGACATCGGCACCCGCCTCGAGGTAGCGTTCGTGGATCGAACGGATGACATCCGGGCGCGAGAGGACGAGCGCTTCGTTGCACCCGAGTTGGCGTTCGCCGCCGAAATCTTTCGCCGTTAATTCCAACGCCATGAGCTGCGTGCCCATGGCGCCGTCGAACAAAAGAACGCGCTCGCGTAATGCATCGAGATAACTCGTCAATTTAACCCGTACGTGCCTCCGAAAACATGTCGATACGAGCGCGGATCTCGCCGGCCCGCGCTCCTTTGCGAGTATAGAGGATCGGTTCGGAAAAGTCTGTGAGTTCTGCCTGAGCGCTCTCCGGAAGCGCGCCGAGCACCCGTAGCCCGGCGAGCACCGCCGGCGGACGCGCGCGCGAGGCTCCGTCGACGACTTTGAGCGCGAAGCCGAGCCCCGCAGTCATCGAAGCGACCCCCGAGACCCCCTCCGCCCCGACTTTCGAGGCGATCGCGCCGCCCGCCGCCGCCATGAGACGCGTGTCGAACTGCCCCGTGCCCGCGACGTACTCCGGGTGCGAGAGCATCGCGTCGCGGACCACCACGAACGCCTGTAACTCGCGGTCGGGAAGCCCTTGCAGCGTTGCGAAGCGTGCGAATGCGAGCGCGGCGTTGCGCAACGGGGTTGCAAAGACGGGAATGCCGCACCCGTCGATTGCAATCGGCCAACGGTCGGGGTCATCGTTACAGGTTCGCGCACAGAGATCGAGGATCGCGCGCTGTGCCGGGTGATCGGGCTCGCGATAGCCCGTGGGATCGGCGCCGAGTACGCGCGTCAACGCGAGAATGCCGGCGTGTTTTCCGGAGCAATTATCCTGTACCGCACTGGGCTGCATTCCCGCGCGGATCAATTCGTGCGCGCTGCGTTCGTCGAGCGGGAGATGCGTGCCGCACTGAAGCGTGGATTCATCGAGATCGATTTTCCGGAGAATCGAGCGAACCGCCGCCACGTGAAACGGTTCGCCGCTATGCGAAGCCGCCATCACCGCAATCTCTTCCATCGTCAGGCCGAAGGCCTCGCGCACGCCGGCGGCGATCGCCGCAGCGGCGATAAATGGTTTAGCCGCCGAACGAAGGTAGACCGGGCGATCGATCTCGCCCATCGCGAGGAGCACGCTCCCCGATGCATCGCTCGCGCATGCCGCGATCCGATGCCAGGATTCGACGTTTTCTCCACGACGTATTTCGACCGCCGCAACGCCTCCGAGTTCTCTATCGTTCAATTATGCCGACTCCGCGGCCACACGTTCGTCGACGACGACCGATTCCAATTCCGAGAAGACGGGATTGCTGAGGTAGCGTTCGCCGGTATCGCAACCAATTGTGACGATACGCTTTCCGCGCATCTCCGGGCGCGCCGCAACTTCGAGCGCCGCGTGAATATTCGCGCCCGCCGAAATGCCGACGAGCAACCCTTCCTCGCGCGCCGCTCGCCGCGCCATGGCGATCGCCTCACCGTCGGTCACGCGCAGTACCTCGTCGAAGATTCCGGTATCGAGAATCGGCGGAATAAAACCAGTGCCGGCACCTTGTATTTTGTGCGGGCCCGGTTCGCCGCCGGAGAGCACCGGCGATGCATCGGGCTCGACGGCGACGATGAGGATGCCCGGCTTGCGCTCCCGCAGCAATCGACCGACGCCGGTGAGCGTCCCACCGGTGCCGACGGCGGCGACGAACGCATCGATGCTTCCATCGGTGTCGCGCCAAATTTCTTCTCCGGTCGTGCGCCGATGAATTTCCGGGTTCGCCGGATTCTCAAACTGTTGCGGCATGAAGTAGCGGTCCGGTGTCGCATCGCGTATCGCGGTCGCGCGAGCGATCGATCCTTTTATTCCCGCGCTTCCAGGCGTCAATACGAGTTGCGCGCCGTAGGCTTTTAAAAGATTCCGCCGCTCGATCGTCATCGTGTCGGGCATGACGAGAACGATGGGGTAGCCCTTTGCCGCTGCGACAAAAGCGAGAGCGATGCCGGTATTTCCGCTCGTCGGTTCGACGATCGCCATACCCGGGCGCAAACGGCCGTCGGCCTCGGCGGCTTCGATCATCGCGATGCCGATGCGATCTTTCACCGAGCCGGCAGGGTTGAACGACTCGACTTTTACGAGCACCTCCCCCGGAAGGCCGGCATTGAGCCGCGGTATCCGCACCAGCGGCGTGTTGCCGAACGTGTCGGCGATCGAGTCATAGATGCGTGCCATAGTTCCTTCTTCAACGCGCAAGAGCGCACGAGCGTTGCACCGAAGCGCCTCGGGTATGTTCGCCAAGCGCGACGCCGGACTCTACCTTCCCGCTCTCGATCTCTGGGTCGACGCCTCGCGGCGCCGCGAACGCGGCTACGTCTCGCACGCCCATGCCGACCACGCCCGCGAACACGACGTCGTCATCTGCACGCCCGAAACCGCCGCGCTCTGCGCGGTGCGATTTCGTTCGCGCAAACGGAGCACGTTCGAGATCCATCGCTTTAACGAACCCTGGGAGATCGGCGAGTATCGGCTCACGCTCTTCCCCGCCGGGCACGTCCTGGGCAGCGCCCAGATCCTCGTCGAAGGTGAGAGCGGGCGCCACGTCTATACCGGCGATTTCAAACTCGCGGCGTCGCGCACCGCCGAACCGACCGAATGCAAAGCCGCCGACGTGCTGGTGATGGAATGTACCTTCGGATCGCCGCACTACGTTTTTCCTCCGCGCGAAGAGATTGAGGCGGAGATCGTCGGCTTCGCCCGCGCAGCGCTCGAAGACGAAGCGACCCCGGTGTTCTATGCCTACTCGTTGGGCAAAGCGCAGGAAGCGATGGCGATTCTCGGATCGGCGGACATACCGATGCGCGTCCATTCGACGGTTGCGAAGATCGCGGAGGTCTACCGTGCCTGCGGCGTTGGCTTACCGCCGGCCGAGCCGGGGGAAGGCGAGGGAGAGTACGCCGAGATTCGTCCGCCCGGGCGAACGAACGCAGCGCCGTCCAACCGCAAGAGGCGCACCGCAATGCTCACCGGATGGGCGATTGATCGAAGCGCGCGCTATCGGTACGGGGTCGACCGCAGCTTCGCCCTCTCCGATCATGCGGATTATCCCGCACTCCTACGAACGATCGAACTCGTGCGGCCGCGTAAGGTGCTGCTCGTGCACGGCCGTAGCGATTTCACGCATCGCCTGCGACGGCTCGGCATCGATGCGGAATATCTCGAAGAGCACGCGCAGCTATCGTTGTTTTAAGTTTTTTTCGTGCCGTTACTCGCCGATATCCCAGAGCAGTCCGAGATCTTTCTTCGCGAACGAACGGAACGCGATCAACGTCTCGGTCGATTCGATGCCTTCGAGCGCCCCCACCCGTTCGGTGACGAGATCGTTGAGTTGTTCGTGCTCGCGCACGCGCGCGATGGCGACGAGATCGAACGGCCCGGCGACCGAATAGACTTCGGCGATTCCGTCGATCGCCAACAAGTCGTCGGCGATCGATTTCAAGCGCGGGCGCTCGACGTTCATAAGAATAAATGCGGTAACCATGCGCGAACGCTTCGACGCGCGCCCGCGAAGCCCCGGCGAGAGCCCCTCGGCGCGCCGCTAGCGGCGCGTGAAACGGTGCGAGCGCTCCTCGCGGATTCGCTCCGCCGCGGCGGCGGGATCGAATCGGGTGGAACGCTCCTTTTTACCGTAGAGCGCCGCGCGCAGCCGCGCGCTCGCGATGATCGAGAGCAACAGCATCGCGGTGAGCGCGAGCAAGAGACGCCCCGGGATATTTAACGCCGAGAGGCTCGCGAGAATGACGGCGAGCAAGGCGAGGCGCGTCTCCCAGCGTTTCACCCGTTTTTGAAGCGCGCCACGCGTTTTTCGTTGTACGCGGCGATGCCCTCTTTCGCATCTCCGCTCTTAAAGAGCAACGACTGCAGTTCGCGTTCGAGCGTCAGACCGGCCTCCAGCGGCATCTCCGCGCC
>JAJYMV010000179.1 GCA_021786705.1 bacterium
CCGATCTAAACATCCGCAGACGATCGAAGCCGACGTGTTTGTCGATCGCCTCGACGAAGCGCGAGACGTCATCCTTCGTATCGATTTTATATCCCGCCGCCCAGGCGTGCGCCGTATCGATACAGACTCCCAGTTGCGGGTGATCGACCGCGCGCATGAACGCTCCCAGTTCATCGAGCGTGCCTCCCGCGAGCGCTCCGGCACCCGCCGAATTTTCGAGCACGAGCGATACCGACGGCGGGATCTCCGAGAGCGCCTCTCCCAGCGCCGCCGCAATCGCCGCAAAGCCCGCCTCACGATCGCGCTTTCCATACGAACCGAGATGCGTATTGACCAAAGCGATGCCGGCGAGCGCGGCTACGCGAAGATCGTGTTTCAAAAGGTTCAGCGAGCCGCTGAAGATTTTCGGATCTTCGCTAGCGAGGTTGATCAAGTAGGGGGTATGCGTCACCGCGGGGTCGAGATCGTTCTGAGCTCGTAACGCGGCAAACGCTGCCAAAGCTTCCACCTTTGGCGTCGCTTGTCGATACGCGCGTGGGTTGCTCGTGAACACTTGCATCGTCGTGCAGCCGAGGGCGGCCGATCGACGAACCGCGGCTTCGTAGCCATCGGAGAGCCGCATATGCAGTCCGAAACGCACGCTATGCCGCCTTGCGCGCGAGATAGAGATATTGCATGTAGGCGTGCTGGAAGCTCCCGATTTCGGGGCCGAGCTGCTCGACGAAGAGACGTTCCAACGTTTTAACGTATCGCTCGATTCGATCGGCGGAGATTCCCGCGTGCTCGAGCCGAATGCGCTCCTCCTCAAAAAATGCCGCACGCGTCGTCACCAGGCGCCATTGCACGACGCGCAGCGATTGCTCGACGAACGGTGCGGCATAAAACTCACGAAAGCCGCCGACGAGGGTACCGGCGAGCGGATGAATATCGATCTCGCGCGCGGCTTCGTCGCAGAGCGGACGAACCGGCGAACCCGAGAGCGAGTGCTTCCACCAAATCGCGACGGTACCGCCGGGTTTGAGTACACGGTGCGCTTCGGCGATCGCTTTCGCCCGATCGAAAAGGTGGTAACTCTGCGCGCAGATATACCCGTCGAAGATCGCCGCTTCGAACGGCAGCGCGGTGATGTCGCCGAGACGCCAGGTCGCGGTCGGATGCAATCGGCGGGCACGGTCGAGCGCTTCGGCGTGGAGATCGACGCCGGTAACGACGGCGCCGTTATCGATCAACGGCGCGCTCGCGTCGCCCTCGCCGCATGCTGCGTCGAGAATGCGCCCTCGTAACGGCATTCCAAACTCGACGAGCGCATCGTACAGTGAAGGGGAGTACGCGAGCGGCCGAGCCGCGGGTTCGTTTTGGACCGTCATTCCGCCGATTCTGTTTGCTCGTCGCGCTCGGCGACCTGCTCTTCCGCGACGTCGGCATCGCCGGCGATAAGCGGGAGCGCGAGTTCTCGGGGGCGTTCGATCTCCACCTCCAAATCGGGGAGGTCTTCGAGCGAATTCAAACCGAACGACTCCAAGAAGAGCGGCGTGGTTTTGTATTGCATCGGCCTGCCGACGACTTCTTTGCGACCGGCTTCGCAAATGAGCGACCGATCGAGGAGCGTATTGACGACGCTATCGGAATTGACGCCGCGGATCGATTCGATCTCCCCTTTGGTAACCGGCTGCATCTGTGCGACGATCGCCAGCGTCTCGAGAGCGGGTGAGGAGAGCGACGTTTTCGGAGGGAGCAAATATTTCTCCACCACCTCGCGCGCGGCCGGAGAGGTGCCGAAACGAAAACCTCCCGCTATATTGCGAAGAACGATTCCCCGTCCGTCGTAGCGTTCGGCGAGCGCCGCGAGCGCGAGATCGACCGCCTTCTCATCGGCATCGACCAATTTTGCAATCCGTCGCTGATCGAGCGACTCGCCGGCGACAAAGAGCAGCGCCTCCACTAACGGCTCTATACGCGCTGCGGCGGCGCTGAGCTCCTCGCGCTCCTGGACGGTTTCGGCTAGGGCTTCGGCGATAACGGTGTCGGTACTCATACAGGTGTCGTTTGTCCGTGTGGGAGGGCGATGATGATATCTTCGAACGCAGCGGGCTGCTCGATGCGAATGCGATTGCGGCGCATCAGTTCGAGGACTGCGAGAAACGTGGCGATCACGATTTCGCGCGTCATGCCGAGTTCGTTGCAGAGGGCAGCAAAGGTGGTTTCGCCGCGCTCTTTGAGGCTACGCACGATATAGTCCATCTGTGCGAGAAGCGAGATGCGCTCGCGCACGATCGTTCGCTTTTCGGGGCGCGCGTTGCGCAGCATTGCGAGGAATGCGCGAGCGAGGCGATCGGCATCGATGCGATAGCGCTGCTCGAAATCGCCCGTCGCATCGCCGCCCTCGCGATAAAAGACCGCGCCCGCCTCGCCTTGGCGCGTACGGAGCGCGTCGCCGAGTTCGCGGTACTTCGAGTAGGCGATGAGGCGGCGGCGCAGGCGTTCTTCTACTTCTTCGGGCGATTCTTCGCCGACCTCGGCGAGCTCGGCCGGAATAGCGGGCAACAGGGCGCGCGACTTGAGGAAGACGAGCGTCGCCGCGATGACGAGATACTCCGCCGCCACCTCGACGTCGAGCGATTCCATGACGCGCACGTAGGCGAGATATTGTTCGGCAACGCTCGCGAGCGATACCGTGGCGATATCGAGCTGCTGCTCTTTAATGAGACCGAGCAACAAATCAAGCGGCCCGTCGAAGACGTCGAGCCGCACGAGGCATGGATCGGAACGCTCCGCGAGCGCGCTCTGGTTCAAGAGCTACGCTGCTCCATCGCCGGAACGAGCGTCGGCTCCAATTCGAAGCTTCCGATATGCTCCGTCGCCGATTCGAGCGCCATATCGATCAAACGTTTCTCGTTGACGTATTTCAACATCTTGCGCGCGGTCGCCGCGTCGAACCAGCGGGCTTCGTCGACCTCGTGATCGTGGTTCTGCGGATCGCCCGAGAGATAGCGCATGGAAAAGAACGTCACGCTCTTCTTGTGCTTCGCTTTCCCGACGTAGAACCAATAGGAAATTTCATTGAGGCGTCCGAGGATCTCACCCCAGCACCCGGTCTCCTCGCGAACTTCGCGAATCGCCGCCTGCTCGTTGGATTCCCGATGTTCGACGTGGCCTTTCGGCAGCGTCCACACGCGCGGTGAGCCGCGTCCGATAAGCATCGCATCGAAGCCTGCGTCGCGACGACGAAGGAGAACCCCACCTGCGGAGACCTCGTACTTGATGCGCATCGCTGCCCTCATTTTTTGACGACTCGGGAGACTCATGAGGAGCCGCGGAACGGCCCCTTTCATCTCCCAGTATAGCCCCCGGCTCCAAGAAGCGCCTGCCGAGAGGCGGCCCCTCTTTTCGGGGAAAAGAGCCAAATTGCGGCCCTCGGAGACGAGGACTCCCCTTGCCGACAGACGGGCGCTTCCGGCGATTGCTATACCCATGGGGGTAGGGTATACTGCAAACGTGCCAATAGGCAGGGAGGTATCCCCATGAACGCATCGAGCGCGCCCCATACGGGGTTGCCAAGGATCGTTATCCTCGGCGCCGGCTTCGCCGGACATACCGCCGCACTTCATCTCTCTCGGCTCGTTCGCTCCAAAGCGAACGTAACGGTCATCGCACCGCGCAATCGGTTTACCTGGTTCCCCAGCCTCATCTGGGTTGGAACCGGCACGATGTCCGCAGAAAAAGTTTGGTTCCCGCTCGCTCCCGTCTACGAAAAACTCGGCTTCGATTATATCGATGGCCGGGCGGAGAGCATTCATCCCGACGAACGCGTCGTCGATTTTCTCCGCGCGGACGGCGGCGAGGAGCACCTTGCGTACGATTATCTCGTCAACGCGACGGGACCGTACCTCAACTTCGAAGGGACACCCGGACTGGGGCCCAAGGAAGGAACGACGCAAAGCGTCTGTTCGGTCGAACACGCGCTCGGCGCACGCGACGGCTACCTCGAAAATGTCGCGCAACTCAAGAAAGGCGCGCGCCGTCGGTTCGTGATCGGCGTCGGGCATCCCGGAGCGACCTGTCAGGGGGCGGCCTTCGAATACATCATGAACGTCGACGCCGATCTTCGGCGGCGCGGCCTTCGCGATCGCGCCGAACTCATATGGCTCTCCAACGAACCCGCCGCCGGCGATTTCGGCGTCGACGGCGTCGAAGCGCGAATCGAGGGAAAGATCGTGACCGGATCGACGGTTATCGAGGAACTCTTCAAAGAGCGCGGCATCCAGCCGATTCTCGCCGCCGGCGTCACCGGCGTCGGGAAAGACGGGATCGCCTACGATCGCGTCGGCTTCGATCCGGCGACGTTGGAATACGATTTCGCGATGCTCATTCTGCAGTTCCGCGGCATCCCGCTGAAATACATCGGCGCCGATGGAAGCGATATCACCGAAAAAATGACGGTGCCGAGCGGTTTTATGCGCGTCGACGCCGATTACACGGCAAAGGCGTACGATGCGTACCGGGCGGCCGACTGGCCGGCACTCTATCGTTCCCCCCAGTACGACAACCTTTACGCGGCGGGCATCGCCTTCGCGCCGCCGCACCCGCTCTCAAAAACGCTCAAGACCGCATCGGGAACGACGGTGGTGGCGACGCCGCCCCGCACCGGTATGGCCTCGGGCATCATGGGACGCACCGTGGCGCTCAACATCGCCGAGCAAGTTGCCGGGCGCCCTGCAACCCATCACGAACGCATGAGCGAGATGCCCGCAGCGTGTATCGCCTCGATGGGACACTCGATCTGGAACGGGTCGGCGGCATCGATCGTCATGATGCCCGTCGCGCGCGATTACGAACGCTATCCCGACTACGGTCGCGATATCGACGCCTGCGAACTCGATGTCGGGCTCGCCGGCGCCTGGACGAAACGGATGCTCCACGAAGCGTTTATGTGGAAACTTCAAGCCAAGCCCGGTTGGGCGATGATACCGGAGTGATGAGACGATGAACCACTTCTTACGAAGCTTCTGGCCCTACCAAATCTGGCGCTTCATTCGCATGAACGTGAAGATCTACGCCATCGCCAAACATCAGCCGGACTGACGCCAACGGAGATCGGGTTGGCGGGCCGCTCGCGTCTCGTCAATCCGTCCTACCACCGTCTTCACCGGCGCGGCCATCACGCTCTGTGGATCGCGCTTCGCCGTTTCCACGATCTCGCGCAACGCCTCGATAAAGAGATCGAGCGTCTCTTTCGATTCGGTCTCGGTCGGCTCCATCATCAAACACTCCGGCACGATGAGCGGGAAGTAGACCGTCGGAGCCATGAACCCTCGGTCGAGCAACGCTTTGGCGATGTCAAGAGCGCGAACGCCGGTCTCTTTTTTCAGCTCCTGCGCCGATGCGACGAACTCGTGCCTGCAGATCTCGGGGTAGGGCGTCGTGAGAAATTCCGAGACACCGACGCGAAGATAATTCGCGTTGAGTACCGCGAGCTGCGAAACCGAGGTGAGCCCCTCGGCGCCGTTGGCATAGAGGTAGCTCAAGGCCCGCACCGCGTGGGCGAAATTCGACCAGAACGAGCGCATCGGCCCGATCGATTTTGGGCGATCGAAATCGAGTTCGAAGCGCATGCCGTCCGAAGGGGCGCGGCGCACGTCGGGCTTTCCGTCGGGAATCGCGCGAACCACCGGGGTCGGCAGATAGTCGACCAAGTGCGCGGCAACGCCGAGCGGACCGTGACCGGCACCACCGCCGCCGTGCGGAATCGTGAAGGTCTTATGCGTGTTGAGATGCATGAGGTCGAAGCCCATATCGCCGGGGCGGACGTTCCCCATAATGGCGTTGGCGTTCGCTCCGTCGTAATACATGAGTCCGCCGACGCGGTGCACGGCGGCGGCGATCTCGGCGATACGATCTTCGAAGAGTCCCAACGTGTTGGGATTGGTCATCATGCAGACGGCAGTATCGTCGCCGAGAACCTTTTCGATCTCTTCGACGCTGACGCGGCCGCGAGCGTCGGAGGGTAGCGAGATGACTTTAAAACCGCACATCGCCGCCGATGCCGGATTCGTGCCGTGCGCGGTATCGGGAACGATCACTTTGGTGCGCTTGCTCTCGCCGCGATCTTTGAAATACTTCTTTGCCACCAGGAGCGCTGCAAGTTCGGCGTGCGCGCCGGCGGATGGATTGAGGCTGAACGCCGCCATGCCGAAGATCGAACTCAGGCTCCGTTCGAGCTCGTACATCACGGCGAGCGATCCCTGAGCGAGTTCGTCGGGGGCGTACGGATGAAGGTCGCGGAAGCCGGGCAGATTGGCAATCGCATCGTTGACGCGCGGATTGTATTTCATCGTGCAACTACCCAACGGATAGAAGCCCAAATCGATACCGAACGTCCGGTGCGAAAGCTGCGTGAAGTGGCGAACGACGTCGAGTTCGCTGTTATCGGGAAGTGGAAGATCGGAGCGCAAGAGTTCCGGCGGTAGAAATTCGCCGTGCGGGCGCGAGCGTTCGACGTACTCCGTCGCGCGTCCGGGCGCGCCGGTTTCGAAGATCAGAGCGGGAGCCGGGCGATCAGCGGAGAGCTGCGACATGAACGACCTCGCGAAGGGCGGCGGTTAGTTTAGCGATTTCACCGGTGGTGGTAAGCTCGGTAGCGGCCATCAGGATCGAATCGGCATATTCGGGATAGAAGCGGCCGAGATCGACGCCTGCGAGAACGCCGCGTTGCTGTAACCCGGCGAGCACTTCGGCCGCATTGCCGACGCGAACGACGATCTCGTTGAAGAACGGCGCCTCGAAGCGGAGGCTCACCCCCGGGACGCTCGTTACCGCCGTCGCGAGTTCGCGCGAACGCTCGAGATTGAGCCCGGCGACGTCGCGCAAGCCGCTCGCGCCAACGAGCGCGAGATAGATCGTGGCGATCAGCGCGCAATGCGCCTGATTGGTGCAGATATTCGAGCTCGCTTTTTCGCGGCGAATGTGTTGTTCGCGCGCCTGGAGCGTCAGCGTGTAGGCCTCGCCTCCGCGGTTGTCGACGCTGCGTCCGACCAAGCGACCCGGAATGCGCCGCATATGCTCGGCGGTCGATGCGATAAAGCCGACGTAGGGCCCGCCGTAAGCCAGGGCGACCCCGAACGACTGTGCCTCGCCGACGACGATCTGCGCGCCCCACTCGGCAGGCGGGCGCAGCGCGCCGAGCGAGATCGCCTCGGAGATCACCGCAATCGGCACCGTTCCGCTCGTCTCGATCGCCGCGCGTATGCGCGCGTCGATCTCGTCGATGACCCCGAAGAAGTTCGGGCTCTGAACGATGACGGCAGCGTACTTCTTTGCCTCGATCGCCGCGATCGCCGAATCTCCGTCGGTGCGGCCGTCGGCGCCGACGGCGATTTCATCGATCTCGATATCGAGGCCGCCGCAATAGGTGTGTAACACGGCGCGATAGCGAGGGTCGACCGCCCGCGAAACCAACAGCCGCGCGCGCCCGGTCGCATTGATCGCCATAATCGAACCTTCGGCGAGTGCTGTCGCGCCGTCGTAGACCGACGCGTTGGCGATCTCCATACCGGTGAGCAGACAGATGTAACTCTGCCACTCGTAGATCGCTTGCAGGTAGCCCTGAGAGACCTCCGCCTGATACGGCGTATAGGCCGTTAAGAACTCGCCGCGCATCGCGAGCGCCGCAATCGCCGGCGGCGCGTAGTGACGATAGGCACCCGCACCGAGGAACGAGGCGTACTCGTCGGCACGATTGCGCGCCGCCAAGGCCTTCATTCGCCGCTCGATTTGGTATTCAGGAAGTGCCGGAACGACGTCGAGCGGAGCCTTCGGCGCGATCTCCGGCGAGACGGCAAGCAATTCTTCAAGCGATCCGACGCCGATGCGTTCGAGCATCTGCGAGATCTCTTGCGGCGTGTGCGGGGTATAGGCGCCCATTAATCGTGCGCGATACCGGTGTATGCGGCGGCGTCGAGCAGCGCTTTGGCCTGCGCCGGCTCCGCGAGCTTGATTTTGATCAACCAGCCGGCGCCGTACGGATCGTTATTGAGCGCTGCGGGATCGGCATCGATCGCGGAATTCACCTCGACGATCTCGCCGCCCAACGGCGTATAGAGATCGGAGACGGTTTTCACCGACTCGATGACGCCGACGTTTGCAAACTGTTCGACCTTCGCTCCGACCTTCGGCAATTCGACGAAGGTGATATCGCCGAGCGAACCTTGCGCGAAATCCGTAATGCCGATCGTGGCGATATCGCCCTCAATTTTCGCCCACTCGTGCTCTTTGCTATAGAGCAAATCGCTAGGAATATTCATCGGTCTCCCTTTCGTTAGACTTTTGGACGTTTGTAGAACGGCATTGCGACCACCGCGGCGTCGTGGCGTTCGCCGCGCACTTCGACCTGGAGATTCGTGCCGATGGTTGCAGCGGAGCGATCGACGAGTGCGGTCGCGATGTTGGCGTTTCCAACCGCCGGAGCGATCGAACCGCTGCGAATCTCTCCGACGCGCGTCTCTCCGGCAAAGACCGGATAGCCTTCGCGAGCGCCGACGCGCCCGCCCATCTTCAAGCCGACGATGCGCGCGAACGTATCCTCTTCGAGCTGTCGCGCCAGCGCCTCCTTACCGACGAACGCCGGTTTCGCCAGCTTGAGCGCCCACGTGAGCCCCGCCTGAACCGGCGTGATCTCCTCGGTCATCTCGTGACCGTAGAGCGGCATCCCGGCCTCGAGGCGCAAGACGTCACGCGCGCCGAGCCCGCACGCTTCCAAACCCTCGCCCGCGTGTGCGGCGAGGAGGGCGCGCCAGATCGCGGGCGCCCGGTCTCCGGGAAGGAAGATTTCGAAGCCGTCTTCGCCGGTGTAGCCGGTTCGCGCGAGCGTGACGGGAACGCCATCCACGCGCGCCTCGGCGCAGAAGTAATATTTAATCGCCGAGAGATCGATATCGACATTCTTCTGTAACATCGAGAGCGCGAGCGGCCCTTGAATCGCGATCAGCGCGGCGTCGCCGTGCAGGCTCCGCAGCCGCACGTCGCCGCGTTTCTGTGCGTTCAGGTGCGCCCACATCTTGTCGGCGTTGCTCGCGTTCACGACGAGCAGCCAGCGATCGGGAAGACGATAGAAGATCACGTCGTCGTGCGCGCCGCCCTCGGGGTTGCAGAAAATGTTATACCGCGCCTGAAACGGCTTCATCGTCGCGACCTCGTTGATCGCGAGGCCATCGGCCCATGCCGCGACGTCGTCACCTTCGAGAATGAACTGTCCCATGTGCGAGAGATCGAAGAGGCCGGCGCGCTGCCGCACCGCAGCGTGCTCCTTGAGAATGCCCGCGTACTGAACCGGCATGCTGAAGCCGCCGAACGGAACCATGCGCGCGTGGAGAGCCAGGTGCTCGTCGTAGAGCGCGGTCCGTCGTTCCGAAGTCATGCCTTTTGTTTCTCCTTGGGATCGGTGTTGAGGAAGTTCAGCGTCGCGTGGGCGACCACGGACTCGCCGCTGCGCACGAACACTTCGCCGTAGCAAATGCGTCGGCCGGCGCGAATCACGCTCGCTTCGGCGATAAGATCGTGCGGGGCGAGCGCCGGAGCGAGGAAATTACATTGCAGCGAGACGGTCGTCGTGTTCTGTTCGCGGCCGTAAATCGAGGCGAGCGCGACGTAAAATGCGGTGTCGCAGAGCGAGACGATCGCGCCGCCGTGCACGGCGCCGGTGCCGTTGGTTACTTCTTCGCGGAAGGGCATGCGCAGAACCGCGCGCCCACGTTCGACGGAGTCGAGCTTGAGATCGAGAACGGCCACGAAGCGCGACTTTTCCTTCTCCCACGTATGGGAGTGGTAGCGCGACGACTCGCTAGACACGGGCGCAGTGTACTCCCAGCGGGGCTCCTCCGCTACGGCTTTTGTGCCCCACCCAATGCCGCCATCGCTTCGTCGTAGGCCCCGCGGAAGTTGAACGCGCCTCCATGCAGCCATTGCGCCCCGTCGACGGCGAGCGTCGCCCCGCTGATCCACTGCGCTTCGTCGCCGCAGAGCCAGAGCGCGGCGCGCGAGATATCCGCCGGCTCGCCGAGGCGCCCGAGCGGAACCGCTTTGCGGGCCCTCTCCTCGATATCGGCGACGCTCCAGAGGTTCTTGTCGGTGCCCTCGGTGTGAATCGGTCCGGGTGCGATGCAATTCGCGCGGATGCCGTATCGCCCCCATTCCGACGCGAGGGTCCGCGTCATCGCCAGCACTCCGGCCTTCGCGCTCGCCGAATGAATCGCTCCGGGTTCGCCGCTCCAGGCGTACGTCGCGATGATGTTCAGGATCGCACCCTTCGATTCTTTGAGCATGTCGAATGCCAGGCGCGTGCAGTTAAACGTGCCGAGCAAGACGATATCGACGACCGATTTAAAACCGTTCGGCGAGAGCATCTCGGCGGGAGCGATAAAGTTCCCGGCCGCGTTATTGACCAGCACATCGATTCGCCCGGCGCGTTGTTGGATCTCTTTCATCACCGCTTCGATGCGAGCGGCGTCGCGAACGTCGGCGGAGAGCCCGAACGCGCGGCCACCGGCGGCTTCGATCGCGCGCACGACTTCGTCGAGCTTCTCCTGACGACGGCCGATCGCGCAGACCTGCGCGCCCTCGCGCGCAAAGGACTCGGCCATATCGCGACCCAGGCCGCTGCCGCCTCCCGTAACGACCGCCACTTTACCTTCGTATCGACGCTGGCTCACGAAAACAGATCTCCTTGCGCGGCGAGCATACGCCGCAGATAGAGTGGGAGCGCGAAGAGACGTCGATGCGTCTGTTCGTCGTAGAAAAAGCTCTCGCCGCGGAGCTTCGCGCAGTAGGCCTCGACGCTCGCCGCTTCGAGCGTCGCGAGATCGACGCGATCGCTGCACGCGAGAAAGGCCCACTCGGTATCGAACGCCGGGACGTGATGCGAGAAGCTCGCAACGTGCTTGTAGCGACGGCGCAACGTTCTCGCCATCTTCGCGTGCAACGAGGCATTGTGGAACGCGCTCGTGCTCGCTTGCAGCACGTAGATGCCGCCTTCGGCGAGCCGGGCTTTGATCAGCGCGAAGACCTCGTCGTTGAACAAGATATTGCTCGGGCTATCTTCGAGCGGCTCGGTAAGGTCGGAGATGATGACGCCGAATCGTTCGTCGCTCTCGCGCATGAATGCGAGCGCGTCGCCGACGATCACGCGCGCGCGCGGATTTTCGAAGGCGCCGTCGGCCCATTCCGGCAGATATTTTTTGGAGAGATCGACGACGAGCCCGTCGATATCCACCATCGTCGCGCGCTCGACGTCGGGGCAGCGCAGCACCTCGCGCAGCGTCGCACCCTCGCCTCCGCCAAGGATGAGAACCTCGCGACGATCGTTCGCCGCTGCGAGCGCGGGATGGACGAGCGCCTCGTGATAGATCTTCTCGTCGCCCTGCGAGCTCTGCGTGTCGCCGTCGAGCACCAGCATCTTGCCGAATACCGGCGTTTCGAGGACGGCGATCTGTTGGAAAGCCGACTCCCCGGAGTAATACAATTTTGAAACGGCGTGTTGGTGTTGCTCGGTCGGCGCAAATTCTTCGACGTACCAGTTCCAACGATCGGTCTTGGGCATAGCGCCGCCCGTTCGCTTCGCGCGCGTCCAGCCCTCGGAGGAACGACATACCCCCGCCGCGAGGCGAGGGTATGTGGGAAGCGAGAAGGGCCGATTGCCGCTCGGCGGCCGACCTATGCCGAGAGGGAGACCGCTTCGTGGTCGCGCGTGACGACGTGGGTGAACTGCGCATCGCCCGACTGGAGGATGCCGCGTTTGACCTCGGTGGTCAGCATGGAGCCTGCGCCGAGCACTCGGGCTGCGTGTTCGCAGGCGAGCCAGGGATCGGTATGGTCGCCGCACGTATAAAAATCCATCGCGGCGTAACCGAGTTCGGGCCACGTGTGGATCGAAATATGCGACTCGGCGAGTACGACGACTCCCGAGACCCCCTGAGGCTGAAATCTATGAAAGGCGACCTCCATGACGGTCGCTCGTGAAGCGTTCGCCGCACCGATCATCATCTCGCGGACGGCGTCGACGTCGGTTAATATACCGAAGTCACACCCAGACAGTTCGCACACGATGTGCGTCCCAAGTGCCTTCAATTTCTACGCGTCTCCTACGATTTCTCTGGGGGAATCCCACCTCCGGACTTCGTCGGCTGGCGTCTGTAGAATGCAGTCACGTCCCCGACCTTTCGACGAGCTCTTGCCGGCGCTGTTATGCGGTGCACGGGCGACTCGTCGCGATGGCGCGTTAGGGCGCGCCCACCCTCAACCGTGACCCCTCGGCTTCGAAGGGTCGGCCAGCATGATACCCCCTGAGGCACCCCCTGTAAAGAGGAAAGAGCCCCGGGATAGGATTATGAAGTTCCGACTTCACTATCTTGACTAACCAGGCCACCGAGCCTATCGTGGGGTTATGGCGACCGAACTGAAGCCCGAGAACAGCCCCCAGAGCCTGCTCGAAGAGTATCGACACGGCTTCCACGATTCCGAAGAGAAGTACGTCTTCAAATCCGGAAAGGGGCTGACGCGCGAGATCGTCGAGCGCATCAGCGCGATGAAGGACGAGCCCGCGTGGATGCGCGAGTTCCGTTTGCGCGCCTTCGACGTCTTCGAAAGCAAGCCGATGCCGACGTGGGGCGACACCGCGCTCCTCTCCGAGATCGATTTCGCCAACATTCATTATTTCGTTCGCTCGACCGACCGCGCCGAGCAGTCGTGGGAGGACGTCCCCGACGATATCAAGCGCACCTTCGATCGCCTCGGCATTCCCGAGGCCGAGCGCAAGTTTCTCTCCGGGGTTAGCGCGCAGTACGAATCCGAGGTGGTCTACCACTCCGTGAAGGAAGAGCTCGAACGCGACGGCGTGCTCTTCTGCGACATGGATACGGCGGTCAAGCTCTACCCCGAGATCGTGCAGAAGTATCTCTCGACCATCATCCCCATCAACGACAACAAATTTGCCGCGCTCAATTCGGCGGTCTGGTCGGGCGGATCGTTCGTGTACGTTCCCAAGGGCGTGACGGTTTCGATGCCGTTGCAAGCCTATTTCCGGATCAACACCGAGAACATGGGACAATTCGAGCGTACGCTCATCATCGCCGATGAGGGCGCGAAAGTTCATTATATCGAAGGTTGCACCGCACCGAAATTCTCGACGAGCTCGCTACATTCGGCGGTCGTCGAATTGATCGCACTCGACGGCGCCTCGATCCGCTACACGACGATTCAGAACTGGTACCGCAACATCTTCAATCTCGTCACCAAACGCGCGGTCGCGCGCAAGAACGCGACCGTCGAATGGGTCGACGGCAATATCGGCTCCCGCTTGACGATGAAGTATCCGGCGATTTATCTGATGGGTGAAGGCGCGCGCGGCGAGATTCTCTCGATGGCGTTCGCCGGCGAGGGGCAGCACCAAGATGCCGGCGCGAAGATCATTCACGGCGCCCCGCACACCACCTCGGTGGTCACGAATAAATCGGTCACCGCGCACGGCGGCAAGACCACCTATCGTGGGCTCGTCGAGGTCTATCCGAACGCCCACCATTCCAAAACGCGCGTGAAATGTGACGCCTTGCTGATGGACGATATTTCGAGCAGCGATACCAAGCCGACGATGAAGATCGACGAGCAGTTCGCGACCGTCGAACACGAAGCGAGCGTCAGCAAGATCGGCGAAGATCAGCTCTTCTACGCGATGAGCCGCGGGTTGGCCGAAGCCGACGCGACCGCGATGATCGTCAACGGGTTCTTCGATTTCTTTATCAAGGAGCTGCCGATGGAGTACGCGGTCGAACTGAATCGGTTGGTTAAGATGGAGATGGAAGGCGCGGTCGGGTAGAGCGGAGCAGTAGCGCTCGTGGCCGGAGAACGCATCACCGACGCTTCGTCGATCGCCCCTGGGACGACGCGTCCCTATCGCCTCGATGGCGTCGACATTTTGCTCTGTAACGTCGGCGGCGAGTTTTACGCGATCGAAGATTATTGCACGCACGACGGCGCCCCGCTCGATGCCGGAACGCTCGAGGGGCGCTGCATCGTCTGCCCGCGCCACGGCGCGACCTTCGACGTCACCACCGGCGAGGCGCTCACGCTCCCGGCGGTGATGCCGGTGCCGAGTTTTCCCGTGCGCCGCGACGGCGACGATCTCATCGTCGAGGTGTAGCCTACAGCAGCACCTTCAGGTACGAAACCTGCTCGGCGATCGGTGAGTGCTCTGCATCGTAGAGATCGACGGCGCTCTGCAGATTGATCCAATACTGCGGTGTGGTGCTGAATGCGTGAGCGAGACGCAACGCCATTTCCGGAGTCACCGAGCGCCGTCCGTTCACGATCTCGTTGATGGTGGTTCGATCGACATCGAGCGCATCGGCCAGGGCACCCTGCGTTATACCCAGCGGCTCGATATAGTCTTCGCGCAGCACCTCACCCGGCGTAATCGGCCGACGATTTCGTAGCGTCATGACGGCACATTCGTCCTTTCGTTCAATCAGTGGTAGTCCGTTATTACGACCGACGTCAACGGCCTCACCGTTTTCCCAGATAAAGCAAATGCGATATTGGTCGTTGATGCGAATACTGTACTGCCCGGCTCGGCCACCCAGAAGTTTTTTCGAGTCGATTGCCCCGAGGCGTCCGAAGATCGGTCGGGGCGCCCGCAGCCTCGAGACGGTCGAGTAGTCGAGCAGCCTTTTCGTGGAGCTCGATTGGAAGCACTCGGCGCGCTTCGGCACTCGCCTGCCCCGCGAAGACATCCCTGGCACCCTGGCTACCCAAACTTCAAACGCCGCCCCGTGCATCTATTGTTGCACGTTGCGCAACAGGCGTCAACACGCCCTCGGATCGGCGCAGACCGGGATAGACTCGCCCAACGTATAACCCGCCCCTTGCCAAACATCAACCAGTCTTTTAGACTAGTTTTATGGGAAAAATCGTCGGCGCCTTCGAGGGCAAGACACACTTTTCGGCGTTGATCAACGAAGCCGAACGGGGCGAAACGATCGTCATTACGAAAAACGGCCGACCCGTCGCACAGCTCGGCCCCATAGCGACCGATGCCGAGCCCGACGACCTCGATCGGGTCATCGAACGCATTCTCGCGCGCAAGGTTCGCGTAGGGATTCCCGCCAGCGAGCTTATCGACGAAGGCCGTCGCTCGTAGCCGTGTCCTTCGTTCTGGACGCCTCGGCGACGTTGTCATGGCTCCTCGACGACGAACGCGACGACCTTGCGGTAACGGCGCTGCGCGCGCTTCGGAAATCCACAGCGATCGTACCCAGCCTGTGGCGTTGGGAGATTCAGAACGCGCTCCTCGTCGCCGAGCGGCCTGGACGGATCGACATCGAACTCGTGAATACCCTGCTCGCCGATCTCGATCGATTACCAATCGTCATCGCCGAACCGCCGACGATCTCACTGGCGGGCGGCGAAGTGCCGTTTGCGCGACGGTACGATGTGAGCGCTTACGATGCTGCCTACTTGGAGCTGAGTTTCCGAACGGGGCTGCCGCTGATGACGCGGGACGGAAAACTCTCTGCGGCCGCCAGCGATCTCGGCCTCCTTTGGAGCCCGTAGTGACCGGACCGGGAGCGATCTCTTCATAGCTTCATAGAGTGAATCGCCGGGCGCGTCGAAAGGAGCGCGCCATGTTGCTCCGACGAATCGTTCGCACGCTCGCCGCACTTCTCGGCGTCCTGCTCCTCGCCATCGCGCTCTACGCCGGGAATGCGTTCCTCGGCATGCACGCGCACGCACGCTACTCCGGTGAGGTTCGCGGGCTCGCGCTGAAGGCGCCGGTGCGGATCCTGCGCGACGCACGGGGCGTGCCGCATATTATCGCCGCGCATCAGAGCGATCTGTTTTTCGCGGAGGGCTACGCCGAAGGCGAGGATCGGCTCTTTCAGCTCGATCTCATCCGCCGCTTCGTGTTGGGAAAACTCGCCGCGCTGCTCGGGCCAAGCCTGGTGCCGGTCGACGAACGCTCGCGCGCGATCCCGGTCGCGGCGATCGTCGCCAAACAGTGGGCGGCGCTCTCGCCGCGCGAACGGTTGCTCTTGCAGCGATTCGCCGACGGCGTCAATGCCGCCGCCGCGCGCAATCCGCTGCCGGTCGAGTTTCGGCTCTTGCTCGCGCGCCCGCCGAAATGGACGCCGCAGGATTCACTCGCCGTCGGCATGGCGACGGTGATCGAACTCACCGACACCTGGAACGACATCGCGAACCGCGCTCCCAACGCACCGTTGAGCGACCCATGCTACGACGCTCCGGTTACCGAAGGGCTCGCCGGCATCGCCGATCCGCATCGCTGTAACGCACTCGCACTGCGCCAAACGCTGATCGCAGAATTTCGCGATCCCAAAGCCGCGCTGGGCAGCAACGAATGGGCTGCCGGTGCGGCGCGCACGCGCTCCGGGCGCGCGCTGTTGGAGAACGATCCGCACCTGCGGCTCGGCATTCCCGGCGTCTGGTATCTCGTCGACCTTCGCGCACCGGGTTATCACGCTGCGGGCGCGACGCTCGCCGGCACGCCGGGCGTTATTCTCGGCCACAATGCGTCCATCGCGTGGGCGGCGACCAACGGCACCACCACCAGCCTTGAAGTTTTCAACGCGCCTGCGAAACTGCCGCCGGGACGATGGGTGCGCGAACGCATTCACGTGCGCTTCGGAAAAACCGTCATCGCGCGCTATTGGCGCGGGGCGCGTGAATTCGGCGTCGCCATGCCCGCGCGCGGCCTGGTGTTGGTGCGCTGGCCGGCGTACGACCGGCCGGCGTCGCCGCTCCCCGCCTTCGACGCGCTCGACCGCGCAAATTCGATGGCGGCGGCACTGCGCGCGCTGCGCGATTATCCCGGCCCAACGCAAAACTTTGCCATCGCCGACACGCGCGGCAACGTCGCCTATCAGCTCGCCGGTATCATTCCCGCCGATCCGCTCTGGGGCCGCCGTTTTCATTCCGCCGCGGCACTTGCGAAACACTTCGGGTTGCTGCGTTTCTCGACGCTGCCGCACGTCGCGCCCTCACGCGATGCCGTCGTCTGGACGGCGAATAACAAAATGTACGGCCCCGGCTATCCCTATCGTTTGAGCGCGCAGTTCGCGCCGCCCTATCGCGCCTATCGCATCGCCACCTTGCTGCGCGCGCGCAAGCACTACAGCATCGCGTATTTCGCGCGCATGGAGATGGATGTCTATTCGCCCGCAGAGCGCGCGCTCGCGCGTATCGCCGCACATAACGCGTGGCGGCGGAACGTCGGCGCCGAGGCGCGCCTGCTCGCCGCACTTCGGACGTGGAACGGCGATGTCGCACCACAGTCGCTCGGGGCCACCGCAGCCGTCACGCTCCGTCGCGCGCTCGTTCAATGGACGCAGCATCCATTTATGGACGATGAGATGGACGAACGCGCGGGAGCAAACCCCGACCTCGGCAACGCGCTCCACCTCGCCGCGCGCGAACGCCCGCACCTCGTTCCCTGGAGCGTCGCCGGCGCGGTCACCGTACGCCATCCGCTTGCGGCGCTCGGCGCACGCTTTCTCGACGGCTCGCACTTCGCCGGCGACGGCGACGGTTTCGTGATTCACGTGCAGCGCCAAGGGTTCTCGCAGAGTTTCCGCGCGGTCTGGGAGCCGGGGGCCTGGGATCGCGGCGGCATCACGATTCCGCAAGGTGAATCGGGGGAGCCCGGCAGCCCGTGGTACACCGATGAATCGCGCGCCTGGATCGCCGGGAAGCTGCTTCCGATGCCGTGGAGCAGAGCGGCGGTGCGCGCGACGGCACGCTACCATCTCACCCTCGCACCGTAAATCGCACGCTCCCCGGATCGGCGAGGTTTCGAGCCGATTGCGGTAACGGTGCGGTGCGGAATATCGTTTCCCGGGGGAGAGTACGTTTCCACCCGGAACTTCAACCACACTAGGGGTCGGCTACACCCCGTTTCTACGAAGGAGCCTCATCGATGCAACTGAAACGATCGATCTCCGCCCTCGCCGCCTGTGCCGCTCTCGCCGCCCTCGCGACCGGTCCGATCGCGGCGCACGCGAGCCCCAAACAGACGCCCAAACATATGGTGCTGGCCATCAATAGCTGCCGTCCGTCGCTCGGCGGCGTTCTTATGCCGGGAACCGTCACCGCCTACTCCGCCGGCCAGGATCCGGTCGCCTACGTGGCGCCCGTCAACGCGCCGCTGCCGAAAGTGGTCGTCAACCAGGCCTACTCGCACCAAAACGGGGCGGTGGTGACCACCGGGAACACCCACTATCAGGCTCCCCTCCGGAGCGACCCCACGCTGACCATCGGCTATACGAACCTCGCATCGAAGCCGATTTCGTCGATCGACTTTGCGCTCGTGACCCAAGGGAAGATCGTCGCCGATGTCCGCGATGTCGGGAACTTCGCACCAGGGGCGAAGATCCAG
>JAJYMV010000180.1 GCA_021786705.1 bacterium
CTGGGAGTCTGTATCGATACGGCGCACGCCTGGGCGGCGGGATATAAAATCGATACGAAGGATGACGTCTCGCGCTTCGTCGAGGCGATCGACAAACACGTCGGCTTCGATCGTCTGCGGATGTTTCATCTCAACGATACGCAGATTCCGCTCGGTGGTAATCGCGATCGCCACTGGCATATCGGCGAGGGTCTGATCGGCGAGAACGGTTTTCGCGCCTTACTCGGGTTCGCCGAGTTGCGAGGAAAGGTCGCGATTCTCGAGACGCCCGGCGAGGATGCGGACGACGAGCGCAATATGGCGACGATCCTTCGCCTGTATGCGGAGGCCGCCTAAGGCTCCGTGCCGATCGCGCATCTCGACGTCGACGCGTTCTATGCAAGCGTCGCGGTGCGGGATCGCCCCGAACTTCGCGGGCGCCCCTTGGTGGTGGCGGGGGCACATCGTCGCTCCGTCGTGCTGACGGCATCCTACGAAGCACGCCCCTTCGGAATTCGTTCGGCGATGCCGCTTCACCAAGCGTTGGAGCGCTGCGCCGATCTCGTGGTGGTGCCGCCGGAGATGGAACGCTACCGGAGCGAATCGAAGGCGATCTTCGCAATCCTTCGCTCGCGCGGGCACGTGCTCGAGCCGCTCTCCCACGATGAGGCCTTCCTCGATCTCAACGATATGGCGTTCGACGATGCAAAACCGCTCGTCGAGCAATTTCGTGCGGAGGTCTTTCGCGAACGGGGGTTGACCATTAGCGCGGGGCTCGCGTGCGGGAAGATGATCGCGAAGATCGCTTCCGAGCTCGCGAAACCCAACGGAATGCTCGCCGTCGAACCTGGCAACGAGCGCGCGTTTCTCGCGCCGCTCTCTGTGGGTCGCTTGTGGGGCATCGGCCCTAAAACACAAGCGCGCCTCAACGAACGCGGCATCGTTACCGTCGCCGATATCCTGACGCTCGACGATGCCGCGCTTGCCGACCTCTTCGGTTCTTCGTCGGAGCGTATGCGCGAGTTTGCACTGGGCATCGATCGGCGGACCGTCAGCGACGCGCGAGAAACGAAGTCGATTTCAACGGAAGAAACCTTCGAGTACGATCTCGCCGACGAAACGCGAATGCGCGAACTGCTCGTCGCTCAGGCACACGAACTCGCGGGAGATCTCCAACGGAAAAATCTTTGGGCGCGCACCGTCGGTATCAAGATCAAGTTCGCTGATTTCTCCCTTCGCGTGCGGCAAACGAGCTTGCGCGAACCGACGCAGTCGCCGAAGGCGATCTATCGCGCCGCCCGCAGTTGTTTGGAGCGCGCGCGCATCGATGGTGCGCCGATCCGTCTGCTCGGGACGCGCGTTGCGGCGCTCGGCGAACGCGCCTCGAACCAGCTCTCGCTCTTCGCTCCTCGCCCGTAGGTGCGCGCTTGCGGCCCGTGTCACGCCGAGTAGCCGCCCTTGTCACGCCGAGTAGCCGCCCTTGTCACGCCGAGTAGCCGCCCTTGTCACGCCGAGTAGCCGCCGAAGGCGGCGTATCGAGGCGGCATATCGCGGCGCACGCATCGCGGGCTGCGCCGCTCGCAACTCGCTAGACGCTCGCGTCTCGGAGAAACAATGTCAGGCTCCTCGCCGTTCGCTTAAGCGCTCGCCGCGATCGTCGCCCCCACGATGCGCGCGCGTGCGGTGTTTGTCACGCCGAGTAGCCGCCGAAGGCGGCATATCGAGGCGGCGTATCGAGGCGGCGCGGGATCTCGCCTAGATGTGGTCGGTGCTCCAAACCGGATCGCCGATTCCGCCGATTGCGGCAGCGCGTACCCAGGCATGTGCCGCTTTGGAAATCGGTGCGACCATAAAGATCGCGTCGCTGCGCCGCCGAATACTCCCGCGCGGAAGAGACTTTCGAATCGGTTCCGGCGGAAGCCAACCGACGATGCGGCGTAGATCGCCTGCGGCCGAGCGCAAGAACGGCGCGAGGATATCGCGCTCGCGCTCGTCGCGCAGTCCGAGTTCGTCGACGATAAACGAGTCGTGCGCGGGGCTTCGCACGCCGGTAACGTAGGCGTCGACACGCGTTCCTTCACGCAGCACGAACGTCAGTGCGTCGCCGTTGGGATGCTCGGATCCGTGTCGCGTCCGTAGATAGAGCCACTCCCAGTAGAGCGGGGTGCGTTTGAAGCTCCAAGGGCGCATTCGTTCGTGCCGCACGAACGAACGCCGAATAGAGGCGAGGTCCTCCGACGTCGCGTGCTTCATCGTCATTCGTGCGTGCGGGAGATCGTCGGCACGCAAGGAGAAAACGCGCGAAGGAAAGGGGACGAAACCGAGGGCTTTATAAAATTCCGGCTCGATGTCGCTAAAGAGGTAGAGCGCATCGATTCCGGCCGCGTGCTCCCGATCCATAAGGCTCGCGAGCATCGCGCTCGCATAGCCGCGCCCTCGTAGCTCGCCCGGAGTAAAGACCGCACCGATCCCGACGGCTTTCAACGTCCGCTCGCCAACGCGGATATCCCGTTCGTAGCGCTTGCAGCTTGCCGAGAGCGTCGAGCCATCATAGAGGCCCATCGTAGAATAGTGGCGGCGTCCGTATCCGCTCGACGCAAGTTCGAGCGTGTGGCGCACGTACGTTTCGAGGTCGCGCCCCGCCGCCCAGAGCGATGCGGTGAGCGGTAGCACCTCGCGAGCGTAGGTCGCGGGTTCGATCGGACGTAACTGAGCCGTCATCGGCGGCATTCCTCGAGAAACTCCGGCGTATTAATGCCACGGGTCGGCCTTCCCGAGGCGGTGAGAAGAAGCGCTGTCCGCGCTCGCGAGCGGGCGAAAGCAAAGAGTCGGCGTTCCTGTTCGATATGGCGCTCCCGCAATTTATAGCGGTAATTTACGTAGGCATGTTTTGCGGAGCGGGTGCTGCGAAGGCCGCCGGCATTCTCGCGAGCGGCGAGTCCGTACGTCGGCGTAAACAGGAACGCCGGCGGTACGTAGTAGGTCGGGAAGGCTCCCGCTTGCAACGATGGGATGGCGACCGCTTCAAACGAGGTGCCGATCGTCGCATCGATCTCGGCAATCGTGACGAATCCCGCGCGCTCGCCGTATGGAATTTCGGTGCGCTCGCGCTCGGCGACGTTTCGGAGGTGCTCGCAAAGTGCGCGGAGAGCCACGAGCCCATCGCCTGCGTCGCACTCGGCGATTCGCGCGGCCAGCATCTCGAGTGCGAGCAGACGCGAGCGCTCGCGAGCATTCGATGGATCGCCCCACGGCGCGAGTCCCTCGTCCCATATTTTCGCGATTGCCTCGCTCAGCGGCATGGTGGCGACGAGCCGTTGCGCATCTCGGTGAAACGTTCGCAGCCACGCAACGCGCGTGCGCGCGAGTTCGCCGAGCAATGGATCGACCGCTCCGAAAAGCACGTTGTCACCGAGACGCAGCGCTTTCGGACGGTCGTCGTCGGTCGTGCGTTCGCTTTCGCCGAAAAGCGAGTTTTGGCTGCTCGCGCCTTTCCCGCAGAGGGTGGCGATTGTCGCGTCGGCGAGCGCCATGCGGCGCCCCTCTAAAATGCGCAATAACGCATCGTGTGCGAACGGATCGGCGACCCAACGAAGAAGAGCGAACGCGTCGAGCACCTCCCGCAACCGAAAGATCCGGCAGCTCCCTGCGCGGGCGGTTGCAACGCCGCGTGCCTGGAGCGCATCTTCGAAGCGTGCTGCATCGTCGAGATCGCGCAAGAGGATCGCGCACGCTTCGGGAGGGATGCCCGCCTCGATGCGCTCGGCGATCCAACTTGCCGCGCGTTGCGCTTCGGTCGCGCGATTCGTGCAGCGTTCGACGGTGGGGCGAATCGCGGCGGGCGCGAGATCGGGAAGGCGTCTCTCCGTCCCGTCGGCGAGGCGTTCGACGCGCGCTCCCTGCAACGGGCGGTGCGCGCCATCTTCGTTGCAGGCGAGCGTCAACGGATGCTTCGATCCTCGCGCCAGGGCAGCAAGAAAATCGTGCGCGCGCTCGTCGCAGTGTTCTGCGTCATCGACAAAAAGTGCGTCGTACGGCAGCGTGGTGCGCACCTCGTTATCTTTTCGATCCCGCAACCAAGCCGTCGCACGTGCGAGCGCCGCACACGCGTCGGCGAGGTGCTCGCTTTCGAGCGTCGCGTCATAACGTGCGTAGAGTTCGGCGAGAACTTTTGCGAGATCGATTTCGCGATGGTACTGCCGCAGCAGCTCGTTGGCGTCGGCGTCGAGCGATCCCCGAGCGGCATCGTTCAGGTACGCGAGCAAGGCCGGAGAGCTGAGGTTGGGGGGGTGTGCATAAAATGCGGTCGCTCCCTGTGCGGCGCGTTCGACGACCTCGTGCGGCGAAATGTCGGCGCGACGGAGCCGCTGCACGAGTGTCCACGCATGTTCGAGGAAGCGTTCGGGAGAGCGAAGCTCGGCGACCTCGATGTCGATCGAAACCTCGGGCGGAGGCCAGGTTCCGTCGAAGAGCGGAGCGGCTACGCGTTCGAAGAGTCCATATGCAGCGGTTTCGTCGATGAAGCGGAGGCTCGGTTCGGCGATCGCCGCGATATCGGCGGCGAGTTCGCCGATTTCAACGACGGGGATCTCGGTCGCGCCTTCGATCCGAGCGCACCTTTTCAGCGCCGACGTGCTTCCGCTGCCGATGCCGATGAGGAGCGCGTTCGCGTCTCGCGAGGCTTCGACGGCGAGCCGAACGAGGTGCGTGGTTTTTCCGCCTCGCGCGCCGGCGCGAATGACGACCGGTTGGATCGCCGCCTCGTTCATCGCGAAAAGCGCTCGGGTTCGGCCTGCGGCCGGGCAGTGCAAGAGAGCGTATAAATGCAGTAGGCACAGGCTTCGGGGTCGTCGCTGGCGGCAAAGCGATCGATCCGTTCGCCGCGGATCTCGTTCCCGATCTCGACCATGCGTTCGCGCGCGCGCTCGAGATCGAGTATAGAGATCGTTCCTCGGGCTCCGTTATCGCGAGGCGCCGCGCTCGCGCCGACAACCTCGAGTTCGATCGGTACGATCGGAACGGTGTGGTCCTTCAGCGGCAATAGCGCAAGGCGAGATACGCGTTCGCAGGCGAGCTCCTGCGACCAATAATAAAAGGGCAATTGAAAATCTTCGAATCGGCGCACGCGCTCGCGGTATTCCTTCGCGCTTTCGGCGATGGAGCCGGTCTTGTAATCGATGACCGCGATACTGCCGTCGAGGTCGAGACGATCGAGGCGGTCGATGAAGCCGACGAATTGATGCCCACCGATCGTCGGTGCGACGCGCCGTTCGATCCCGACGACTTCGAACGGCAATTGCCGCGCACGCTCGCAGAGCCAGTCGATATATCGTGCGGCGGTCCTTCGGGCGCGTTCCTTTTGTAACTCCACCTCCACGGCGGTTGCAAAGGTCGAACGAGCGCGGTCGAAGGCGGCGACGATCAGTGCGTCGAGACGCTGCGCCATCTCTGCACGGAACTCTTCGCCCGGGCGAGGAAATTCGGCGTGAAACTTCTCGAGCGCGGCGTGGAATGCCGTGCCGTAGCTCGCCGCCGGCGAATCGGGCTCCTCGATGGGATCGCAAACGTAGCGAAAAAACCACCGACGTCGACAATCGACAAACATGTTGAGTGCCGAGGCGCTCAATGGTCGGTTCGGCGTCGCAACGGGGCGCGCCGGTTCGGGCGGAAGTGCGCCGAAGGGAAGCTCGGCCGGGGGCGAGCCGGCAAAGCGCTCCGGGGCTGCGGGCTGCGGCGCTTCGAGTGCGAGCAGGAGCGGCTGCGGGTCGCCCTTTGCTTGGGACTCACGCGCCGCGTGCTGCCACGCCGCAAACGCATCGCGTTCGCCGTCCACGAGTGGGGGGGCGGCTTCCTCGAGCTCCGTGAGAGGGCGTTCGCCCGCTCGAGCGAGCGCGATAGCAGCCGCCGCGGAGATCGAGGAGAGCGCCGTATACGCGAGGAGCAGCCGTTCGAGCGCGGCGCGGTCGCCACGGTGCAACCACGCGATCGCGTCCTGCTCGATCGTGGGGCGGAGCATTGCAAACTTCACGTCGCGCTTAGGTTTCAGGAAGAGGCTTCGTCCCCTCCCGCGAAGTGCGCCCAAAAGCGAGGTCCTCTGTCATGAAACGAATCATCGTCGGTATCAGCGGTGCGAGCGGTAGCGCATACGGCTATATGGCGCTCCAGGCGCTTCGAGCGATCGGCGGCGTCGAAACGCATCTCGTGCTCAGTGCGGCCGCGCAACGTACCATTTCATTGGAAACCGATCTCACGGTCGACGATTTTCACGCACTCGCCGACGTGGTGTATCGCGACGACGACCTCGCCGCAGCGATTTCCAGCGGATCGTTTTTAACCGACGGAATGATGGTAGTGCCCTGTTCGATGAAGAGCGCGAGCGCGATCGCGTATTCGCTCAACGACAATTTGCTCGCGCGCGCCGCCGACGTTTGCCTCAAGGAGCGTCGCCGCACCGTACTCGTCGTGCGCGAAACGCCGCTGCACCTCGGCCACCTGCGCACGCTCGCACAACTCGCGGAGATCGGAGCGACGATTCTCCCGCCGGTTCCGGCGCTCTATGCAAATCCTCGCAGTGTCGACGATATCGTCGCGCACACCGTCGGGAAGGTGCTCGACCAATTCGGAATTCCCAACGAACTCTTCAGGCGTTGGCGGACCCCAGAAGTCGTTCCGCCAGCGCAACGTCGCTAACCCGATCGACGTTCACGGCAAACTCGGCAAACGGCGAAGGAATCGCACGGACCGAGGCGCCGACGATCTCGCTCGCGCGTGCCTGCGCTCGTTCGATACTGAGCTGCCCGAGCGCGTAACGGAACAATAATCCCCATCCGAAAAGCCCCGCGAGCCGCAGCGGCGACTTGCGCGCGGCGCCGAGTCGCTCGATGAAGTCGTCGAGCCGTGGCAACGCGCGCGGCTTCAACGCGATCGCGCCGCCGCCGCAATACCGCCCGTCGCTCATGCGCGCCCACGTGTGCGGCACCTCCGGAAATCGTTGCATGTGCGTGCCGTACTCGACGCATCCATAACCGATATCGGCATCGGCATCGCGCGCTCGCTCGATAAAATCGTCGACCGCCGCCGCCGAGAGCATCGGAAGATCGCTCGTCCAGACCGCGACGATTTCGTCGGGGGGCAAGCCCTCCAGCCCCGAGCGAAGCGAGTCGCGAATTTTCGCACCATCGGGCACGCATTCGTCGGCGAGCGCGAGTGCGGGGTGCCCGGCTGCGCTCGATGGGGCGACGACGCGTATGCCGCTCACCGCGCTCGATGCACGGATGGGAACGAGCGTCCGCTCCAGCAGCGTGCGCCCCGCGACCAGTGCGAACGCCTTGTTCGGAGCGCCGGGCGTTCCGGCGGCGATCGCATCGTGCGGCCCGCCGGCGAGGACGACGCACTTCATGCCGACGCTCCCTTCCATGGTGCGCCGGATCGAAAGTCGGCGACGAAGTGCCGATACTCCGGCGGCAACGCGAGCCGTTCGGCGCTCGCCTCTGCCTCGCTTCGCCGCTCGAAGAGTGCGAAAAGGCTCGATCCCGAGCCGGCGAGGAGTGCGCGCGAACCGCCCGCAGCCTCGATCGCCGCAGACGCGCGCGCGATCTCCGGGTGTCGAGCGAGGGCATCATCGTGAAAATCGTTTGCCAGCAGCCGCGCGACCTCGCCGAAATCGGCGCGCTGGAGTGCGGCAACGGCGCGAATGCCGGCGCTCTCGCTCCGCGGACGCTGCGGCCGTTCGCGCTCGTCGAGACGCCGGTACGCCTCTGCGGTCGAGATCGAGACCGGAGGCTTCACGATGAGTGCGGCCCACGGTGGAATCGCGCCGACCGGGGTCACGCGTTCGCCGGTTCCTTCGACGAGCGCACCACCTTCGACGAGAAAGAACGGCACGTCGGAGCCGAGGGAGCGCGCGACGACGAGCTCGTCACGGATCGGCAGCTCCCCGAACGCACCCACGCGAGCCGCGAGCAGCACCGCCGCCGCATCGCTCGAGCCGCCCCCAAGCCCGGCCTGCATGGGAATCCGCTTGCGAAGTGCGATGCGGGCAGCGCGGACGCCGATCGCGCGTGCCGCGCGCAGGACGAGGTTCTCCTCGCCGACGAGCTCCGGATCGTCGCAATCGAACGAGAGCCGCTCCGCGAGCTCGACCTCGATTTCGTCGCAGAGTTCGACCGGCACCATGAGCGAGCGCAGGGCGTGATAGCCGTCGGGGCGCTTTCCCAGTACCTCGAGCGTCAGGTTGATTTTTGCCGGAGCCGTGAAAAGCGAGCGATTCATCGTCGGAGTTGACGATTGTCGAAAGAGCGCGGGCTTCCTGGGCGAATAGAGCCGCTATGCGTTCGAGTTTCGATGCCCAGCGGAATGAATTCTGCGCCTACGTCATGCACGAACGTGAGACGCCGTACGGGCTCTTGCTCGGTAATTTCAAATCGTACGCGCAATCGACGGCGAAAGCAGGCGTCCGCGGGCTGTGGGACGCCGATAGCGATCGCATTATTTTCGGAACCCATCAAATCGCATATCGGCTTCGCGACGTCGGCGTCACCTACTTCCCGCACGAAATCGAACGCACGTTTACATTTCTTCCCTACGCACAGCTCTCGGAATTTACGTTGGGCGAGCGCATTCACGTTACCGAGGCTTTTTACGTTCCGCACGGACCGAAGTTCGACCGGAGCGTCGCTTTCGTCGTCGACGTCACGCTCTACAACCCGGGCGACCGGGCCGTGGACGTCGCCGTCTTTCCATGGGCGCTGCTCGTCGGGCAGCGGTTTTACGGTGAAACCGAGCCGGATGTCGATGCGGGTGTCGTCGACGGCAGCATTCATGCGGTGAATTCGACATTGGGGGCCCAGAGATGGTGGGGCGGCTCGCGCGAACCCTATGCCGCGACGGTCTCGGTGCGCGAGCAAGCATTGCTCGCGCAGATGCGGAGCGGAACGCTGCTCGACGAAGACGCGAGCGTCGAAGCCTTCGTCGAAGGCGGAGACTCGGCGCGAACCTCGAGCGTGCGCGGGCGTATTTTTGGCGCGATGGAATATCGCATCACCGTCGATCCCGGCGCGCGGGCACTCTTGCGGCTGGCCGTCGTGTTTCATAAGGACGGCTCGGTCGATCTCCGCCCGCGCTTCAACGATCTGCTCGCCGATTCCAAGGCGCTGCACGACACGCAACGGTATTTTGCAAAACGGCTCGCAGATGCGCGATTTTTGACGCCGTCGCAGCGAATTTCGCGCGGCGTCGTATGGGCGAAAGCCAATATGCTGCGTATCATTAAAGAGTATCCCATTGGGTGGGGATCGACCAATTCCCCGCCTTCCGATATTTTGGTGTCGCGCGACACGTCGTGGTTCGTGCACGGATTCGATTACTTCATACCCGAGTTTAGCCGCGATGCGATCGAAGTGTTCAATCAACACATCGAATCCAGCGGTCTAATGATCGAATACGTTCGCGGCGTGAATGCCTATAAAACGGCGTACGATCTCAATATCAACGACGATACTCCGCTGCATTGCATCGCGATGCTCCACCATTATAATACGACGCTCGACGAAGCGTGGGTGCGCTCCCGCCTGCCGATCGTCCGTCAGCTCGCCGATTATCTGCTCTCGCAGCGCGACGAACGCGGCCTCCTTTTCGGCAAAGCGCAAGGGGTCGATATGTACGGCATTAGTTCGTGGCGCAATATCATCCCCTACTACAAGCTCGACGGTGCGGTGACGGAGATCAATAGCGAAGGCGTCTTCGCGCTGGAGGCTGCGGCGATGCTCTGCGCGGTTGCGGGGGATCAGGAGGCGTGGCAGCGCTACTCCGACGAAGCGCAATCGTTGCGCGAAGCGACGATGAACTATCTCTTCGACGACGATACCGGCGCGTTCGTTCTCAATATCGACCAGAACGGCGATTTCCAAGATAGCTTTACCGCCGACGAGATTTTTCCGGTCCTCTTCGATGTCGCCGACGCCGACGAGCGCAAGGCGATTCTTAAGCGTCTCTCGGAGAGCGATTTCACGACACCGGTGGGCCTGCGCACCATCTCGACCGCCGACCCGTGGTACTTCCCGTCTTTCGGCTTCGGATTGCTCGGCGGCGTCTGGCCCGATCTCACGCTATGGTACGTCGTCGCGCTGGCACGCAACGGCGGTATCGACGAAGGCGTCGGATTTCTGGAGCGCATCTACGAAGCGATGGAGGGTGGAAGCGCGCGCAACACCGTGCCCGGCGAGTTTGCCGAATGGTTCGACGGTGGATCGCTCACCAATCGCGGCATGTACCTCTCGCCGTGGACCGGCGCGAAATATCTCTGGGCGGTCGCGGAGACGGTCGGCGGATTCGACGGCTACCGCACGAGCGGGCGCCCGCATCTCAATCCGCTGCGCCCGAAGGGCTGGAACTGGGTCGCCGGCGTGAACGTGCGCTGGGGCGGGAAGCGCTGTACGTACGTCGTCGATTTCGAGGCCGCGACGATCTCGACGAACGCTCCCGATCTCTCGGCCGAGGAGCCCTATCGCATCGTCGACGCCGGGCGGGACGTCAGCGACGAAGTGACCCTCTCCCCGGTGGAGATCGGCGCGGTCGCCTTCGAGGCTCCAAACGGGAGCGTCCGCATCTTCCTCCTCAACGACGACGAGCAGGATCGCGACGCGATCGTCGAGTTCCGCGGCAGCAGCCATCGCGTCGAGCTCGCGAAGGGCGCGATCGAGAGCATCCTCCTCGGCGGGCGCTAGCCCGAGGTCAGCTCGAAACGCCACCTCTGCGCTCCGGCGGCTGTTGTCGCTGAAGAAGGTTGCGCCCCCTGGTACGATAGGGGCCGACCCACAACCAGCGATAGGAGCGACCCGGTGGAACAGAAAGGTACTCTCACAGTCAAGCGTGGCCTGGCCCAGATGCTCAAGGGCGGCGTCATCATGGATGTCGTGACCCCCGAGCAGGCGGTCATCGCCCAGGAGGCCGGGGCCGTCGCGGTGATGGCGCTCGAACGCATTCCGGCAGATATTCGCGCCGCGGGCGGCGTCGCGCGCATGAGCAATCTCGAATTAATTCGCTCGATTATGGATGCGGTGACGATTCCGGTGATGGCGAAGGTGCGCATCGGGCACATCGGTGAAGCGCAGGTGCTGCAGGCGCTCGGCGTCGATTTCATCGACGAGTCCGAAGTGCTCACGCCGGCCGACGACAAGTTCCACCTCGCGAAAAATGATTATACGACGCCGTTCGTTTGCGGCGCTCGCGATCTTGGCGAAGCGTTGCGCCGAATCGCCGAAGGCGCGGCGATGATTCGCAGCAAGGGCGAAGCGGGAAGCGGCAATATCGTCGAAGCGGTCCGCCACATGCGCGCGATCGGCGACGGCATTCGCGAGCTCACGGTCGCCCCGAAAGAAGAGCTCGTGGCGCGCGCGCGCGACCTTGGCGCGCCGCTCGATCTCGTCACCTACGTCGCGGAAAACGGCAAACTCCCCGTCGTGCTCTTCTGCGCGGGCGGCGTCTCCACGCCGGCCGACGCCTCGCTGATGATGCAGCTCGGCGCCGAAGGCATCTTCGTCGGTAGCGGCATCTTTAAATCGAACGACCCCAAGGCGTTCTCCAAAGCCATCGTTGCGGCGACGACGCATTACGACGATCCGAAAGCGGTCGTCGAAGCCTCGCTCTCGCTGGGACGCGATGCGGCGGCGATGGAGGGGATCGATCTGCGCAAGATCCCCGAAAGCGAACTCCTCGCGTCGCGTGGCGCCTAGGCCGCAGGTCGGCGTCCTCGCGCTCCAGGGCGACGTCGACGAACATCTCGCCGCGCTCGAGCGTGCCGGCGCGCTCGGGATCGCGGTAAAGACGCGCGCGTCGCTCGACGCGTGCGAGGCGCTCGTCGTTCCCGGCGGCGAATCGACGACCGTGATTCGCCTGCTCGATCGCTTTGCGCTCGCCGACCCGGTGCGCGAACGCGTGCGCGCGGGCATGCCGCTCTGGGGAACCTGCATGGGGATGATCGTCGTTTCGCGCGCGGTCGCCGGGCTCGACCAGCCGACCCTGGGGCTGCTCGACGTCACCGTCCGGCGCAATGCGTTCGGAAGGCAGAACGACTCGGCGGAGGTCGACTTGGCGATTCCCGTTCTCGGCGAGCCGGCGTTCCCGGCGATCTTTATTCGCGCGCCCTGGATCGAGAGCGCCGGGCCGGGGGTCGAAGTTCTGGCGACCTACGGCGAGCACGGCGTGATGGTGCGGCAGGGTAACGTGCTGGGCACGAGCTTCCACCCCGAACTGACCGAGGACCCTCGCATTCACCGCTATTTCTTGGGGATGCTCGCTCCCTAGACCGTATCCGTAGGGGGGCTTTCGCGCGGCCGCGAAAGAGGAAGCCATCGTGTCGCAGCAAGAGGCGCCCAGTCGGGAACTGGATGACTCGGCGGGCCGGGCAGAGATGCCGACGGTCGAACGCATGCTGCTCGAAATCATCACGACGCTCATGCTCTCGGCTCATGCCTATTTGAGCGAGAGCCCCGAACGAGCTGCCGATCCCCCCTCCGCCGAGATCGCGATTGACGTGGCGAGCGTTGCCTTCGAAAGGGTAAAGGAGAGGTTGAGTAGTGACGAACGCCTGGCGCTCGTACAGATGCTTACCGATATTCGGCTCCTGTACGTTCGAAAGCGAGATGCGTGACGTGTCTCGCTTTTTTGCTTTTTTGAGGTGTCGCCGATGAGCGAAGTTCTCGTTCTCAACTTTACCTACGAAGCGATCAACGTGACGTCGTTCCAGCGCGCGGTGAAGATGATCTTCGCGGGGAAGGCCGAGATCGTGCACGACCGCGACCGGCGGATTAACTCCGCAAATTTCGCAATGCGCATGCCGTCGATCATCCGCCTGCTCTACTATATTCGTCGGCCGCGCCAACGCGTCGCGCTGACGAAGAAGAACGTCTTGATTCGCGACGATCACACCTGCCAGTACTGCGGGAAGCAAGGCGATCGGCTGATGACCGTCGATCACGTCGTTCCCAAATCGCGCGGCGGCCCTTCTACGTGGGAGAACCTCGTCTGCGCGTGCATGCGCTGTAACAATCGCAAGAACGACCGCACGCCGACCGAGGCGAACATGGAACTTCAGCGCAAGCCGCGTCAGCCGAAATACATTCCGTGGATTCAGGTGAAACGCAATACGCTGCCCGACGAATGGGGCAAGTTCCTCTTCCTCTACAACGTCTCGATCGAAGAACGAATCGAAACGACATAGCGCCGCTCCTTGCCTGCGCCGTGCATGTGGCGCCAGGCCGGAATCACCGTTAGGAGCGCGTAGGCGGCGAGGATCGCCGCGCCTTCGTTGCGACCGATCGGCGCGATATTGAGGTGGAAGCCAGCGGCGGTGCTGTGTTGAATTCGGGCACTCTTTTATCGAACATTACATGACGTTCCGCAACCACAGGAGGGCGCACGGCGCTTGCAGGTAGGGGCGTACGGCGACGCATATGTCGTCTCGCCCACCGCGCTGGCCGAAAAACCTGACCACACGATCGCCTCTGCTACGGCAATTTGTTGTTCGATAAATCGAAGAGGTCTTCGTCTGAAAGTAGCAATTACAGCCGAGCGCCATAATGCATCACGCAAAGCCTCGATAGTCAACGTGCGACTCGTGATTCAGAGTTTCACGTACGGATACCGATTCCTAATGTTAGCGTGGAAATACCGTCCCTTGGAATCTGCGTTCATGATTCCGGTCCGCTCGCTTAACGGTACGTCAGAATACTGGTAAACCGATCCGTTTTTGAACTCAACTTCGAGTATGTGGTCGTCTTCGTTGTAGCCAATAGCGGCGATGTTGCTTGACGTGACTGGCGTACGTTCCATCGTCGTCTGTCCTTTCCGATTTAAGATTTCAGGTCTATTGCTGCCGCAGTGTCTTCGTATGGGTTCTGCTTGCGCCAAGCTACCACGAGAGACCCGTAGTTCTCATTTGGTACAGGTTCTGTCCATCCGCCGCTTCGGATGCGATGGCCGCATGCGTCTTTGGGGACGACGACAAGGGGGTCTTCGCTGTCGGGCCTCCGACCCTCAGCAGGCCGATCGATGATCACCCTGATAGGCATGTTGACCGCTTCTCCGACTACCAGTGCCTCGCCCGTGCGCAAAACTGGAAGCATTGAGAACAACCCTTTCAGGTTGTCTGACGCACAAGAAGTAACCTGCGAGCGATCCGAATCGTTCGTTAGCCGCATTGCAATTGTGGTCCCGCACTGCGCTAGAATAGTAGGGTCGACCTCGGCTGGGCGTTGGCTAACCAGCATTAAACCAACGCCGTACTTCCGTCCCTCCTTTGCGATACGCCTGGCAGCATTCGCCGCGCGGCCCTTCGACTGTGCTCCCAGATACACGTGTGCTTCCTCTAACACAATCAGCAGCGGTCTCTGTCGGCCGCCCTCCGGTTTCTCCCGCCCCCAAAAAACGGCGTCGTAGAGAATACGTAATACGGCTCCAACAAGGTCGTCAACTACCGCTGAGGGGATCCCGGAAAGATCGAAAACCGAAATTGGAGAGTCTGCGCCTATCCACTCGGAAAGCAGCGCATCGAGGTCTGCTTCAGTTGAGTGGTCCGTACTAACGGACCACTTTCCTGGGCGAAAGAGGAAATGCATTCGAGGATCGCGCAGCTTGCTCTCAAGCAGGTCTAAATGAGTACGTGGTAAATCCGCGTATATTCCAGCGTATACCTTGTCGGGATCGCTTGACTCGTTCTTTAGCGCTCGGAACCGTGGCCGCTCAAGTTTGTCGGCATCGCCAACCATCCTCACCGGGGGCGTACCTTCGTCGACGTAGGCGCGCGTGTCCTCGTTTTGGTTTTGATTCTTACTAACAGTATGGCTTGCACAGTGGAGTGAGTACAGGTCATGCCAGAGTTGATAAACAGAAAACGGCAGCGGTGTGTCGACTGTCACGGAAAGATCGGGCAGTCCGTGATCCACGCCACCAGGCTTGGAAGCCCTCTTGCTCTCAAGTAGCCGATCTTGCAGAAGTGTCAGTGCGGTTGATGAGGCTGACCCCATAGACATAGAAATGAATTCTTCGGAGGTCAGCGCCCAAAACGGCACATGCAGTTCGCGCTCACCGGCCTTGGTTTCGGCGCCGACTCTGAAGACTTTAGCTGAATTGCCCAAAGCCTTTCCGTGCTCGCCGTGAAGATCAAAAAGTACGACACGAGCTGACCCGAAGTGGTTCTGCTCGGATATGGCACCGAGTAAGTTGGCGACGGCATTTGATTTTCCGGCACCAGTGCTTCCTACCACCGCGGAATGGCGACTCACGAGGCGATTCAGGTCGAGATATGCGCGGATCGACTCGGCGCTGGCGACGCGGCCAATTGCAACGTAACCTTCTTCACTTCCCGGTGCGTACACGGCCTTCAAGTCCGATTCTGTTACGACATGGACCGGGTCGCCAATTGCCGGATATTGGCCGATTCCTCGCTCGAACTTCGTACCGCGACGGCCTTGGCCGACAAGCTCTACGCGCAGCCATCGATTGCCGAACTGTGGGGCAAGTTCGGGCGGTCCCGGGGCGGCGCCCGCGCCGACCTGGGAGATCACGCCGTAGAGTTCAACGTAGCCGGAGGGAATGCGCACGAACCCGCCGACCTGCCCAACCTGGTATGCCTCACCGTTGACAAACAAAAGCCCACCAGGCGTGTTTTCTTCGAGTTTTACGCTGATACTCGATCCTTCAACATTTTCAACGGTACCGAGGCGAGAAGGAGAGGAGTTATGTGGTCGCGTGTGCATCGCGTGCGTCCCCTCGACAGATTCCTTCTAGAAATACCCCAAAGTAGTGAAAATCCCCAAGGCGACTTCGCGTTCCGTCATTCTTCGGGTCGCCGCTCGTCCCAACTTCTCCAATCAGCCACGGCGAGTGTTCTTCACTATCTTTGGTTACGGGTCGATATCGTCCCGCGCGCGTTCCTACCACTGCTCCATCAGTGGCGAGCACGGTCAGATTACCTTGTTTGGATGCGTAATCAACCACTCTAGAATGCGAGGCGAGATCTGAGTACATCAGGGCGAAACACTGTGCGTTTCGGTTCCCGCGTAGGCCATCGAGCAAAATTTCATTTAGGTGGTCGTCAAGGAAGGAGTATCCGCAAATAATTAGGCGAGGCGCATCTTGCCCGTGAAAGAAGGCCCGTAGTCGATCGAGCATTGCCAAGTACGGCATGCGGCGGCTTTGGTCATATTTTAGGTGCGATGGATAAATCATTACCTTTCCTTCCGCAGCGGCACCTGTTACGCGAACGATACGCGTAACGGTTGTCGCATCCACGATGTCATCCTTTTTCTCCCAGTTTATCGAGCCATGAAGTTTCCACAGTCGCGTCCATCGCCTGGGGATCACGTCGTGTTCAATAGAAGAAAGGTCGAACCAGGGTTCGCGTGATCCGACGAACCCGTCAAAGTGCGGCAGTCGCTGCTGCTCGAGAGCTTGCTCGAAAAGCAGGTCGTAGTTAGGCGTGAATACCTCCGCAGGCCAATCTCGCTGGACGCCTCCTATCCAGGAGGCAAACCGAGTATATGCGTTTCGGTATGCCGGCAGGCTCTTGTTCACTTCTTTTGTAATCAGTGTGCAAATCTGCTCATCGAGGTCGGATAGGTCTTTTTTCGTCATTTCGAGGATTGTCGCGTTCCCTCGACGGTTCGCTAGCGCCCGGAGTTCAGTCAAAACATCCTCGACCGTTGGTTCCCTGCCATCGGGCGACGTGCACTCATCAAATACCGCATCCCACTGTTGCTTGAACCTAGATGAGGCAACAGGTGACTCTAACATGCCGGTGGCGACCCGCTTCGTCAAGTCAACGACACCAGGAATGAGTAGGACGCTTTTCTCTTCGGTCGCGTCGTAAACGCCGAGCGGGCACCCTGCGCCAAGGAAAAAGCCAATTCGCTGTTTGTCGTCTTGAAGCACTTGCCTCAAATGCCTTGCTTGCTGCGCTGCATCATGTATCTTTGGCAGCTCCGCCACGGGGGGCATTGTCGATGCGGCCGACACGGAGTCGGCGGGTCGATCTACCGTCATTGCGAAATTTCTCCTCGGTTATCGTCGCCCGGGCCGGGCAATGCCGCTAAGCTTAAGCCCTCGATCTCCTGTAGCGTCTTTCCCGCTATGCCTTGAAGATCTCCATACATTCCAACCGTAGCCAACATTACGCGCTCGATTTGCTCATTGCGTTTTGCCCACTGTTTCGTAATCGCTCTTCGTTCCCGGTCCAAATCCTCGCTCATCGAAGAGAAGGCCTCTACGATGGCTTCAACGCGTTGACGAAATCTTGGTCCCGTAAGGTATTGATAGACCAGTTCCGTTTTTGTTTGAGTTCCTTCGCCAACTTGTCGTGCAAGGCTGATTTCAAGCAAGGTGTGACGAAGGATGGTGGCTACGGGAAGCGCGGCGCGTGGTGTCGTTATCCATACGCCATCCACGATATCAAATGTTTCGATTGCTCTTGGTAGCGCCTGACTAACAAGAATTGACACTTCGGCCTTTGCTGCCCGCTGGTCGTCGCGCAACTTGGAAAGCCAGCTATCGCTCCAATTTTTTGTGCGTTTCGACTCCCATAGAATCGCACCGCTGGGCTGTCCCGTAGAGCTAATAACGCGTTGCAGCACGTCGCCACCAAACTCTCCTTTTGCGACTGGCTCAATAGAATCAAACGGGAATTTGGCTCTCAGGAGACTTTCAAGGTCAAGTTCTTGAACCTCGCCTTGTAATTGTTGTGATCCTTGCTCGGCTTTTTGTTTAAGTTCTTCGATTTTTTGCTGCATAGAAGTAATTGTCTGGTCTTTTTCCAGCACCTTGAGTTTGAGGCTATCCTCGGCCTCTCGTTTTGCTGCCGCACGCACGTCACCTAATTGTTCCTGAACGCGTTTTTCGACGGTTAGGCTGAGCTCGCGCTTCGCGTCGTCTAATTCGCGTTGCTTCTTGATTAGCTCAGCTTGTGCATTTTGGGCCTCGGCCAGCTTTTCGTTTCGTGATTTCAAGACTTCGCGCAGGTCGCCGATTTCGCGTATCTTTGCCTCCATTTCGATCGAGGCAGCAAATCGCGCCTTTTGGGCTTCTTCGACTCTGAGGTCTTCGCGCTCGACTTTTAACTTTGCGGCAACTTGATCCGCGACTTGCTCGTCCAAGGTGCGTTGCGCGTACTGAAGTGTCTTTTCTCTTTCGCGAATAGTTTGTTCTCGATTAGCAAATTCTTCGTCCTTTTGGCGTAGCTGCTGCTCGTATTGCTGGCGAGTCGAGGCTATCAACGGTGCCGCGAGTGATTCAGTAAGTCGAATTTCTGTTTTGCACGTCGGGCAAATTATTTTCGGATCCGATACGGGACTGCTATTCACGATTCAAAGTCTCCCCGTCTTAGTGGCGTCATTAATATCGAAAGAACTTGCGTTGCCTGTGACGATTAGATTGGGGGCCATTCGCAGGACATTGACGGAA
>JAJYMV010000014.1 GCA_021786705.1 bacterium
CCACCGATTTCGCGGCCTTCATCGCCGGGCTCATGCAGCGCACCGGTCGGCGCGAACGCACCCATCCCGCAACGCGCGCTTTCCAAGCGCTGCGCATCGCGGTCAACGACGAACTCGGCGCGCTCCACGAAGGGCTCGCCGCTGCGATCGCGCGCCTGCGCGCCGGCGGGCGCATCGTCGCGATCTCGTTCCACTCCCTCGAAGATCGCATCGTGAAGCAGACGCTGCGCGGCGACGAGCGCCTGCACGTGCTCACCAAAAAGCCTATGATCGCCGGCGATGCCGAGAGCGCCGAAAACCCGCGCTCGCGGAGCGCCAAATTACGAGCCGCAGAAAAGAAGGCAAGCTGATGGTACAAATGCAGCCGCGCAGCCGCGACGCGCGCATCCCCAATCCGCGCAGCGCGCGCAACGCCGCACAGCGCCGCGTGGTGCGCAATTCACGCGCGCGCTATCGCCCCATCGCCCTCGCGCTCGGCGTGCTGCTCGCCGTGCTCGTTCCCGTCACCGGCTACGTCATGCTCACCTCGTCGACGACCGGGCTCACCTACGCGGTCGAAAAAGCGCACGCGCGGCAGAAGCGCCTCCAGGATGAAACGCTGCGCTTAGAAGATCGCGTCGAACAGCTCTCCTCCGACGCGCGCTTAGCGCGCCTCGCCGCGCAACTCCACATGCACCCCGCCTCCACCGAGATTGCGGTGCACCTCTCGCCGCCGCAAACGCAGCAGCAACGCATCGCCTTCCTCTCCGGCCTCGCGCGGTGGTTCCGCCCCGCAGCGGCCGAGAAACGGCGATCCTGAAACGGAGCTTCGCGCGCACGGCGACCGATCGGGCGCGCTGGTTTTATATCGGCGTCATCTGTTGCGGGCTCTTTCTCGCCGGGAAGCTCGCGATCGTTCAAGCGATGCAGGGGCCGGGGCTCGCGCGCGATGCGCTCGCGCAGCGCTCCGACACCATCGAAATCTTCGCGCGCCGCGGGAGCATTCTCGATAGAAACGGCGCGGTGATCGCGCGTTCGTTGCCCTCGAAAAGCATCTACGCCGTTCCGCGCGATATCAGCGATCCCGATACCGTCGCGCGCGAGCTCGGCAAAATCGTCGGGAAACTCAGCCCCGATACCGTCGCCGCGCTCCACGATAAGCGCCTCTGGTTTATCTGGATCGCGCGCAAAGTCGACCATTCGGTCGCAACGCGCGTCGCTGCGCTTCATTTAGTCGGCGTCGCCGAGCGGCGCGAGAAGACCGGGCGGCGCGTCTACGTCGACGGGCCGGAGTTTTCGTCGACGATCGGTTTCGTCGGCACCGACGAGAACGGGCTCGACGGCCTGGAGTATAGCCTCAACCCGTGGCTGGAAGGGCGTTCGGGGAAAGAGACGCTCCAGACCGACGAAATGGGGCGCCCGCTGCCCTTCGATCGTGCCGAGGTGCTCGAACGCGCCCGCCCGGGATACGATGTCGAACTCACGCTCGATTCCTATTTACAATTCGTCACCGAAGGCGCGCTGGAGAAGCAAGTCAAGAAGTACCACGCGAGTTCGGGCGTTGCAATCGTGATGGACCCGAAGACCGGTGCGATCCTCGCCCTCGCGAACCTGCCGCATTTCGATCCCAACCACTTCTGGCGTTACACCAGCGCGCAACGGCGCGACCGCGCGGTGGAGGATGCCTACGAACCCGGATCGACCTACAAACTCGTCACCGCCGCCGCCGCGATTCAATCGGGCAAAGTGACGCTCGCATCGCGCTTCCCCGCGCGCGATGAAATAACCGTCGGTGGGCACACCATCCACAACGCCGACGACGGCTTCACCGCCGGCAGCCACGGCACCGAATCGCTCGAAAACATCATTGCCTATTCGCATAACGTCGGCGCCGCCGAGGTGGGCATGAGCATCGGTGCGCGGACCTTCTACAACATGGAACGCGCGGCGGGTTTCGGCGAGCCGACGCAGATCGAACTCCCCGGCGAGAATCCCGGCATCGTGCCGAAACCGAGCCAATTCAGCGGCTCGTCGTTGGCGACGATGTCCTTCGGCCAGGGCGTCGCGGTCACGCCGCTCGCACTCGCGCGCTATTACTGCGCCATCGCCAACGGCGGCTTGCTGCTGCGCCCGCATATCGTGCACGCGATTCTCAAGCACGATGGAACGCTCGTCTATCGCTATCCGGTGCAGATCGAACGGCGCATATTCTCTGAAAAAACCGCCGCGATACTGCGCAAATTTTTGCGAGCGGTCGTTCGCTACGGCACCGGCGATCCCGCCGCGCAGATTCCCGGCTACACCACCGCCGGAAAAACCGGCACCGCGCAGATCGAAGAGAACGGCGTCTACGAGCCCGGTGCCTACGTCGCCTCCTTTATAGGCATGGTCCCCGCGCGCGATCCGCGTTTCGTGATTCTCGTGAAAGTCGATCGCCCGATCGGCTCGTACTATGGCTCGCAGGTTGCCGCACCGGCCTTCGATACTATCGCGCGCGCCGCGATGTTGCACGCCGGTTTTCTGCCGCAGCTCAAGCAGGCAAAGCGGTAATGGCTGCCGATACGCTGCGCGCGTTCTACGAACGGCTCGGCCCCGACGCACACGTCCTCGGCGATCCGGCGACGCAGGTTCGCGGCATCGAGGTCGATTCGCGCCGGGTCACTCCCGGCTCGCTCTTCGTTGCGGTGCGCGGCGCACATGTCGACGGGCACGCCTATATCGCCGACGCCATCGCGCGCGGTGCCGCAGCGGTGGTTATCGAAGCGCGCGCCGAGATCGGCACGCTCGCCGTGCCGGCGATCCTCGTCCACGATTCGCTGCATGCGCTCTCGCCGATCTCCGCTGCGTTCTACGGCGATCCCTCGCATGCGCTCGCCGTCATCGGCATCACCGGTACCAACGGGAAAACCACCTCGACGCGCATGCTCGCCGCGATCTTCGCCGCCGCGAATATTCCCTGCGGCGTTATCGGCACCGTCGGTGCGGAGTTCGGTACGCGGAGCTGGACGCTCGCGAATACCACGCCGTTGCCGCACGAACTCCACGCGCTGCTCGCGGCGATGCGCGATGAGGGCGCGCGCGCGGTTGCGATTGAAGTGAGCTCGCACGCCCTTGCATTGGGGCGCGTCGACGACGTGCGTTTCGCCGCCGCCGGGCTCACCAACATCACGCAAGATCACCTCGATTTCCACGGCAGCATCGAAGCCTACGCCGCCGCG
>JAJYMV010000005.1 GCA_021786705.1 bacterium
GAGTGCCGATGCACCCGACGATTCCAAGCAGAGAGCGGTGAAGAGTAGACCGGCGAGCCAACGACGCATAAAAAAAACGAGCGCTCCAAAAAGAGTGGGGTGATGGTAGTTCCGGGCGCCCGATACACCGAGCGCTCGGTCGAGTCCTTTACGCTTCTGTTACATTAAGAAGGGAACCGAACATGCTACGTTAGTCGCTGCCAATGGCAACAGCGCCTTCGCGAGCAACCTCGTTTGAGCTCGCCCTCTGGAACGGCCCCGTTAGATATCCCGACTTTGTATTCGCGCCCCTACTGCTTCGTAAACCCTGCGAGCTCGCCGCTTCTATCGAGCGTAAAGCGCAGCTTCAGGTACCCGTCGGCGAAGGACGCGAGATAATCGTAGGAACGATATCCGTCGATGACGGCGCGGTCGCGGAATATCAAGCGGCGGAGCGCACCGAGGCGAGTGAAGACCTGCGCGTCGATCTGCGCGATCGCAGTCGGCGTGAGCGCGGCGGCCATCTGTGGGGTGAGATGCGCGTCGCTCTGCTTCCCGGCGAGCAATCCGCGAACGAACGCCGCAAAGCGACGCGTGAGCGCCGGGTTCGGGTCGGGAATCGCCTTTTTCAACGCATCGTGTGCGGCGACGACGAGCGCGGCAAACTGTTTGGGATAATAATGCTCGAAGACGAGGTTATCGGGTCCCGAGGTTGCGAAATCGAAGGCATTGCCAAGCGCTACGACGGCGAAGCCGTCGCGCGGGATCATCTCGTTATCGCCCTCGAACCCGGGGAGCCCGCCGTGGTGGCCTACCAGCGTGCGATTGCCGAACGCGAAGGTCATCACGCCGTATCCGTACCGCGCATTTCCAAACCCGCTTGCCGGGCGCGCGACCTTCGCCATCTCCGCGAAAGTCGCCGGTGCGAGCAGCCTTCCGTCCATCAACGCGCGATCGAATCGCGCGAGATCGCCGACGGTGGAGAGGATATCGCCGCATGCGTAATACCAACTCGGATCTCCCGGGTTCGCCACGGTCGCTCCCTCGCGCGTTTTGTAGCCCAACGCGAGCGACCGCCCCGCGGGCGCGCTGCCGACGAAGGTCGCGTGCATGTTCGCCGGGATAAAAATCGCGCGGCGTTCGTAGGCGGCAAGCGACTCTCCGGAGACCTTGGCGACGATGAGTCCGAGCGCGACGTAATTCGTATTGCTGTATTCAAAATGCGTACCCGGCACGAAATCGAGCGGTCTCGCCGCCATCGCCGCGAGAATCGCCTGCGGCGTCGTCGGTTGCGCGACGCGCCCCTGCGCGAGCGCAGCATCGAGGTAGTTCGGAATGCCGCTCCGATGCATCAGCAACTCGGCGATCGAAATATTTTTCCAGGCGACGAACTGCGGGAGATAGCGCGTTACCGATGCGTGCAGGTCGATCTTCCCCGATTGCACGAGTTGCATCACCGCGGTCGCGGTAAACGTTTTCGTAATCGAGCCGATGTGGAAGATCGTCTGCGGCGTCACCGGAAGCGATCGCGCGAGGTTGGCTTCGCCTGCGGCGAAGCGCTCGACGATTTTTCCGTTCCGCAGGACCGCAACGGCAAAGCCGGGCGCCCGAGCGCGCGGTTGGAGCTGCCGCAACGAGGGCGCGAGCGGCACGAGTGCCGCCGCGACGAGCGCCGCTGCGAGGCGATGCACGTTAGAGACCGTTCGGAAAAAAGAGCCCCGCGATCTTCCCCTTCGTATCGATCGCGACTCGCATGATCAGCGAATGCCCGACGCTAAAGCGCAGCAGATAATCCGTGACGCGATAGCTCGGCGTCGTATGGTCGCCGGCATCGAGAATCGCCGTTGGGCTCCCCAACGTTTCAAGCTTCTTCGCCAGGCCCGACAGGACGGTCGGCTTCAGCAACTCATTCATACGAGCGTCGAAGAGCGTGCTCTCGATCTTCCCCGCCTGCAGATTCGCGAAGAGCGAGCGCGCGAAGGCGAGCCGCTTCGGAGAGAGAGCGGTCGGCGCGGGCGTCGGCATTGCGGTGGCGACGGGAGCGGGGCTCGCGGCGAAAGCGCCGGCCGGAAAAGCGATAAGCGCGGCGATGAGGGCGCGCCCTACAATCGGAAAACTCATGGCTCATCCTACCACATTCGTCGGCCGATGTTTCATCGGCATCCTCGCGGGGGCGAAGCAACGCCGCCCCTCGAAGCACGCGCGGTGGATCGAGCATTTCAAGAAGCCTGCGCGCTGGAAGCCGCCGGCGCACGCGTGGCCGCCCGCGACGCGTACATTGCGATCCTCGCCGCCGACCCGACGCATCTCGGCGCGCTGACGAACCTCGGGACCTTGCTCATCTATAGCGGTTTCAAGCGAGCCGGACGGCTCGCATACGCACAAGCGGTCGCATCGCATCCGAAGGATCGGCGTGCGCGCACGAACCTCGCCGCCGCGCTGCTCGACGAGGGCGACGCTGCCGCGGCGCTCGAGCACTACGAAGCCGCACTCGCCATCGATGCGCGATCGATCGAGGCACACCAAGGGCTCGCACTCCTCCACGCGCGCAACGGAGCGTGGGAGCGCGCGCACGCGCAGGCGCGCCTCGGGTTCGGAGCGGAGCCGATCCGCCGCGCGCCCGCGCGTGGGGGCGCGCCGCGAACGCCGCTACTCCTGCTGCTCTCCGCCCTCGGCGGAAACGTCGATACCGAGCGCATCGTCGACGCCGACCGTTATGCGTGCGACGTCCTCGTCGCGGAATTTTACAAGCCGCAGATGCAGATCGGCGCGTATCCGGCGATCTTCAACGCGATCGGCGATGCCGAGCGCTGCGGCACAGCGCTCGCCGGCGCCCGACGCTTTCTCCAAACGCGCCGCGAGCGCGTTTTCAATCACCCCGATGCAGTCGGCGAAAGTTCGCGCGAGCGCAACGCCGCGCGGATGGCGACGATTCCGGGGCTGCGCGCACCGCGCACGGTGGAGATGAGCAAAGAACGTGCGGCGACGGCACCGTTCGCCTTTCCGGTCCTGCTGCGATCGCCGGGATTCCACACCGGTGAGTATTTCGAACGGGTCGAACGCCGCGAAGATGTACCCGCGGCGCTCGCCGCTCTGCCCGGCGATCGGATTCTCGCAATCGAGTATCTCGACACGCGCTCCGCCGACGGGTTGTTCCGCAAATACCGCGCGCTCGTCGTCGGCGACCGGCTCTACCCGATCCATCTCGCACGATCGCAGCACTGGAAAGTCCACTACTTCTCGGGAGAGCGAAGGGAGGATCGCGAGGAGCTCGCCTTCCTCGCCGACATGCACGCAGCGCTCGGTGAACGCGGCGTCGCGGTGCTCGAGCGGGTTCGTCGCATGCTGGGGCTCGACTATGGCGGTATCGATTTCACAATCGATGCCGAAGGCACCATCGTGCTCTTCGAAGCGAATGCCACGATGAATCTCTTCGCTCCACCGACAGATGCCGCACCCGAACGGCGGCGCGCATACGAAGCGGTGCGTTCGGCGGTTAGCGCGCTCCTCGCCGCGCCGGGCGACGGCACGCCGTAGCGACCTCGCCGAGCCGCGGCGGCTGCGGCCGAGCGCCCCACGTGACCCGAATATACGCGACGACGTCGGCGATCTCGCGGTCGCTCAACACCTCGCACCAAGCCGGCATCGCCGCACCATTCCGGCGGCGCCCTCGCGCGACGGCGGCGAGGGCCGCGCGGGTGTCGAGCGCGGCACCGAGCCGCAATCCCGGTGCGACCCCCGCGACTCCCTCGCCGAGCACGCCGTGACAGGTCGAGCACTGTTGCCGATAGATCGCGCCGCCGTCGTATGCCGAAACGCGTTCGCCGGTATCGCCGGCATTCGACGGCGCGCGATGCGCGCAACCGGTAGCGAGCGCGGCGAGCAGGAGCGCCGCGGCGATGCCGCGGAGGGGACTACACACGTTCGGCGGTCGCGGGTTGAACGAACTGCACGTCGTGGCGCCGTTGCAAGAGCCCCTCGATGGCGGTGAGGTCGTTCGCTCGCGGACGCATGAGCAACACCACGATCCCTCGACGACGGGCGAGTGCGGTCGCCTGCTCGAGCATATACGTGATGTACGGGACCGAATCGCGATCGTCGATGCGCACGTCGCGACGGATCAGGCGAATCTCCGAACGCGTAAACTCCATCGGGTTGCTCGCGCCGCGTTCGTCGAAAACGACCAACGTGCTCCCCGCCAGCGTCGCAATAGTCCGGTCGGGGTGCCGCGTCGCCACTCCGAGGACGCTGCCGAACTCGCGGCGCCACGCTTCTAGCTCCGAAGCGTTCGGGGCGCGGTCGGTCTGAATGAAGAGTTCCTCGCCGCGCGCGTGCGCGAGAACTGCAACGCGACGCGCATCGCGCGCGCGCGGATCGAGGATGACCCCGATCGGGAACGGAGCGTCGAGCATCGCTCGTTCGTTTGCGAGCGACGCACCGCAGAGCCCGACCATCGCGACCAAGCGTGCCGGCCCCGGAATAAATCCGCGGCGCGGTGTTCTTCCCGCAATTACGGGATCGTTGCTGAAGAGATCGCGCCGTGCCGGCCCCGAGGGAGCGAGGCGTGGGAGCGGCGTCGGCTGCGGTATCGGCGGCGGTTTCGGCGGATGCATCGCACCGTACACGAAGGCCCAGAGTGCGAAGGCGACAACGAGAACCCAGAAGATCGAGCGTGCGTTCACGCGCGTTCCTCCGTGGGTCGACGCGTCGCAATCTCCTGAATCAGCGAGACGAGCAACACGTTGGCGACGAGCGAACTACCGCCGTAGGAAATGAACGGTAGGGTGATGCCGGTCAGCGGCACCAAGCCCGCAACCCCGGCAACGATAATCGCGACTTGAAAGCCCAGCGTCGCAGCCAATCCCACCGCGAGTAAACTTGCAAACGCGTCGGGTTGTTCGCGTGCCACGCTCACCGCGCGACGTACAAACGCAAGATAGAGCGCGAGAATCGCGACGATTCCGAGCCACCCGAACTCTTCGGCGATCGCCGCGACGATGTAATCGGTGCTGACATCGGGGATGAACCCCGGGTGGCCGAGCCCCAGCCCGGTCCCCAACAGTCCACCTGCAGCGATCGAAAAATAACTCTGCGCCGCCTGATATCCCGCTCCATACGGGTCGGCAAAGGGGTGAAGCCAGACCGCGATGCGTTCGTGCACGTACGGGAAATGCAGCGCCGCCCAGAACGCGACCGCCGCAAAGATCGCGGCGGCGCCGAGTGCGAGATCGGTTCGCCGCGTCGCCGCGTAGAGCGTCGTCAGCAGCGTGCAGAGCAGCAACGCCCCCATCCCCAGGTCGCGCTGCACGACGAGCAGCCCGATCGAGGCGCCCCAACCTAAAAAGAGCGGCCCGAGATATTTTGCGTTCGCACGCAACGACCACCAACGTGCCTTCGCGATGGCATCGCCCATCTCGGCGAGATAGGCGGCGAGAAAAAACACCAAAAGCAATTTAATGATCTCGACCGGTTCTACGTGGAGCGAACCGATGCGAATCCACAATTTCGCGCCGTTGACGCGTTCGCCGAAGATCGCCGTGGCGGCAATGAGCCCCAACGAGAGCACGATCCAGGTGTACTTCACCGTCGCGATGCGTCGAAAACGCGCGAGATATGGTTGGAGCACGGTTGCGATGCCGAAGGCGATAGAGATCCACATCAACTGCTTGCGCGCGAGCGCCGGAGAGAGGCGCGCGAGCAACACCTCCCCGAAGAGCACGAGCACGATGGTCGCAATTGGGAAAAACCAATCGCGCCGGCTGCCGCGGGCGTGGCGAACGGCCCATGCCATGGCGAGCAGCGCGGCGAGCGCGACGAGCCAAGGCGAACCGGTCAACACGATCACGCGCCGATCTCCAGGATCTCCAGCCGCGTCGCACCGCAATCGATTTCGTCGCCGACTCGAATTTCGATCGCGCCTTCGAAGGCTTCGCCGTTGAGAAAGGTGCCGTTTGCGCTTCGCAAGTCACGCAGGTAGAGCACGCCCTCCTCGGCTTCAAACCGCGCGTGCCGACGGCTGACATCGCCGTCCTGCAATTGCACGTGGCAGGATCCGGCACGCCCGATGAGCGCGGGCGTCAGCACGCGCACCTCGCGTGGCTCCGTCCCTTCAAAAATCAACATTCGCACCGGGATGGGGGTGAGGTCGCCGATCGGTTCGCGGGCGTCGGCGCGACGCAAAAAGCCGACGGCGGCTACCACGCCGAGTGCCGCCGTGATTCCGAGCGTGTCGAGCCGTACCCAAGCGGAGTGAAGTTCAGTCACGAATCTCTACGCGCAGTTTCGTGTTACCGACCGTAATTTCGTCGCCATCGTTCAGAACGCGGCGTTCGACGCGTTCGTCGTTTATATAGGTGCCGTTCGTCGAGCCACAATCGACGATCGTCGCCTCGCCGTCCCGAATATCGATGCGCGCGTGTACCCGCGAAATGCCTGGATCGAGCAAGAAAATATCCGAGGATTCGCTACGGCCGATAACCGTGCTCTCCTCCAATGCAAAAATACCGTACGCCGGCGCCCCCTGCACCATGTGTAAAAAGTATCGGTGCCTCACTTCATCATCGAGCGCCTCTTCCACCGTCGGTTCGGGCTCGACGCGCACGTCGACGGTGCCCGCCGGAAGTTCGGGGCGCGCGATCATGCAAACGCGCGCGGGGCCGTCGGAGAACGCGATGCCGACCCGTGCCGCGCAGTCCTCGAGAAGATCGGCCCACTGGCGTTCGAGATAATCGCGATGTTCGGCAAGCCGCTCGTAATCGAGTTCGCTGACGCGCGCTTCGTAGGCACTCGGAGCGCGGTTGCCTCCGTCGACCGAACTTCGCGTCTGCGCCTCCATCACCGCAACGAGCTTCCGCGCGATCTGCGCCGGCTCGAGATCGCTGGGGAACGTGCGCGCAAATGCCCGCTCGACGAAATCGGCGAGGCTCCGTTCGATGCGCGCGAACCAATTCATCGCTTGCGCTCCAGAGCGGCGGCGAAGAATCCATCGCGTCCGTCGAGCGGCGCCGTCAACACGTCGCCATTCCTATCGCAATACGGTGCAAACGATTCCGGCGCCGGGACGCGCGCGAAATCCGCATCGGCGAGAAAGGCGTCGATGACGTTGCTGCTTTCGCACTCCTCGGTCGAACAGACGGCATAGACGATTCGCCCGCCGGGTTTGACGTGCGCCGAGATTGCCGACAATAACGCCGCTTGCAGCGTCGCCATCCGTTCGGCATCTTCCGGGCGCCGCCGCCAGCGCGCCTCGGGATGGCGCGCGATGACGCCGATCGCGGTGCACGGTGCATCGAGTAAGACACGATCGAAGAGCATCTCCGAAGGAACGAGCGCGGGATCGGCGGCATCGCCGACGACGACCGCGGGGAGCGGTAGTTCGGCAAATCGCGCGAATTTTTCGAACCGTTGCTGCAAGACGGAGATTTTGCGTGCGTCGCGATCGACGCAGGTCAGAGCTCCGCTTGGGCCGATCCGCACGCCGATCTGCAGTGCCTTATTGCCGCGACCGCTGCAACAATCGAGAATCCGCTCCCCCGCCCGCGGGTCGAGCAGGTCGACGATCGCCGCCGAACTCTCCGACTGCATCCAGAACGGGAGCGCCTCGCTTTCGACGAGATCGAGGGCCGCCGATTCGCTCGCGCGCACGACGACCGCGTCGCGCGCCAACGAAGAACGGCTCGCATCCATGCCGCGCGAGGCCATCATCGCGAGCACCTCGTCGGCGTTCCCGAGTCCTACGAGCGCGTGTGCGGCGGGGTCGTTCGCTTCGCGACAGATCCGTTCGATCGCTTCGTCGCCGAAGCGTGCGTGCCAACGACGAACCATCCAGGTCGGCAGCGAGTAGAGCGCGCCGTAGTAATCGTCGACGTCGGCGTAGTTTTCGCGCTCGGGAGCCGGAGTGGGCTCGCGCAAATAACTTCGCAGAACGGCGTTCGTCAGCGAACCGAGCCCTTGATGGCCGTAGCGCTTCGCGAGGTTCACCCATTCGAAGAGCGTCGCATGGACGTCGGGCTGCGTGTAGCGCAATTCGTAGACGGCGAGGCGCAGCAGTTCTTGCATCGTCGTAGGAAGCGTCTTCGCCCGCTCCTTGAGAAAAGGGCGCAACGCATCGTCGAGAGCGCGGCGCATTTTAATCGCACCGTACGAAAGTTCGGTTGCGAAACGCCGGTCGCGCGCGTCGAGTTTGCCGCGCTGCGCGCGATAGGCGAGCGCGGCCTGCGCGGGGCGCGCCTCGACGCCGGCTTCTCCGGGGAAGACGTCGCGCAGCACGAGCAGCGCTACCTCGCGAGCGCTCATCCTCGCACCGCCGAGCGCATCTGCCGGTAACGTTCCCACGACATCGCTCCCTTATTGCGAGCGATGACTTCGTCGATGACAAAGCGGCCGCCGTCGTCGTGCGCGTGCACGATTTTCAACCATTCTCCATCGACGAAAGCGCGAGCGAGCGGCGCCGGCGCGTAGGCGCGCACCGCTGCGAGCAGTCGTGGAGTGGGCCAACCGAGATCGACGATGAGATCCTCCTTCGTTAACGGTCGCGTGATGCTCGCTTCGCCGGCCTGCTGCCGGCTCTCGAGCCTCCCGACCCGTGCACGTTCAATGGCCTCGCCGAGCATGCGCGCGCCGAGGACGGCGAGCCGGTCGTGCAACTCGCCATAACTCTCGTGCGCGCCTATTGCGACTCGTTCCTGCGCGACGAGGGGCCCGGTATCCATTCCCGCGTCCATCAGCATGATCGAGAGCCCGGTCTCGCGAGCGCCGTCGCGCAGCGCCGACTGGATCGGCGTCGCACCCCGGTAGAGCGGCAGCAGCGACGGGTGGACGTTGAGCGCGCCAAGGCGCGGCCATTCCAGAAGCTCGGCGGGCAAGATGCGCCCGAAGCTCGCCAGTGCGATGAGATCGATCGACTCGTCGCGATGCTCGGCGAAGAACGCCCGCATCGAGGTCGGCTCGAAGACGGGGATTCCGAGTTCGATCGCCGCTTGCTTCACCGGGGTCGGGGTAAGCCGATGTCCGCGCCCGGAGGGGCGATCGGGTTGGGTGACCACGCCGCGCAGCAGCGTCCGCCCTGCCGTTTCACGGAGTGACGGCACGGCGAATTCGCTGCTTCCAAAAAAATAGGCGGTGAGCATCGGCGCTTTATGGAAGCGACGCTGCGCGTTCGGCTGCCTCGAGTTCCTCGTCGCTCTGCGCGGGGCGCAAATCTTTGACCTTGTCGATGTAGAGCACACCGTTGAGATGGTCGATTTCGTGCTGGAGGCAGATCGCGAAGAGGCCCTCTCCGTCGAGGACGATCCGCTTCCCGTGCCGGTCGAGCCCGCTCACGCGAACTTTTTCAAAGCGCGTGACCTCGCCGACATAACCGGGAACCGAGAGACAACCCTCCGTCCACTCGATCTCGCCTTCGGTCTTGTCGAACTTTGGGTTCACGACGGTGAACGGGCCGTGCTCGGGTTTCCCGTCCTGTAAATCGACGGTAAAGATGCGCTTCGAGACGTTCACTTGCGGAGCTGCGAGCCCGATGCCCGGAGCGTCGTACATCGTTTCGAACATATCGTCGATCAACTGCTGGATCAGCGGATCCTGCAGTTCCTTTGGATCGACCCGCTTGGCCACCTTGCGAAGCGTTGGGTGACCGTCGGTTACGATTTCGCGGAGATAGGGCATACGCGGGTATTCTACCTCCGCGCGCTGCGCTCTCCCTCGTTTAGGTCGAGAAGCTCGAGAGCGCGTTCGCCCCGGCACCCACGGCATAGCACTTGGCGTCGTTGAGGTTGTTGATATAGATCGAGAACCCCGCGCCAGTCACCAGCGTGTTGCTCAGCGTGGTGGAGTAGTACTGCGGATTGGCGATGGTCGGGGTCGCCGAACCAGCGGGAAGCGCGCCCGCCGTCGTCGCTGAGAATTGTCCGGTAAATTGCGTGCCGTAGGAGGGCGGGCCCACGATCACGGTATCCCACGCATTGCTGCTATCGCTGGGGAACGCTCCGCTCGTGGCAACGTAGATCGCCGAGAGCGTCGACGGAACGGCGGTCGCTCCGGGTTTGGGATAGAGCACCTGCACGGTCACCGGCGAGACGCACGGCGTCGTCGGCGTCGGCGTCGAGGAACCTCCGCCGCCATTACAGGCCGCCAGTCCGAGCATCGCAGCCACCAGCGCCATCATTCCGATCGTTCGTACGTTCATCGTCCTTTTCTCCATCCGCATCGTTACCCAAAACCTTCCCACAGAACGCTGGGTCGCACCTGAAAGTTCGTGATAGTCATCGTACCGTCATCCCGCGTAGGCCGCCCTTCGACTCGCTCCACTCGCTCAGGAGAGGCGCGGCTGCGTATCGGGAGCGCACGCGTCCTCGAATGCCCCTCGATACGCCCTCTGCGGAGGGCTACTCGGGGTGACACAGTACCGACTATTCGGGCTAACACTGCACCGGCTGCTCGGGATGACACGGTACCGGCTATTCGGGCCAACACTGCACCGGCTGACGGCGCATCGGGCGCGCTACAAGATATAGCCGGAGAGATCGGCGCTCTCCACGATGTCGGCGAGCCGTTCGCGTACGTAGGGCGCATCGACGACGACCTCGCGCTCCACGTTGGGGGCGGCAAAAGCGATATCCTCGAGGACCCGCTCGAGGACGGTGTGCAAACGACGCGCCCCGATGTTTTCGCTGCGTTCGTTTACCTCCATAGCGAAGTGCGCGATGCTCTCGATCCCATCGTTCGTAAACTGCAAATCCACGCCGTCGGCAGCGAGCAACGCTTTATATTGCGCGACGAGCGCACTGCGCGGCTGCGTCAGGATCGTCACAAAATCGTCGGCGGTCAAAGAATCGAGTTCGACGCGAATCGGGAAGCGCCCCTGTAACTCGGGAATGAGATCGGAGGGTTTGCTCATATGGAACGCACCCGCTGCGATGAACAGAATATGATCGGTCGCGATCGACCCGTGTTTGGTGTTGACGGTGCTGCCTTCGACGATGGGAAGAATATCGCGTTGCACGCCTTCGCGCGAAACGTCGGGGCCGCCCCGCGCGCCTTCGCGCCCGGCGATTTTATCGATCTCGTCGATAAAGATGATCCCGTCCTCCGCCGCGCGACGGATCGCTTCGCGTTTGACGGCGTCTCCGTCGATCAGTTTCTCGGCTTCTTCGTCTTCGAAGATGCGTAACGCATCGGCGAGCGTCACGCGCTTACTCTTCTTCCGCTTCGGCAACAGGCCCCCGAGCATCTCGCCCATATCCCCGCTGCCCTGGTCCATGTTCCCACCGATCACGCCGATCGGCAGCGATGCCTGCTCCTCGACTTCGACTTCGACGAGCCGGACGTCGTAAAACCCGCGCGCGATCTCGTCGCGCGTCTGCTCGCGAATGCGCTGCGCCTCGGGAGCGGGGATGCTCGGCTGCGGCGGAGGAGCGCTCGCCTGCGTCGATGCGTTGCCGCCGAAGATCGAGCCGAGCGTCGCTGCAAAGGGATTGCTCGGCTGCTGCGGTTGCGCGGCACGCGTTTCGGGATGCAGGAGGTCGATCGCCCGTTCGATCGCTTGTTTGCGGGCGAGTTCGCGCACGTCCTCTCGGCGCTCTTGCGTGACCATGCGAATCGATTGTTCGACGAGATCGCGCACCATCGATTCGACGTCGCGCCCGACGTAGCCGACCTCGGTATACTTCGTCGCCTCGACTTTCACGAACGGTGCGCCGGCGAGCGCGGCGAGCCGCCGCGCGATCTCGGTCTTTCCGACTCCCGTCGGGCCGATCATCAGGATATTTTTCGGCGTTATTTCGCCGCGAAGCTCTTCGGGAACCAGCGCGCGTCGATAGCGATTGCGCAGGGCGATCGCCACCGCGCGCTTCGCATTGCTCTGGCCGACGACGTAATGGTCGAGCGCTTCGACGATCTCGCGCGGCGTCAACGCTGCGCTCACGGAAGCACCTCGACGGTGATGTCGGCGTTGGTGTAAATGCAAATCTCGCCGGCGATCCCTAATGCGGCGCGCGCGATCTGCTCGGCACTCAGCGATGTATTTCGCAGGAGCGCCGCCGCCGCGGCCTGTGCGTAGGGGCCACCGCTTCCGATCGCCGCGATGCCCTCATCGGGTTCGATCACGTCTCCGGTTCCCGAGAGCAGAAAGAGATGCTCGGGCGTTCCGACGACGAGCATCGCCTCCAGACGCCGCAGCGCTCGGTCCTGTCGCCAGTCTTTTGCCAGCTCGACGCTCGCGCGCGTGAGGTCTTTGAATTCGTTAAATTTTTTCTCGAACTTTTCCAGCAAAGTGATGCCGTCGGCCGCCGAGCCCGCAAAACCGGCGAGGACGCGTCCGCCGGCGATCTTGCGAACCTTGCGCGCTGAATGCTTCACGATGGTCTTATCGAGCGTCACCTGGCCGTCGCCGGCGATCGCGAGGTGGCCGTCGCGGAGGACGGCGAGAATGGTCGTGGATCGAATCTTCATCGCAACCTAGTACTGTGCCGGAGGCGATTTCGTTGCACCTCCCGATCCCTCCGAGCCCCCGGCGAGGCAGGCCGACGGTTTAGGGAGCGTCGATGCGCTCGATAAAGAGGGCGAGAGCGGCGAGCGCGCGCTCCGCGAGTGCGGCCCGGCGAAGTTTCTTCTCGCGAATCGTTTTCGGCAGCGGGGGCACCATCGACCAGGTGACGTTCGCCGGCTGAAAATCGTGCGAGACGGTATTCTGCAGATGGGCGACGACCGCGCCGAGCGCGCTTTCGGGGGGCACCGCGAGCGGGCTGCGGCCCAGCAACTCGCGCGCGGCGTGAATGCCGACCATCGCACCGCATGCCGCCGCTTCGACGTAGCCTTCGGCACCGGTAATCTGTCCGGCGAACCAGAGCGGGCGATCGCCGCGGAGGCGCAACCGCTCGTCGAGCAAGCGCGGCGAATCGATAAACGTATTGCGATGCATCACGCCGAGTCGCAGCCATTCGGCGTTCGCGAGCCCGGGAAGGCGCCCGAACGCCTCCCGTTGCGCGGGCCAGGTCAGTCGCGTTTGGAAGCCGACGAGATTGAGCGCGCTGCCGTCGCGATTCTCTTTGCGCAGTTGTACGACGGCATGCGGCGTCACACCGGTCACGGGGTGACGGAGCCCGACGGGCTTCAACGGGCCGAAACGTAGAACGTCGTCGCCGCGGTCGGCCATCTCTTCGACCGGAAGGCAGCCCTCGAAAAAACGGGTATCGCTCTCGAAGGCTTTCGCTTCGTGACGCGGCAGCGTTCGCAGATCGTGGAGCAGTTGCGCGTACTGGTCGCGATCGAGCGGAATGTTGATATAGTCGTCGCCGTCGCCTTTTTCGTACCGTGATTTTCGATACATCACCGATTCGTCGATGGAATCGGCGGCGAGAATGGGAGATGCGGCGTCGAAATAATGCAGGCGGCGCGGCGCATCGCCCTCGACGCGCACCTGCGAAACGATGCGATCGATCGCATCGAGCATCGCGTCACCGGGGAGCGGGCCGCACGCGACGACCGTCGGACGCGAATCGTCGAGATCGAGCACTTCCTCGCGGTGCAGAGCGATACGCGGGTTCCCAGCGATATGGCTTTCAACGAGCTCGGCAAAACGCTCCCGGTCGACCGCGAGCGCGCCGCCGGCTGGCACCGCCGACTCTCGCGCCGCCGTCACGATGAGCGAGCCGAGTCGCGCGAGCTCCTCTTTCAGAAGACCGACGGCATTCTCGAGCGCGGCTCCGCGCATCGAGTTGCTGCAGACCAACTCCGCAAGACGATCCGAGACGTGCGCCGGCCCCCGCCGTTGCGGACGCATTTCGTAGAGATCGACATCGATGCCGAGACGTGCGGCCTGCCAGGCCGCTTCGCAACCCGCGAGCCCGCCGCCGATAACGCGCAAACGCTCCGCAGGCATCAGGCCTGCACGAGTTCGCGCTCTTCGCCGGAGTTCGACCCAGGAAGCGGCAGTGCCGAGACGTCGTGTTCGGCATCGGCCGAGCACTGCAATCGCGCTCCACCGCGTTTGGCCTTCACGACGACGTGCGCGCCGCAGACCGGGCACGGCTCCGGAATGACGCGGTCCCACGAAACGAAATCGCAGGCCGGGTAGTTCGCGCAGCCATAGAAGGTCCGCCCGCGTTTGCTGCGCCGTTCGAGAATATCGCCGCCGTCTTTCGGACAGAGCGCGCCGGTCTTTTTCAGAATCGGCTTGGTGGTTTTACATTCGGGATAGCCGGAGCACGAGATGAATCGCCCGAAGCGCCCGGTCTTGATCACCATCGGTTTGCCGCAGTTCGGACAGATCTCGTCGGTCGGCTCGTCGCGCACCTCGAGGCGCGGCAGCTTCTTCTCCGCCTCTTCGAGTTGCAGCGCGAACGGATCGTAAAAGCGCCGCAGCACCGCGACCCAATCGGCCTCGCCGTCGGCGACCTTATCGAGATCGCCCTCCATCTGCGCGGTAAAGCGCAGATCGACGATATCGGGGAAATGCTCGGCGAGAAGGTCGTTCACCGCGATACCGATCTCGGTGGGTTTGAATCGGCGTTCGGCCTGTTCGACGTAGCCGCGCGCTTGAATCGTCTCAACGATGCTGCCGTAGGTCGACGGACGACCGATGCCGTTCTCTTCCAATGCCTTCACCAGCGTCGCTTCGGTGTAGCGCGGCGGGGGTTCGGTAAAGTGCTGCTTCGGCTCGAGGCCGGCGACGGCGAGCTCCTCGCCCTCGGCGAGCGGCGGCAAACGCTTTTCGTCTTTTTCCTCGAGCGCGCTCTCGTCGCGCCCTTCTTCATAGACGCGCGTGAAACCGGCGAAGGTGACGACGGTGCCGGTCGCCCGGAAACCGTAGGCGCCTGCGGCGATCTCGGCAGTGCTCTGGTCGAAGCGTGCGGCGGTCATCTGCGAGGCGACGAAGCGTTCCCAGATCAGCGCGTAGAGCCGGAGTTCGTCGCGTTTGAGAACGCCGCTCAAGCTCTGCGGCGTCCGCGTCACGTCGGTCGGGCGGATCGCTTCGTGTGCGTCCTGCGCTCCCTCGCGTACTTTATGGACGCGCCCGCCGTGGAATTCCTCGCCGTACTGCGCGTGAATGAAGCTCCGCGCCGCCTCGCGCGCATCGTCGGAGATGCGCGTCGAATCGGTTCGCATGTAGGTAATGAGGCCGACGGTGCCTTCCTTGCCGAGATCGACGCCCTCGTAGAGCCCCTGCGCGAGCTGCATCGTCCGGCGCACGCGCATCCGCAATTTGCGGGAAGCCTCCTGTTGCAACGTCGAGGTGGTAAAGGGCGGAGCGGCGTTCCGTTTGACTTCGCGGCGTTTTACCGAGCGCACGTGAAAGCGTTCGCCTTCGAGGTCGGTGAGGATCGACTGCGCCTGCGCCTCGTTGGTGATCTCGAGCTTCTCGCCGTTCTTGGTCGCCAGCTCCGCAGCGAAAATCTGCGCGACGGGCGCGGTCGCCGCACTGCTCAATCGAGCGGTCAGGCTCCAGTATTCCTCGCGGTCGAACGCGGCGATGGCACGTTCGCGATCGACGATCAACTTCACCGCGACCGACTGCACGCGCCCGGCGGAGAGGCCGCCGCGGAGTTTCGCCCAGAGGAGCGGCGAGATTTTATAGCCGACGAGCCGGTCGAGAATGCGGCGGGCTTGCTGGGCGTTGACCCGGTCCATGTCGATAGCGTGCGGCGACTCGAGGGCCCGTAACGCGGCCTCTTTCGTGATCTCGTGCAGCTCGACGCGCTTCGGGTTTTCGAGTTTCAGCAGCTGCGCCAAATGCCAGGCGATCGCTTCGCCTTCGCGGTCGGGGTCGGTCGCGAGATAGACCTCGGAGGCGCCTTTTACCGCGGCCTTGAGCTCTTTGATGACATCGCCCTTGCCCTTAATCGTCAGATATCGCGGGGCGAAGTCGCCCTCCGTATCGACGCCGAGCGTGCTTTTAGGAAGATCGCGCACGTGGCCGACCGAGGCTTTGACGATGTAGCGCGCCGGAAGAAACTTCTTTATGGTGCGCGCCTTCGTCGGAGATTCGACGATGATGACGGGCTTTTTCACGGGCCTAAGTATACCCCCGGGGTCAAGGAGTCCCCAAAACGTTCCGCGGTTCGCGCGCAGTTCGCACGCCGCTCGTGCGCGCGTATTTGCATAAATCGGCGAAATCCTTTAAGATGCGTTCAAAGCGCAAGATCAATTGCGCTATCCACTCTGACAATCGTCCCCCGGGGACGAGGAGGATGCATGGAACACGATATGATGGCCAACGGCGAAACGATGGAGAAAAAACCTCGCCGCAAGGCACGCCGTAAAGCCGCCGGCAAGAAAGCCGCCGTCGCCAAGAAGACGACGCGCAAGAAAACTGCCGGCCGTAAAAAGGCCACCGCAGGTCGTAAAAAGACCACCGGACGTAAAAAGGCGGCCGGACGCAAGAAGGCAACCGGACGCAAAAAGGCAGCCGGACGCAAGAAGGCAACCGGACGCAAAAAGGCAGCCGGACGCAAAAAGGCAACCGGACGCAAGAAGGCAGCCGGACGCAAGAAAGCAGCCGGACGCAAAAAGGCAGCCGCCCCCCGCAAGAAAGCGGCCGGGCGTCGCAAAGTCGGCCGTCCTCGCAAGAAGGCCGCATAACCGCTCTTCCCAGAGCTCGTAAAGAGCGGGCGCATGCATCGCATGCGCCCGCTCTTTTTATTGAATCGTGCCGTTCTCGACGGCGTGACAGGCCACCATATGGCCGCCGCCGACATCGCGCATCGCCGGTTCTTCCACCGAGCAGCGATCGAATGCAAACGGACAGCGGGGATGGAAGCGACATCCGCTCGGCGGTGCAATCGCCGTCGGCACGTCACCGCTGAGGAGTACGCGCTTCTGCGTGCTCTGCATCTCGGGGTTCGGCACCGGAATCGCGGCGAGCAAGGCCTGCGTGTACGGATGCATCGGGTGTTCGTAGAGTGCGCTCCGATCGGCGAGTTCGAAGATCTTGCCGAGATAGAGCACCGCCACCCGCGTCGAGATATGGCGCACCACCGAAAGATCGTGCGAAATAAAAAGATAGGTGAGCCCGAGACGCTCGCGCAGATCTTCGAGCAGATTGAGCACCTGCGCCTGAATCGAGACGTCGAGCGCGGAGACCGGCTCGTCGCAGACGATAAACTGCGGCTCGACCGCGAGCGCGCGCGCGATGCCGACGCGCTGCCGTTGCCCGCCGGAAAACTCGTTGGGGTAGCGATTGAGATGCGAGGATTGCAGCCCCACCATCCGGAGTAACTCGACCGTCCGCTCCAGGCGCGCCTTCCCTTTCGCGATGCCGTGAATCGCGAGCGGTTCGCTGACGATCTCGCCGATCGTCATGCGCGGATTGAGGCTGCCGTAGGGATCCTGAAAAATAATCTGCATCCGACGGCGCAACGTGCGGGTCTGCCGAGTCGAGATATCGCTGATATCCTGGCCCTCGAATCGGATCGTCCCCGAGGTCGCCGACAGTAATTTCAGAACGAGGCGCCCGATCGTCGTCTTTCCCGAGCCCGATTCGCCGACCAGCCCCAACGTCTCGCCTTTGCGGACCGTAAAGCTCACCCCATCGACCGCCTTCACATCGGCGACGTGTCGGCCGAGAACGCCGGCACTCACGGGGAAATATTTTTTGAGATCGGTGACCTCGAGCAACATCTCCTCGCTCATCGCGCCGCCTCCGCCGGCTGCAGATTCTCCGTGCAGCGCCAACAACGCGCGAGATGGCCGCCGCCGAGATCGGTGACCGGAACGATCTGATCGCAGCGCTCGAGCCGATAGGTACAGCGCGGTGCGAACGCGCAGCCCGGCGGCATGCGATGGAGGTTCGGCGGCTGCCCTGGGATCGGCATCAGGCGCGCGTTCGCCGGTGCATCGAGCCGCGGCAACGAGGCGAGGAGCCCCTGCGTGTACGGCATTCTCGGTTCGGCAAAAATCTGTCGTGCGCTTCAGTACTCCACCATGTTCCCGCCGTACATCACGAGCACGTCTTTGCAGGTCTCGGCGACGACGCCGAGATCGTGGGTAATGAGGATAATCGCCGCCCCGGTCTCGCGTTGCAGCTCGTTCATCAGTTCGAGAACCTGCGCTTGAATCGTGACGTCGAGCGCGGTCGTCGGCTCGTC
>JAJYMV010000065.1 GCA_021786705.1 bacterium
ACGCACCGAAGTCGCTGCGGCGCTCCGCTCCGCGGGGCTCAATGCCGCCGCGCAGGCATACGAATCGGCACCACTGATTTCTTCCGCGGCGCAGGCGCAAGCGATTGAAAAATCGGCTGCGAACGATCTGCAGAGCTACCAGAAATCCGTCGTCGAGCAAGGACAAGCGACGATGGGCGCGCTCGAAAAGCGCCTGCACGAACAAGCGCAGGGGCGCTTTCAAACGCGGGCGGCGCGGTATGCACAGGAAGAATCGGATCTCTCGCTGCGGCTCTCGCAGCAAGATGCGAACCAACGCCTCGCGCTCCAAACGAAGCTCAACAATCTCGCGCTCGACGACGCTCAGCGCAAGGCGCTGACCGCGCAACTCAAGGCGATCGATCGCAACGAAAAAGCGCAGGTCAACGCGATGCGCGCGCGGCATCAGCGCGAACTCCAGGCCTACCAAAACTTGCTGCAGGCCGGGATTATGAAGCAGATTCGCGCCCATGCGACCGCGCTGCAGGCGCAAACGCAGACCCAGCTTCAGGCGCGCCAGCAGCAGGTCTCCAAGCAATTAGCGGCGCTCTCGGGGCCGCAGTTGCCGGCGAATTTGCCGGCCGCAACCAAGGCACAACTCGAGCAAATCGCTTCGAACCTCCAGCAACGCTATCAAACCGATTTGACGAAGATCTCCGACCAGTTTAACCAGACGCGAAGCGACCTGGAAGCGCAGTACGAAGCGCTCAACGGCGTCGACGTCGGTGCGGTCGGGGCTGCGAAAAAGCAGCGGGATACGCTTGCGAAAGAACGCGGCGATCTCTACAAAAAGATCGAAGATCAAATCGCCGCGGCAGCACGGCGCATCGCCAAACGTGACGGATTCTCCGTCGTTCTCCTCGACCCCATCGCGCATCCCGGCGGTTACGACCTCACCGGAGATGTTATCTCCTCTCTCAAGAGCACAGGAACGTGAAGAAGAGCATTATCGCACTCGCCGGACTCCTCACCATCGTCGGATGCGCTTCGTCGAGCCCCATCGGGCTCGTCGATATCAATCGCATCACGTCGAACTGGACGGAGTTCCAGACCGACCAAAACCACCTCTACGCCGACGAGCAACGCATCGCTGCGAGTAAGGCGAGCAACGCGCAAAAGGCGAGCCAAGTCGCCGCGCTCCAGAAGAAATACGGCGCGTTGACCGTGCAGCTCACCGACCAAATTCGCGCTGCGGCGGCGAAAGTTGCGGCGAAGAAAAACCTCAAACTCGTCCTCACGCGCGAGGGCGTCGGCTACGGCGGTGTCGATATCACCACCGACGTCGAAAAGGACCTGGGAATCACCGAGACGGCCTCGCCGAAGCCTTCGGGCTCGTAACCGCGGTGCTCGGGAAGCTCGGCGAAATCGCCCGGCGCCTGGGCGGTACGGTCGTCGGCGATGCGGAGATCGAAATCCTCACCGTCAGCGCCGTCGATGAAGCCGGTCCCGGGGCGCTGACCTTCGCCGTCGATGCCCGGTATCTGCAAGCGGCGCTTCGCAGCCATGCAGCGGCGGTGCTCGTCGACGCACGCGCGCTTCCCAACCCGGTGCCGACCGGCAAGCCGCTCGTCGTCGTCGAGGATGCGCGCCTCGCGCTCGTCGGCTTGCTCGCCGCTCTCCGCGCGCCGCGCCCGGTTGGGCCGCACCGCGATCCCTCCGCGGCGATCGATCCGCGCGCGGTGGTTGCGGAGAACGCCTATATCGGCCCTCACGTTACGATCGGTCCCGGTAGCGAGATCGGCCCGGACTGCGCGCTCGAAGCCGGCGCTTACGTCGGCGCCGACGTGAAAATCGGAGCGGGAAGTTGGTTGCATCCGCACGCGCGCGTGATGGATCGCTGCGTTTTGGGTTCCGGCGTCGTGCTCTACGCCGGCGCGACGATCGGCAGCGAGGGCTTCGGCTGGGCGTTTGTCGACGGGCGTCTCGAGCGCATTCCGCAGGTTGGAAACGTCGAACTCGGCGATCGCGTCGAGATCGGTGCAAATAGTTGCGTCGATCGCGCGCAGACCGGCAGCACGCGCATCGGCGAAGGAACGAAGATCGATAACCTCGTGCAGATCGGCCACAACTGCCGGCTGGGAAAGCACGATGCATTCGCCGCGCTGAGCGGGCTCGCCGGTTCCACGGTGGTCGGTGATTACGTGCGCGTCGGCGGCCAGGCTGGTTTTAAAGGGCATATCACCGTCGGTTCGCGCGTGACCATCGGCGGGCAGAGCCAGATTTGGAGCGACGTTCCCGACGATGCGTTCGTCTCGGGTGCGCCCGCGCGCGACCATCGCGACCGCCTTCGCCTAGAGGTTGCGATTAAGAACCTGCCCAAGTTGATCGCTCGTGTCGACGCACTCGAACGAGCGGCGCGCGAACGCGACGAACGATAGGCGCGTATCGTGACGGAAAAAACGCTCGCCGCTCCGTTCCGCTTCTCCGGGGTCGCCCTTCATACCGGCGCGCAGGTTGAGGTGGAAGTCGCTCCCGCCGGCGCAGGCGCGGGGATCGTTTTCGTGCGCGACGGCGTCGAAATTCCCGCCCTCGCCGAGAACGTCGTCGAAACGTCGCGCGCGACGGTACTCGGCGTGCGTGGCACGACGGTTTCCACCGTCGAGCATCTGCTCTCCGCGCTCTTCGGCATGCACGTCGACAACGCGCGCATCGCGATATCGGGGCCCGAGGTGCCGGTGGTCGATGGAAGCGCGCAGTGGTTCGTCGGGCAGATCGAACGCGTCGGCACGCGCGATCTCGGCGTCGAACGCGCGACGCTCGCGCTCGACGCACCGATCGTCGAACGTGACGGCGACCGGCTCATCGTCGCGCTTCCCGCAGATCGCTTTTCGGTGCGCTGCATCGTCGATTTTCCACACCCCGTCGGGTCGGAGTATCTCGCACTGGCGATCGACGAAGCGACCTACGCGCGGGAGGTCGCCGGCGCGCGCACCTTCGGCTATCTTCACGAAGTCGAAGCGTTACGCGCGCGCGGGCTCGCTCAGGGCGGATCGCTCGAGAACGCGGTCGTCTTCGGCCCCGACGGCCCGTTACAGACGTTGCGCTGGTCGAACGAAGTCGTCCGCCACAAAATGCTCGATCTCCTCGGCGATCTCGCGTTGGTCGGCGCGCGGCCGCAGTGCGAGATCGTCGCCGTGAAGAGCGGGCACGCCTTGCATGCTC
>JAJYMV010000126.1 GCA_021786705.1 bacterium
GCCGGCGACCGCGAATCCGCGATAGAAGCCCAACGGCGTCAAGCCGCGCTTGCTCGCCGTCTCGCTATCCATCAGCATCAGTGCCGCCGCTCCGTCGGAGAGCTGCGAGGAATTTCCGGCGGTAATCGTCGTCTCTTTGATGCCGGGCACGGCACCCTTCAGCGCCGAGAGGCCTTCGAGCGTCGTGTCGGGGCGATTCCCTTCATCCTTGGCGAGCCGAACGCGTTTTTCGGCCACCACTCCGGTATCTTTATCGGCGACCGCCATCCAGGTCTCCATCGCCACGATCTCATCGTCGAATTTTCCCGCCGCTTGCGCCGCCGCGGTTCGCTGCTGGCTCGAAAGGGCATACTCGTCTTGCGCCTCGCGCGAGACTTTGTATTTCTTCGCAACGTTATCGGCGGTGTAGAGCATCGGCATGTAGATATCCGGGGTATGGCGGAGCAGCCATTCTTCGGTGTAGAACTTCATGTTGAGTTCGTTCTGCACCATCGAAACCGATTCGACGCCGGCTGCGAGCACGATCTGCTCGCCTTCGACGATAATACGGCGCGCGCTCGCAACGACCGCGTCGAGCCCCGAGGCACAGTAGCGGCTCACCGTCGATCCGGGCACGCTGACCGGGCAGCCGGCACGCAGCGCGGTCGTGCGCCCGATGTTGTTGCCGGTCGCACCTTCGGGAAGTCCGCTTCCGACGATTACCTCGGAAATTTCGGCGGGATCGACGTTCGCGCGCGCGATCGCTTCACGCGCGACGAAACCGGCGAGCGAGGCCCCCGGCGTTTGATTGAAAGCGCCGCGGAAGGCACGCCCGATCGGCGTCCGCGCGACCGAGACGATAGCCGCCTCACGCATGGATCAACTCTCCTTGCTTGTAGTTTGCAAACGTGCCGTTTTTCTCGGCGAGCGCCTTCAAGAGCGGCGCAGGTTCCCAGCCGAACGCGACCACGCGCTCGTAGACATGTTTGACGCCGACTTCATCGGCATACCACATCGGACCACCGTGGTGAGGTGGGAAGCCGTAACCATACACGTACACGATATCGATATCGCCGGGGCGAAGCGCAACACCCTCTTCGAGGAGAAACGCTCCACGATTGATGAGGGCGAAGGTCAAACGTTCGAGAATTTCGCTATCGTCGACCGTCCGCGGCGCGATTCCCGCTTTTTTCGCTTCTTCGGCGAAGAGCGCTTCGACCTCGGGATCGGCGATCGGCTCGCGTCCCTTACCGACGCTCTTGTCGTATTTGAAATATCCGGCCATCGTTTTCTGGCCGAGACGTTTCATCTCGACGAGACGATCGATAACGTTCGTTTTTCCCTTTGCGACATCGGGGCGCGCTTTGGCGATATGCCACGCAACGTCGATGCCGGAGAGATCGCCCATCGCAAAGGGGCCCATCGGGAAGCCGAATTTCTTTGCCACTTTATCGACGCGCATCGGTGAGATGCCCCATTCCGCGAGTTCACCCGCCGCCTTCGCATAATCGAAGACCATACGATTGCCGATGAACCCGAAGGCATTCGTCGAGAGCACCGCGGTTTTACGCAGCATCTTCCCGAGCTTGAACGCAGTCGCCAGCGTCTGCGGCGAGGTCGCCGTTCCGCGGACGATCTCCAGCAGCGGCATGATGTTGGCGGGAACGAAGAAATGGAGACCCAGGAAGCGATCCGGGCGCTTCGTGACGCTCGCCATCGCATCGATATCGAGCGTCGATGTATTCGAAGCGAGCATGCACGAATGCTTCGCGATCGCGTCGACTTTTGCGAAGACCTCCTTCTTCACATCCATACTTTCGAAGACCGCTTCGACGACGACGTCCGCGTCGGCGAGTTCGCTATAGTCGTCGGTAAATTGAATCGACTGGCCGAGCTTCCACGCCTCTTCTTGCGTCATCCGTCCTTTTTGGACCTGATACATGAACATGGCGAAGACGGTCTGCTTCGCTTTTTCCACGGCGGCATCGTTGGAGTCGATGACGACGACCGGGATCCCGGCTTGGGCGAAGGTGATCGCGATCCCCGTCCCCATCGTGCCGGCGCCGATCACCGCGGCCTTGGCGATGGGCAGCGGTTCGGCGGCGGGGAGTCCGGGAATCTTGCTGAGTTCGCGTTCGGCAAAGAAGACGTGCCGTAGCGCGAAAGACGGTGCGGAACGCGCGAGCTCTTCGAAGAGTCGCGCCTCGCGCGCGAGACCGTAGGCGAAGGGAAGTTCGACGGAGGCCTCGACCGCATCGATGAGTTTGTGCGCTGCGAGTCCGCCCGCATCTTCGGCCGGAACCATTTTATGCGCCTGAGAGACGACGAAGGCCGCGGCCTGCGCGCTGATGCCCTTGCCGAGTTCGACGCGCCGCTGCGAGATGCGCCGTTTGCCCAAGGGAGCGGCGTTGGCGATCTTTACTGCGGCATCGAGCAGATGCTCGGGCGAATCGACCACTTCGTCGAGCAGCCCCTTCGCGGTCGCCTCATCGCTCTTGACGTTGCGCCCCTTGAGCATCATGTCGAGCGCATCTTGCGCCCCGATCGCTCGCGGAAGGCGCTGCGTGCCGCCCGCTCCCGGGAGCAAGCCGAGCTTGATCTCCGGCAAGCCGAGTTTCGTGTCGGCGGTCGCGACGCGGTAATCGCAGGCGAGAGCGAGTTCGAGCCCGCCACCGAGTGCATTTTTCTCGATTGCGGCGACGAAAATTTTCTCGCTCCGTTCGATCGCCGCGATGACGTCGCGAACGGTTTTGGTCTCCGGCGTCGGTTCGGTCGCAAAATCGTTAATATCCGCTCCGGCGGAGAATTGTCGATTCGCTCCTTTGATGACGACGGCGCGGATACTCTCGTCGGCGCTCGCCGCTTCGACGATCGGATAGAATTCGCCGGAAAGGGCGAAAGAGAGCGAGTTGACGGGCGGATTATCGAGGGTGATAATCCGCACGCCGTCGCGGTCTTCGGTGTGAACGAGCGCCATGATTACGCCGTCACCGCCATCTTGCGATCGAGTTCGAAGCCTTCCTCCGGAAGCGTCATCACGTCGCCCGCACCGTCGATGATCTGCCGTTTGTACCACGCACCTTGCGAGAGAACGTGACTGGCATAGAATTTTGCGGTCGCGAGTTTCGCGCTATAGAACGGATCCTTATCGCCCGCCGCGATCTTCTCGGCCGCGACCTTCGCCGCGCGCCCCATCTGCCAACCGCCAGCGACGACGCCCCAGAGCTTGAGGTAAGGAACCGAACAGGCGAAGGCCTTTTTGAGATCGCCCATCGCATTCATGCCGATCCACTGCGAAACTTCGGCGAGCGAGGCGATGCTCTTGAGCAGCGCTTCGCCGACCGCTTTGACGTCGGCATTCGGGTGAGCGGCGGCTTCCTTCGCGAACTTCTCCATCGTTTTGATGACGGTCGTCGCGGTTGCGCCCATATCGCGAATGAGCTTGCGGCCGACGAGGTCGAGTGCCTGAATGCCGGTCGTGCCCTCGTAGATCGTGGTGATACGCACGTCGCGGTATTGCTGGGCGATCCCGGTCTCTTCCACGTAGCCCATGCCGCCGAAGATCTGCAAGGCGTTCGAGCAGAGCTCGACCGCGTTCTCCGTGCACCAGCCCTTGACGATGGGAATCATCAGCTCGATGAAGGCCTTGTGTTCTTTGCGGGTCTTCTCGTCGGGGCTCTTCTGCGCAAAATCGAGCGAGGCGGCGGTCACGTATGCGAGCGCGCGCATCGCTTCGATGTTCGCCTTCTGCCACATCAACATACGGCGCACGTCGGGGTGTTCGATAATGCGTACGGGCGCCTTGTTGCGCGTCGTCGCGTCGGACATTTGCACGCGCTCTTTAGCGTACGCAAGTGCGCTCTGATAGGCGCGGTCGGCGACCGCGTAGCCTTGCACGCCGACCGAGAAGCGCGCCGCGTTCATCATGATGAACATATATTCCAGGCCGCGGTTCGCTTCGCCGACGAGAAAGCCGATCGCACCCTTGCCCTTTTCGCCGAACTTCATGGTGCAGGTCGGGTTTCCGTTGATGCCGAGCTTATGCTCGATTCCGGCGCAGACGACGTCGTTCTTCTCGCCGAGCGATCCATCGGGTTTCACGAGGAATTTCGGCACGATGAACATCGAAATACCTTTGGTGCCCTCGGGTGCATCGGGCAGCCGCGCGAGAACGAGATGAATGATGTTTTCGGCCATATCGTGTTCGCCGAAGGTGATGAAAATTTTCTCACCGGTGATGAGATAATGCTCGCCCTCGGGGACGGCCTTCGTGCGCACTTGCGCGAGGTCGGATCCGGCCTGCGGCTCGGTGAGGTTCATCGTTCCGGTCCATTTTCCGGAGACGAGATTGGGAATGTAGGTTTTCTTTTGCTCGTGCGAACCGCAGAGCTCCACCGCTTCGATGGCGCCTTGATTGAGCAGCGGGCCGTTGGCGAAACCGATGTTCGATCCGTTCCACATCTCGAGCGTCGGGCCGAGCAAGAGCTGCGGCAAGCCCTGACCGCCGTATTCCGCGGGAACGGGAAGCCCGATCCATCCGGCGTCGGCGAATTTTTTGTACGCCTCTTTAAAGCCTTTCGGCGTGGTCACGTTGCCGTTCGCGTCGATCGAACAGCCTTCTTTATCCGCGGTGTGATTGAGCGGATCGAGCACGCCGGTCGCAAACGCACCGGCCTCTTCAAGGATCGAATCGAGAACGTCGAGCGTATCTTCATTCCCGGGAAGCTTTGCGACTTCGTCGATACCGGCGAGTTCGCGAAGGACGAACTGCATATCGCGCAGTGGGGCTCGGTAGGTGCTCATGCTGATGTTTTCCTTACGGGCGTCAGAGTGGATTCGGTCGTGTAGAGTTCGCTGCGAAGCCGTTCGATCGAGTTCGCAAGCGAATCGAGATACGGGAGCATGCCGGCTTTAATGCGGGCTAGACGCTCGCGCCCGGCTGGAGTAATACGATAGAACCGTCGCGAGCGTTTACTGGGATGCTCCCACTGGCCCACGACGAAGCCGCGCTCTTCTAAACGGCGCAGCAATGGATAGATCGTATTGGTATTCACGGCGAGCAAGCCTGAACAGAGCGCCTCGATGCGGGCCATCAGACCCGAACCGTGGTCTTCACGCTCTTCGAGCAGATGGAGGATCAGCACGGGGAAGAGCGTCTTGCTCTTAATCGGCCCGCGGATGACCTCTTCTGCGGTGCGCTTGGCGAGGAGTGCCATGGTAACTTTGCCTATTATTACTTTTAATAAGCTTTCCTGCTGAGAATGCCGCTTTACGGAAAATTTGCTAGACTGAAGGGAGCATGACCCTCGGGGTTCTCCCCCCGCTCCTCGCGGGCGGGACATTCGGGAAGCCGACCGCCGCCGACGGCGCGCTCCCCCTGTTCCCGGCTGCGGCGCCGAACGGCGCGCCGGTCGCCTTCGCGCTCTCGGCGATCGTGCCGCCGGCGAACCTCCCCATCGACCTCATCTCCGCCTCGGCGGTGAAGGTCGCAACGATTCTTGCGGGTGCTTTCGCTGCAAAACAGCAAGCAAGCGCTCCGGGAATTCTGCCGACGGGGAATCTGCACGACCACACGCTCCACCGCACGACGCTCGCTCAACTCAACGTCGCTTCCATATATCCTCACGCCTTCTTCTCAGCTTACGCTTGAGGCTTCAGACTTTTCTCAGATTCTTCACGCCACTCCGGTACGATTCGCGCATGAGTGCTTTGCACCAACAACGTTCTCTCCGGCTACCCTATCGAGCCGCTCGCGAAGCGTTGCATGCGAAGCTCGCACCCCTCGCGGCGAGCGCGCGTAGTGCTCGCATCGAATTGCGGGCCCCGCTCGTGGCGGTGAAAGCGACACACGATGTCGAGGCGGTCTTCGAACTCAGCGAAGATCCGTTGCGCTTCGACGAAGTCTGGAAGGTTTGCTGGCACCCGTACGGCGGCGGCCCCTATCCCGATTTCGAAGGGACGCTCGCGATACGTTCGCGCGACGGCGGCGGGTGCACGTTGGAACTCGACGGCAACTACGAGCCGCCGCTCGGGCAATTCGGGCGGGTCTTCGACGCAGTGCTCGGCGCACGCATCGCCTCGGCGACCGCGCGCGAGCTTCTTTCCGATCTCGCCGAGGAGATCGAGGAGCGGACGGAAACCACCCAAGCGTCATGAAACCCGTCGAGATGCACGTCGATCTGCCGCTCCCGGCATCGGCTGCACGCGATGAAGCGCTCGAACTCTTCGCGGCACTCGCCCGGCACGAAGCGCCCTTCGACGATCTCGCGCTCGCCGTCGGCCTGCGTGCGCTCCATATTCCGGTCGGCGGTGAACTGCGCATTCCCGTCTCGACGCAGGTCGAACTCGCACCGACGCGTTGGGAGGCAACCGTCGAGTTGGAGGCAACCGACCACCCCGGACTCTTCCCGCGTTTTCAGGGAACGCTGACGCTCAACCCGGTCGGCGTGACGACGTCGGAACTCTGGCTCCAGGGAACCTATCATGCGCCGCTCGGCGGCCTCGGCGAACGAATCGACGCGACGGTGTTACACGGAGCCGCGGAACGGAGCCTGCACGAGCTCCTCGATCGCATCGCCGCAGCGATCGTTGCGAAAATTCGCGAACGCGAGGATGCCGCCGCCCGGCGCGCTCGCGGCCTCGCATAGAGCGACGGGCGAGCGCGTTTCCGGGCGATTCTCGCCCCGATCACTTCGCTTGGAGCACGAACGCTATCGTCGGAGCATCGCAGGGTAATCCCACGTGCTGGTACGGGATGGCGATCTCTCTATTGTATGGCAGATCGTTGCTCTCTGCAGCGCGCTCCTCGACGACGCCGTCCCACGGATACTGAATCGTTCCCCAAAGCGCCCACGAGAAGAGATCCTCCTCCCAATACTCTTTGGTGCCGGCGACGCGATCGAAGCGCGGCGGTGCGGGAAGCGCGTCCACCTCGTCACGGAGTGCTTGCAACTCCTGACTATTGGGCGCGAGTGAGGCGACCATGCCCGAATCGAGGGCATTATCGACCTGTTGCGGCGTCGCGAGCGTGACGGAGGCGAGGGAGAGCAAAATATCGCGGATCCAGGGGCTCGTCACCAGCGGCGAGCCGCGCAACGGTAGCGGGCCGCCGACGAGAACGGCGCGATGCGGTTGCGTATCGAGATCGTGGAGCGATCCCAGCGCGACAAGCGTGCCGTAACTATGCGCTTCGATATCGTAATTGGCGAGGTGCAACGCATTGATGAATGCCGCGAGTTTCGGTGCGTTGACGCTCGGGGGTTCGGTGTAGTCGTAGTCGAAGCCGACGATCTGCCGATATGCTCCCGGTTGCGAGGAAGCGCTCGTCATATAGTCGTGGGCGCAGGCATAACTCGACTCAACGCTGCTAAAAATGCCGTGCACGACGACTAACGTGCGCGCGTTCGGATCGAGGGGCACGGGGCTCGCGCTCCATTGGCCCGTTGCGTCGTTCCAGTATCGACCGCCCGTTTGAATCGTCACGCTCTGCACGCTACGCGCGGTCGAGGCCGGAGCGTTCATGCCGAGCGCGAGATCGATCTCCGTAACCCCCTTGAGCATCGGCCGAGGAATCGTCACCGTCGCAATACGATCGACGGAGTCGAAACTTCCATCGAGAACGATGCGGCGTGCCCCTTCGGCGGTCACCAAGGTTACCAACGGCGCACGGGCCTCCTGCACGCCCGCCGAATCCTCGGCGGAGTACGGAAGACTCAGCGTTATACCGTTAGGAACCTCGCTGCGCGAACGATAGATCGCCATGATGTGGCGACGGGTGTTCGTTCCTTGCGGTATCGCCACCGAGAGCTCACCGGAGGCGACGGCCCATCCGGGATTCGGTGCAGCTTCGCGAAGCGTCGGTGAGAAACCGACGCTCACGGGCTGATCGACGGATAAGACCTCCGGCTCGACGCGAACCGCGACGGAGCCTCCGAGGCGAATTTCGCCGCCGAGTGAGGCCGAGAGCATTTTCGTCGACGACGAAGCGGTAGGGAGCCCCGGAAGCGGAGCGGCTCCGGGAGCGCTCGATGAAGCGGCATTACAGCCGGCAAGAACGAGCGAGAGCGATAGTGCGATAAGAGCGACTCGTTGCATCATCCCTCCACGGTAGGTCTTCGCAGCACGCGTGAATAGCGACGAAATACACCTACCTGCGGACGGTCACGAGCCCCGTTCGAATTTTCAGGAAATTAAGACTTTAACGATACCATCGGAAGATCGATCCAGAACGTCGCGCCGCTTCCCGGTTTGGAGCGGACGTCGACGTGTCCCCCAAGTTCTTCGGTTAATTGGCGAACCACCGCCAACCCGAGCCCGCTCCCCCCGCTGCCGACGTTCGCTCCGCGATATCCGGGTTCGAAAACGCGCTCGCGATCCTCCGGCGCGATCCCCGGGCCGCTGTCGTTGATGCGCACGTGAAGGCGCCCGCCGTCCTGGCTGCACTGCACTTCGATCGTTCCGCCCGGCGGCGTATAGCGCACCGCATTAATGAGCAGATTCCGCAGAATCTGTCCTACGCGCATCGCATCGCCGTAATAGTTCTCGCACGACTGCTTTCGTTCGCCGCAGGTCTCGTAGACGATCGTGATCCCCTTCGCCTCGGCCATCCCCGCCGTCGCGGCGGCGTGCGCGCCGATTAACGCGCAGATATTGAGCGGAGCGAGCGATATCGTCGTCGAGGGCGATTCGGCGATGCTGTTTTTCGGGCGCTCGGCGATCAGGCGCCCGGCGCCGACGATCGCATCGCGAATGCCCTCCAAGCGCGCGGGCTCCGGTGCGAGAACGCCGTCGACGATTCCCTCGATATTCGACTGAGCGATCGAGAGTGCGTTCCCGACCTCGTGACGCAACATCGATCGCGCGCGGCGATCCTGCTGATCGCGATCTTCCAAACCCTGAATAAATAAGAGCAAGCGCCCCGAGATCGGATCGTCGAGGGGTTCGAGTTCGGCCTTCGCTCCGTCGTAGTCACCGAGCGTCGCAAGGTCGAGCGCGTGAACGAGGCGCTGTCTCACCGCGTCGATCACTCGTGCGCGGCCTTGTATCCCACTCCGAAGACGGTGAGCACGTACCGTGGATGGAGCGGATCGATCTCGATCTTCCGCCGGAGATTGTTAATATGCCGGTCGAGCGTGCGTTCGTAGATCGATCCATCGTCACCGATCGCATCGAGTAACTGCACGCGCGAAAATACCTGTCCGGGGTGGCGCGCCAACGCCGAGAGAATGCGGAACTCGGAGGGGGTGAGATCGATTTTTTCTCCGTCGCGACGCACCTCGTGCGCGTCGCCGTCGATTGCGAGATCGAGCACGTGGAGCCGATGGCGGCCGCCGGGCCGATCGCGCTCCTCGCTGCGGCGAAGCACCGCCCGAACGCGCGCGATCACTTCGCGCGGTGAGAACGGTTTGGTGATGTAGTCGTCCGCGCCCATCTCCAGGCCCACAACGCGATCGACCTCGTCGCCTCGCGCCGTCAGCATGATCGTCGGGATCGATCGTTCGTTGAGCGAACGCAAAAGATCGAGTCCGCTTCCGTCGGGCAGGGTGACGTCGAGCAGCAGCAGGTCGGGAAGCTGCCGCTCGATCTCGTTCATCGCCGCAGAGAGCGTCTCGGCCACGACCGGGATATAGCCCTCCCGCTGTAAATACGCGGACAGGACATCCCCGATCTGGCGTTCATCGTCAACGACGAGCACCCGTTTGCTCACCGTTGGTGCTTCGTTCACCAGGTCCTCATTCCCGGCACGAGGTAGACATGCTCGCTGAAGTGCTGGTAGAACGGCCCCGCGTAGGCCACGATGACCAGCGCGACGGCGACTAGCGTCCAGAGCCCCAGGCGGTCGAAGGCCGAGGGGGCCTCGTCGCCGGGGCGCGCGAGCGCGAAGGTAAAGGCCCGCGCACTCTCGCTCTCGGTCACGTCGGACTTGGAGAAGATCGTTCCAAAGAGCACGATTGCGAACGCGATCACGCTGAGGAAAATCACCATTCCCCCGCCCGCCGCCAGCAACGAGTATGGCTGCCACGCGGCGGCGATCGCCGAACCACCGTAGGTGTAATGTTCGACGCGTCGCGGAGCGCCCATCAGCCCCTCGGTGTGCATGGCGAACGACATCACCGCCATCCCGACGAACCAGAGCCAGACCTGCGCGCGGGCGAGCCCGACGCTAAAGAGGCGCTTTCCGGTGAGCGCGGGGAGCAAACGCCACGTTGCCGCGAGCAAGGTCAGGGCGACCGGGCCGCCGACGGTTATGTGGAAATGCCCAACCACCCACATCGTGTTGTGAATCGTGCTATCGAGCGTGTAGGACGCGTTGAGAATGCCGCCGATGCCGCCGAAGATAAAGAGCAGCATCGCGAGTGCGATTCCCGCGAACGCGGGGTCGCCCCACGGAAGCGAGCCGACGATCCCGAAGAACCCCGTCTTTCCGAGTTTTGCGGCGTACTCTTCGAAGGTCGCGAAGAGCGCGAATGCCGTCATTAGCGATGGAACGACAACCATCAGCGTCAGCCCGGTCTGCAGTAATTTCCAGCGATCCGCGATGCCGGGATCGGAGAACTCGTGATGGATACCAACCGGAAGCGAGAGGATGATGAAGAGAATAAACGCGAGCCGCGTGAGCGAATCCGAGAAGATCGGCACCTTCAAAATCGCCGGGACCACGCCGTACCATACGAGATAGGCACCGAGCAGCCAGAAGTAGACCAATGGGTGCCCAAAGTACCAGAAAAGCATCCGCGTCAGAAGCACGTCGACTCCCGGAACCCACCCGAAGGCCCAAGGAATCAGCATGAAGATCACTTCGATCGCCACGCCGACCGTCGCAAGAAACCACATGATGTAATTTGCGAGCACCATGAAAGCGGGCAGCGGCGTACGTTCGCCGGGGTGGTCGCGACGCCAGGTGTTCGTGACCAACAGCCACTCGAGCAACGCGACCCAGGTGCCGACGATCAGCAGCGCCGCGCCGACGTAGAACCACGGGCTGGCCTTGAGGGGCGCGTAAAACGTATAGAGCACCGAGGCGTTGCCGGCGAGGATTTCATAGGCGGCCATCACCGTGCCGACGGTCATGAGCCAGAAGGCCAGCCACCCCAACGCGATGCTCCGATGGGGATAATTTTCGGTCTGATAGACCGCGAGATGCGAGAGACCGGTGATAAAGAACGTTGTAAACACCAATGCCAGCAGGACGCCGTGCGCCGTGAGCATTCGGTAGTAATCGAACCAGGGCGGCATCTGTATGGCATTCGCGTGCGAGAGCGTCTGCAGAACTCCGAAAAACGTGCCGATAAAGAGCGCCGCAAAGGCGACCGTCAGATGCGCGAAGATCAACCGACGCTGCGCGCCCGTCGTGGCGGTATTCATTCGATCGAGAACCATCATGCGTCTTGACTCCTCACTTCACCACGATGTGCGCGAACATATCGGCATGGCCGGCGCCGCAATATTGATCGCAGACGATTAAATGGTCGCCGGGATGGCGAAAAACATGCGTCGCCGTGCTGACCCAGCCGGGCATCACTTCGAGATTCACATCGGTGTGTTCGATCAAAAAGCCGTGCACGACGTCGGTCGACGTAACGTAAAAATGCACTTTCGCCCCGACCGGAACCGTCAGCGTCGACGGCTGCCAAAAGAAGACCTGACCGACGTAATAGGCCTCGTACGAGCCGTCGGCGCGTTTGTGGAGGCCCGGGCGATCGAAGGGCGGGGTCGAGGCAACCTTGGTCGGGTCGATCGTCATGCTGCTCGCCGGCGGTTTGAAGCTCTCCCCGACCTGCAGAGCGATGAGGATCAGGAAAAAGGCCACGAGCGTGATAACGCCGAGGCCGAGAAAGATTTTTTCGAGTCGATGGATGTGCATCGCCTACCACCTCGATTGGGAGAGCGCGAGCAGCGCGACCCAGGAGATGACGATCAAACCGAGGATGACGAGCACAAACCCGAAGGTCGTACGGTAGCTTGGTTCGTTCATGCCCTTCAGTGTAGCGAGGGGCTGGGCGCCTGCTAGGAAGATAAAATCGAGCGATCTTCTCGACTTCTTCTCAACTCGGATCGCGAACGGCTACCCGACGCTCTCGAGGTGCTCCACGCGCGTCTCGAGGCGCCCGAGACGGCGGTCGAGCGTCTCGAGCCGAACGTCGATTCGGTCGAAGCGGCGGTCGTGCTCGTCGAAGCGGCGGTCGTGCTCGTCGAAGCGGCGGTCGTGCTCGTCGAAGCGGCGGTCGTGCTCGTCGAAGCGCCGGTCGATCGCGGCAAAATGAAGCTCGACCGCCTCGCGAAAATCGAGCAGAGCATCGAGAATATCTCGGGTCGTCGGTTCGTCGTTCATCGCTCCATCGTAGCCTATCATCGTTGCCGCAGTATTGCTATCCGCCGGCGACCCAGCGCGCAAAAAGAAACGCGACCCCCGATGCGACGCCGCCGATGGCGAGCGTCTGAAGAGCGGCGAGCCAGGGAGCGATTCCAGTCAGTTTCCCCTTCACCGCGCCGAAGATCGCCAGCGCGATTCCGGTCAGCAGCGCCGAGACGGCGAAGGCCTCGTTCGACTGGGCGATCAGTGCGTACGGAGCGAGCGGGATTACGCCGCCGACGACGTACGAGAGCCCGATCGTGATGCCGGAGAGGATGGCGCGATGCTTCTCCGGCCGCTCCAGCCCGAGTTCGAAGCGCATCATGAATTCGACCCAGCGCTCGCGGTCGGAACAGATGGTATCGACCGTTTGTTGTAAGAGTTCGTCGCTTAGGCCGTAATGCGAGAGCACTTCGGCGACCTCGGCTCGCTCGGTCTCGGGGAGATGCTCCGCCTCGTAATATTCGCGTGCCAGCTCGTTCTCGTAGTGATCTCGATCCGTTCGCGTGGCAAGATAGCCGCCGAGTCCCATCGAGATACCGCCGGCGGCGAGCTCGGCGACACCCGCGGTAACGACGATATGCGATGCCGCAAGCGCTCCAGCGATTCCGGCGGCGAGCGCAAACGGCACGGTGAGCCCGTCCGACATCCCGATGACGACGTCGCGCAAGGTTGCGGTCGACGAGAGGTGACGCTCGGGGTGTTCGGGTTTAGAGAGCATGGGCGCCCGCTTGGCGTCGGCGTTCGCCGTCGCCTGCCGTTTAGTCACGCCGAAATTCGCAACGACTGTAACGGTGACACGATGTCTATTTCGCGCTTGACGCCCGGGCAATACTGTGAGAGAAGCAGAACGAGAGGCTCGTGCCGCTCGAAGGACGACGCGAAGAATGACGGCTGTGTTCCCCACCTACGATGCGATGATCGCCGTGCTCGCACGCGCCGCGCCGCTCCCGCTTGCGGTCGCCGATGCAGACGATCGCCACGTTCTTGAGGCCGCGTGTGCGGCGCGCCGCACCGGGCTGATCGAACCGATCTTCGTCGGCGATCCCGTAGCGATCGGCACATTCTTACGCGAACGCGGCGAGAGCGATGCGCGCATCGTCGCCGCGGACCATGAAGCCGAGGCCGCCGAGCGGAGCGTTGACGAAGTCGTTTCCGGGAGAGCTCGCGCATTGATGAAGGGGCATCTCCATACCGATACCTTTTTACATCCGATCCTTGCCGCCTTACGCACGAAGCAGCGGCTCTCGCACGTCTTCGTCATCGAAATGCAGCGCTATGGGAAGCCGCTCTTGCTCACCGACGGCGCGATTAACGTCGCGCCCGATCTCGCAATGAAGGCAGCGCTTCTAAACAACGTCATCGCATTTGCCGTCGCGATGGGGCTTACCGCGCCGAAGGTCGCGCTGCTCTCCGCCGTCGAGATCGTGAAGGCGACGATCCCGTCGACGATAGATGCCGCCGCGTTGGTCGAGATGGCTGCAGGCGGAGCATTCGCCCCCGCAATCGTCGCCGGCCCCCTCGCCTTCGATTGCGTGCTCTCGCGCGAAGCGAGCGCCGTGAAGGGATTGAGCGGGCCCGTACCCGGCGACGCGGATATCGTCCTCGTCCCCGAGATCGTCGCCGGAAACGCGGTCGCTAAGGCGTTGGAATACGGCGCCGGAGCTACGCTCGCGGGAATCGTTCTCGGCGCCCGCGTGCCCATCGTGCTCACCTCGCGTGCCGATTCGCTGCAAACACGCATGCACTCGATCGCCTTAGCGGCCTATCACTACCACCGCTCTACCGCCGCCGCGGAACGCGCGGAGCGCGCGCGGTGACGCAGTGGAGCGCCGGTCTCACCTCGGTCGAGGCGCAAGCACGCCTCGCGCGCGACGGTCCGAACGAGATCGCGCCGATTCGCCCGCATCCGTTCGTCGATCTCCTACGAAAATTTTGGGCGCCGATTCCTTGGCTCCTCGAAGCGACCATTCTCCTCGCGCTCGCGACCGGACGTTCGAAGGACGCCGGTGCCGTCGCTCTTCTGCTTTTCTTTAACGTCTTTTTGGCGTTCGCGCAAGAACGCCGCGCGCAACACGCACTCGATCTGCTGCGAGCACGCATCGTCGTCCATGCCAAAGCGTTCCGCGACGGCACCTGGGGAAGGCTCGCATCGCGCGAGCTCGTCGTCGACGATCTCGTACGACTCGTCGTCGGCGATGTCGTACCCGCCGATATGTGTATCGACGAAGGGGAGGTCCAGGTCGATCGTTCGGTGCTTACCGGCGAATCCGTCCCCGAAGAAGTGGTAGCGACGGAGTGCGTCTATGCCGGCTCGACCATTACGCGCGGCGATGCAACCGGGCACGTCGTGGCAACGGGCGAACGCACGAAGTTCGGAAAGACCGCCGCGCTCATGCGCGATCTTCAGAGTATCGGCAGCGTGCAGCGCCTGGTCTTGGGTATCGTTCGCTCGCTTGCGATCGCCGGCGCCGTCGTCGTGCTCGGCGTCTCGGCATTCGCGCTCTCGCAGCAGATAGCACGACCGGAGATCGTCGTTTTCGCATTCGTCGTTATGCTCGCTGCAATACCGGTCGCATTACCCGCGGCCTTTACGCTCGCGACGGCGTTGGGAGCGCTCGAACTTTCGCGCAACGGCGTTCTCGTAACGCACCTTACGGCGATGGAGGATGCCGCATCGATGGACGTCCTCTGTTGCGATAAAACGGGAACGCTCACCCTCAATGCGATTCGCGTCGACCAGACGACGCCGTATGCACCGTACACCCGCGAGGAACTCTTGCGTTTTGCAGCTGCAACCTGCGACGCTGCCGGGCAAGACCCCATCGATCTTGCGATCCTGGCGGCAGCGCCCCCGCACGCGGCGAGCGATCCGCAGGTCGAACGCTTGATACCATTCGATCCACAGACGAAAAGCGCGCAGGCAATCGTTCGGCTCCCCGACGGGACGCACGCGGTCCTCGCGAAGGGTGCGCCGAGTTTTCTTGGCACACCCTTCCCTTCGATCGACGGCCTTGCGGCAAAGGGCGAGCGCGCGATCGGCGTAACGATCGCACGGGGTGCCGTTACGCTCGCCGTCGGTGCGATCGGCCTCGCCGACCCGCCGCGCCCGGATGCGGCACAACTCGTCGCCGCGATCGCCGAGCGAGGCGTCGAGTTGCGTATGATCACCGGCGACGGCCCGGAAACCGCATTGCACGTAGCAGCGGAGATCGGCATCCCGTCGCTTTCGGTCGACGCCTCCGTTTTTCCCGATCAAAAACTCCAAATCGTACAACGCGAACAGAAAAAGGGGCGCATCGTCGGCATGACCGGCGACGGCGTGAACGACGCGCCGTCGTTGCGAGCGGCGAACGTCGGCATTGCCGTCTCTAATGCTACCGACGTTGCGAAGGCCGCCGCCAGCATCATCCTCACTCAGGCCGGTCTCGTGGGAGTGCTCTCCGCAATCGATACGAGCCGAAAAATCTATCAGCGTATGCTGACCTACGTCGTGGCAAAAATCGTGAAATACTTTGAAATCGTTTTCGTCACCAGCGTGGGTTTCTTCATTTTTCGGCATTTCGTTCTCTCGCCGACGCTCATGGTGGCACTCTTAATTCTCAACGACTTCGCATCGCTCTCTATCGCCACCGATCGCGTCGCCCCCTCGCGCGGCTTCGATGCCTGGCGCATCGGTCGTTTAGTAGCCGCAGCAGCTTCGCTCGCGCTCTTTACCGCGGGAGCGATCGTCGCGTTGACCATCTTCGAACGGAACACCGCGCACCTCGACCTCGCGCAGCTCCGGGGGCTTACCTTTTTTTCGATGGTGGGAATGGGACAGATTGCCCTGCTCGCTCTGCGAGAACGCGATGCGGTCTTTCACGAGGCTCCATCTCGCTTCTTGCTCGGAGCGGTCGGCTTTGCAATTTTCGCGGCGGCCGCGATGGCGTTTTTCGGCGTGCTCATGCCGCCGTTGCCGCCGGTAGTGGTCGGAGAGAGCCTCGCGCTCATTTTTATCGTAGGCTTCATCCTTCTCGCTATAAAACTGCCGATCTACCATGCTTTCGGCTTCGGTCGGGACGCCTCCGTACCGAGTCCGCTGAAAGGAACTTCATGAGCTTCTCCAAGGCTTTTCTCGACGACGCGCTCGACGCTGCCGAGATCGCCGCCATCGACGCCTACTGGCGGGCGGCAAATTATCTCAGCATCGGGCAGATCTATCTCCTCGATAATCCGCTCCTACGCGAACCGCTACGCCTCGATCATATAAAAAAGCGACTGCTCGGCCATTGGGGTACTTCCCCGGGACTGAATTTCATCTACGCGCACATGAATCGCCTCATCAGGCGCCACGATCTCGATGCGATCTTCATTACGGGCCCCGGCCACGGCGGGCCGGCGGTCGTCGCCAACGCCTATCTCGAAGGAACCTATACCGAACGCTATCCGGCGATCACCCGCGATACGGAAGGCCTGCGCAAGCTCTTTCGCCAGTTTTCTTTTCCCGGAGGGATCCCCAGCCACGCTTCACCCGATGCTCCCGGATCGATTCACGAAGGCGGCGAACTCGGCTATAGCCTCCTCCACGCCTTCGGCGCCGCCTTCGACAATCCAAACCTCTTCGTCTGTTGCGTCATCGGCGACGGCGAGGCGGAGACCGGCGCGCTCGCCACGAGCTGGCACGGAAATAAATTCCTCAATCCCGCTCGTGACGGCGCCGTTCTTCCGATCCTTCACCTCAACGGCTATAAGCTTTCGGGGCCGACGGTGCTCGCGCGAATCGGCGATGACGAGCTGTGCATGCTATTGCGCGGATATGGCTACGAACCGGAGATCGTCGCCGGCGACGACCCGCAGGTAATGCACGGCGAACTCGCGCGCGCGCTCGAACGCGCGCACGCGCGGATCCGTCACATTCAAAGCACGGCACGAAAACACGGCTTCAGCGAACGCCCCGCGTGGCCCGCGATCGTCCTGAAAACACCGAAGGGGTGGACCGGGCCGAAATTCGTCGACGGCATTCCGATCGAAGGAACGCAGCGCGCGCACCAAATTCCCATCGGCGATTTCGAGAAGCGTCCCGAGCATCTCGCGCAGTTCGAGGCGTGGATGCGCTCGTATCGTCCCGAGGAGCTCTTCGACGAATCGGGTACGCTTCGTGCCGAAATAGCAGCGCTCGCACCACAGGGCGAGCGCCGTATGAGTGCAAATCCGCACGCCAACGGCGGAGAACTCCTGCACCCGCTGATCCTTCCCGAGTTCCGCAGCTATGCAGTCGCGGTTCCGTCACCCGGGGAAACGCTCGGCGAGGCGACGCGAACGCTCGGCACCTTCGTTCGCGACGTCCTCCGTGCGAACCCGACGACGATGCGCCTCTTCGCCCCCGATGAAACGGCCTCGAACCGACTGGAGGCAGTCTTTGAGGCGACCGAACGCTGTTCGACCGCGCTCGTCATGCCCGGTGACG
>JAJYMV010000088.1 GCA_021786705.1 bacterium
GATACGCGCGTGGTCACGATCGCTGGCGCCCGCCAGGTTGGGAAAAGCACGCTCGCCCGCCATCTGGCCAAGAAGGGCGCCCCCTATCTCACGTTCGACAATCTCGCCACCCTCGCCGCGGCGAAGGAGGATCCGCACTCATTCGTTCGCTCTTTACCGCGCGGCACGGTGATCGACGAAGTGCAGCACGTCCCCGAAGTCCTCGCGGCGATAAAAACCGAAGTCGACGAAAATCCGGTGCCGGGGCGATTTCTGCTCACCGGGTCGGCAAATTTTCTGACGATCCCAAAAATCTCCGAATCGCTCGCTGGGCGCATGGAATTATTCACGCTTCTACCGCTCGCGCAAAACGAAATACACGGCTCGAACCGCAACTTCATCGACGAACTTTTTGCACCGGAGCCGGATTTTCAAGCGCGAAACGAAACGCTCGCGAGCATCTTCGACCGCATGACTACGGGCGGCTACCCCGAGGTCATCGAACGTTCCGCCCCCGCGCGCCGGTCGGCCTGGTTTGAATCCTACGTCACCACGATTTTGCTGCGCGATATCCGAGAGTTGGGCGCAATTGCCGATCTCGTCGGAGCCCAGCGCCTGCTGCGCCTCTGCGCCGCCCGGAGCGCTTCTCTCTTAAACGAAACCGCACTCGCGTCGGAAGTCGGGCTCACGCGCAAGACGACCGCTAATTATCTCCAGTACATCGAACAACTGTTTTTGCTCTGGCGCCTTCCTGCATTCGCTCGCGAGCGCGGCAGGCGCGTTAGCAAAGCACCAAAACTTCTTCCACTCGATACCGGGCTTGCCGCGCATCTTTTCGGCGCCGGCCTCGAAATGCTCCACAACGACCGATCGATCGCCGGGGGATTATTGGAAACGTTCGTTGCGAACGAACTTCGCGCCCAAACATCCTGGGCGACGACGCGAACGTCGCTATTCCACTATCGCGAATACGATGGTCTCGAAATCGACCTCGTGCTCGAACGCCCCGACGGCGGGCTCGCCGCAATCGAAGTGAAGGCAACCGCATCTCCGGGACGGGGCGATTTCAAAGGTATGCGCCGGTTCGCCGATGCATCTGGATCGTCGTTCGTTCGCGGAGTGCTCCTCTACGGAGGCGATACGACGATTTCATTCGGGCCGAATCTCTACGCCGTGCCTATTTCTTCGCTATGGGCGTGAACCGCCTCGGCGTGACGGAGCGGCGCCCCAGGTGAGCGCGCTGCGCGTCGCCGCGATCGCCCTGCTCTGGGCCGCCGTGCTCTCCGTGCTCGGGCTCTGGAAGTATGCGATCTTCCGCGCCGACGTCGACGACGGCATCTTCACGCAAGTCTTGCTCTCGTTCGGATCGGGCTTTTCGACGACCGCCGAGGGCGGGGTCAACCATTTTCTCGTGCATTTTTCGCCGATGCTGCTGCTGCTCGTTCCGTTCGTGCGTTGGGTCGGCGACGCACGCGCCCTCGTCGTCGCGCAGACGATCCTGAGCGCGCTCGTCGTCTTCCCCGTCTACGGCATCGCCCGGCGGCGAACCGGCGAGGGTTGGGCGCTCGCCATCGCCGGCATTGCGATGCTCTACCCGGTGCTCTGCGCCGCCGCCTTTACCGATTTTCACGAGAACGCATTCGTGCCGGTGCTCTCGGCGACGCTGGTGTGGGCGATCGATGGCGGCCGCTATCGCGCGGCGGCGCTCGTCGCGCTCGCATTGCTCTGCACGAAAGAGGACCAATTCGCGCTGCTTGCGATGGAGGGCGCCATCATCGCCGTGCTCTGGCGCACCGATCGCGCACGCGCGCGTTTCGGGCTCGCCATAGCGTGCGCCGGCGCGATCTTCGCAGCGCTCTATTTTTTCGTGCTGCGCCCGTCGTTCCACCTCGACGTTCCGTATTTTCCGTTGCATTTCTACGATTGGTCGTACGTCGGCTCGGCACCGCTGGGATATGCGCCGCTCCTCTCGCCGTTGCGCCCGCTCTATTTTTTCTGGGCGTTCGCGCCGCTCGCATTTCTCGCGCTGCGTTCGCGCTTTGCCTGGCTGCTGCTGCCGGGCTTCATCGAAGCGCTCGCTTCGCATCAAGCGATAACGCTCTCGCTGGGAACCGAATACGTCGCGCCGTGGCTCGGCTTCATGCTGGTAGCATTTGCCGACGGCGCCGCAACGTTACCGCTCGCGCGCTCGTGGGCGGCGCGTGCGTGGCTCGCAGCGGCCGCGGCGTTTTGCGTGCTGACGCTTGCCTATAACGATCCGATGGCGCGCTGGTATTATCTCTATCGCCTGCCGAACGCACACGACGCGCTCCTCGAATCGACGCTGCGAGCGCTCCCTCGCGGCCGCAGCATCGGCGCCGAGGACAAGATTTTCGCGCACCTTGCGTACCGGCGCCGCGCTTCATTGGGGCCGAACGGGCAGCGCTACTTTATCTACGATCGCACGCAGAGCTCTGCGCAGTGGCGCAACGTCGATCGGCCGAAGGTGCGCGCCCTCCTACGAACGGGGCAGTATCGGGTGCTCTCCGAGCACGACGGGATCGTGGTGCTGGAGCGCCGATCCGGCGCGCTATGAGTTTCGCCGCCGACGGCGAACCCCAGGGCGCAATGCCCCGCCGCCTTTTCACCATCGCGCTCTTCCTGTTGCTCCTCGTCGCCGCCCGCGCGGGGGCGAGCGCTACGAGCATGGCCATCGACCCGCTCATCCATCTCAGCGCCGATCGCGTGAGCTTTTCGTTCGACCGGTACACCATCGACGCGCGCGGCCACGTGGTGGTTACAACGAGCAACGGCCTGGTGATCCACGGCCAGACCTTCTCGATGGATCTCAAGCTCGACCGGTATTTGGTCGCCGGGCATGTAACGCTGCAAGCGGGCGGGCACACGCAACACGGCGCGGCGGTCTCGGCGTATCTGCAGTACGATCGGCTCTACGTCGTGCCGATTACCGGGGAACCGGATCGTTGGACGTTCATTAATAACGATCTCACGAAGCCCTATAAGGGGCTCATCATGCCGGGCGACGTCTTTTATTTCGCCGATTTCGGCCCGAAGCGCCCCTTTCTCACCGCTCGCTCGGCGGTTATTCGGCCGCTCCACTACGTGCGCTTCAACAACGTGCGGCTGCCGGTCTTCGGGGCGCCGCTGCCGCTGCCGACATACTATCTCAATTTCTCCGCCGATCCGAACCTCGTACAAAACTCGCTGAGCGGCGCGACCTACGATCTCACTTATAATTTCGCCGGGAACGAACATTCAATCTCGGCGCTCCACCTGCGCTACGACTCGCTGAACAAAGGCTACATGTCGTTCGAGCAGCATTTGAGCGGCCGCAACGGCTACGCCGTGGTCTCGCTGAATCCGGCGACGCGACCGGAAAAATATTGGAATACGGTTCTCGATTATCAGCCGAATCAACGATTGAGTATTCGCACCTTTACCCAGCTCTATACCGACCAGAGCTGGCTCCATACCCCGAGCGCGGCGGCACAATGGTCGGTCGCGACACTTACCTACGCCTTGCCGAAATCGTTCGTGCAGCTGACCGGATTTCAAACCAACTATCGGCTCGTCGATAGCCCTGCCGAATCGAAAAACCACCCGACCTATCTCCAATTCACCGCGACGACCTTCCCCCACCAAGTCGGCAAACTGCCGCTCTACGAATCGATGAACTGGGGGCTGGGCTTCAATCACGATTCGTACGGGGCGTACGGCATCGGCGGGTTGCAAAAGTTTGGCGGATACGAATACACGACGATTTGGAACCACACGTTGGGATTCACGCTCTACACGCCCTCGTTACGCCTTACGCATCACGTACCCGCGGCGAAGATGTACTATTTCAACGCATCGTTCACGCACTCGCGCCAATATTTCTCGGTTCCGCATTTCACCGACGTTCAAACCACCTCGGCATCGATCAGCCGGCAATTCTCTACCTCGCTCGGTGCCTATTTGAACTACCAGGTACAAAACGTCGGCGATATTTACAAAGTCGGCGGCTACAGCGCCTACACTCCGGTGATCAACGGCGTCTCCTATCCAAGCTTTGCGGCGTTCCGCGGCATCGCCACCTTCCGCACGCTCGCACTGGGCATCAACGGTTCGCCGGATCCGGCCTTCAACTGGACGATCCTCGCGCGGGTGCATCGCGATTTCCCGAAACCCGAGATCGGGCTCTTCACGTTCACGCCCTATAACGTGCTGGGGAACATAACCCCGCCCGCGCAATTAGGGGAGCCGCCCTACGATATCACCGCCGACGTGCGCTTCCGCGTCGCTCGCCACCTTAACCTGGAAATTCAGCGCTCGTACTTCTTCCACTATGGTACGATTAATTGGAGCCCGACCTTCTTCGTGCAGTTCACGCCATGAAACGCATCTTTCCGCTCCTCGTCCTCTCGGCGCTGCTGCTCGCGGCGGTCGCCCCGCCTTCGGGTTTGCAGATGACCGGGCAGGTGCTCGATTTCGAGCGCGGCTATATCTTCCTCACCACCGGCGATGCCTTCCGGCTCGCCGACCGGGTGCGCATTCTCGATGCCAAGACCTTGAAGCCGACGGCGCGCACCCCCGAGCCCCGCGATTTCGCGCGCATCTTCTTCGACGATTTTGGGAAAGTGAGCGCGATCGAACTCTCGGGTGCGCCGTTGCCTATCGAGGCGCCGCCCGCGGGCATCGAAAAGTTCGTCGTCGCGCTTTCGACGCCGTACTCGTTGCCGACCCCGACGCCGAACCCGAATGCGAAGCCCGACCGCTTCCACCCGCATTTCACGCCGGGGAAAATCGTCGCGGTCACCTTCACCGTTCAGGTGCCGCCGAACACGCCGATGAACGCGCAGGTCTATATTACGACCGACGCGAGCAACTGGAACCCGCAAGCAATTCTCATGCACCGCATCGACGCGCTGCACTTCCGCGTAACCCGCAAACTGGCATCGGGAACCGATTTCCGCTATCTCTATACGCGCGGATCGTTACAAACGGTGGAGCGCGCGGAGAACGGCATGGCGCGCAAACCGCGCAGGCTGTTGATCAGCGACGCCGATGCGCGCGCCGTCGGCGATATCGTTTACCGCTGGGCCGACGATTCCAGCAACGGCATCACCGCGCAGCCGAACGCGATTCCGACGCAGTTCAACCCGGCGCCGTTCCCGAATCTTCCCCCCGGAGTGCCGACCCCGCACCCGTAGTGTGTCACGCCGAGTAGATTGTCGTTGTCACGCCGAGTAGCCCCGAAGGGGCGTATCGAGGCGCCGAGTAGAGATGTGTCACGCCGAGTAGATTGCGAAGCAAGGGATGTGTCACGCCGAGTAGATTGTCGTTGTCACGCCGAGTAGATTGCGAAGCAATCGTATCGAGGCGCGCGCGCGCACGGGGAGCGGCCCTCGATACGCCGCGTTCCGCGGCTACTCGGGCTGACAAAGCGGGCGGCTACTCGGGCTGACAAAGCGGGCGGCTACTCGGGCTGACAACGCGCTAACAGCACGCTACTCGAGTGCGCCGCTGAGCGTTTCGGTCGTTGCTGCGCCCTGCGTGTCCCTCGCGATCACGAGTATCGAGATCGGCCCGCGCACGAAGAACGGATAGTCCGGAACCGTGTAGCTGAGCGTGAAGCGCCCCGGGCCGACCTTGTCCATCGAGATGCTGTAGCCGTCGATACGCACTTCGATGCTGGCGACGTTGAGCGTTGCGAGTGCGGTTCCATAGACGCGGTCTCCGGGATGGAATTGCGTCTCGCTGAGCGAGTACGAAAGAATGCGGGGAGCCGGCGTCGCTGTGGGCGTGGGCTTCGCAACGCGTACCGGCTTCGCGGTGACCGTTGGCTTCGCAGTGACCATCGGCTTCGCGGTGGCCGCAGGCGTCGCGCCGGGAAGAGCCGGAGCGAGTGAGGGCGGCGAGAGCGGTGCTGCGCTCGCAGGCGCGGCCGGGGCCGGGGTCGGCGTTGCGGCGGTGGGCAGCGCGGTCGCTGCGGGCGATGCGAGGCTGCGCGGCGCCGATGCGGGCGCGGAGCCCGGCTTCGGCGAGGCTACGGCGGGCGTGGCGGCTGTGGGCGAGGCGGCGGTCGCAGGAGGTGCCGGGCGGGCCGAACAGGCGGCGAGCGCGAGAGCGAGCGACAGCAAAAGGAGACGCGAAGGATACACGGTACCGAAAGATTCGCGGAAGCCGCACCCGCATCCCACCCGAAAAGCCTCTGCGCGGGTTGCGTCGAACGTGCGGCCCATGCTTTTAAGCGTCGTCGTACCGATGTATAACGAGGAACGCAACGTTGCGCCGTTGCTCGCACGCTTGGTTCCCGTGCTTCGCGATGCCGTCGGGGAGGATGGATACGAAATCGTCCTCGTTAACGATGGCAGCTCCGACGGCACGCTTGCTTCGATGCGCGAGGCAATCGAGAGCTACGCCCACGTCGTCGTTATCGATCTCTCGCGGAACTTCGGGCACCAACTCGCCGCAACCGCCGGCATCGAACTCGCGCAAGGCGAGGCGGTGACGCTTATGGACGGCGATTTACAAGATCCCCCCGAGCTCATCGCCGAGTTTCTCGCGCGCTACCGCGACGGCTACGACGTCGTTTATGCGGTCCGGCGCACGCGGAAGGGAGAGAGTTTCTTCAAACTCCTGACCGCGCGCTTGTTCTATCGCATCATCAAGCGCCTAACGAAGGTCTCTATTCCCGTCGATACCGGCGATTTTCGCTTGATGAGCCGACGCGTCGTCGAAGCCTTGCGCCGCTCGCCGGAACGGCACCGCTTTCTGCGCGGCATGGTCAGTTGGGTTGGGTACCGCCAGATCGGCGTGGAATACGACCGTGACGAACGGCTCTCCGGCGTCACCAAATACCCGTTTACGAAAATGATGCGCTTTGCGATCGACGGCATCACCTCGTTCTCCGACGTTCCGTTGCGCTTCGTTTCGTACTTCGGCTTCTTTACCAGCGCCGCCGCGATCGTCTACGCGCTGGTCGTCGTCGGTTTCAAACTCTTCAGCCTCCACCCACCGGGCTACACGCGCGGCTGGGCGTCGACGATCGTCGCCGTGCTTTTTCTCGGCGGAGTACAGCTGATCGGGATCGGTATCGTCGGCGAATATATCGGGCGCATCTACGACGAAGTCAAAGGCCGTCCGCTCTATTTAATCCGCAGCATCGACCGTTCGAGCGAGAAGAGGACCGAACCCTAGAGCGTCGCGAGCACCAGTGGAAGCACACTTTCCGGCGTATCGAGAATTTCGATGGCGTGCTGAATATCGTGTGCGCCCACACCATCGCCGTAGATCGTCGCAATCGGTTGCCCGCGTTCGACGAGGTCGCCGATGCTGACGGCGAGCTCGATTCCCGCCGTCGAGGCGCGGCTCGTTAGGCGCCGAGAGAGATTTCCCAGCGACACTGCATCGATCCGCGCAACCGTTCCTCCGCGCGTCGCCCGCATTTCGTGCGCGCGCGGTGCGACCGCGAGCGATTCTAACGCCGCGCGGGTTGCGCCCTGTGCCTCGACCATCGCAACGAAGCGCTCGTAGGCATGGCCCTCGGCGAGCGCGGCCACCGCGCGCCGTTCGCCATCGTCGATGCCGCCGAGCGCGAGCATTTTCGCGGAGATCGCGAGGACGAGCTCCTTCACGCGCGCATCGTGGCGCATGCCGCGAAGAAAATCGCGCGCCTCGATGGTTTCGATGCCGGTGCCGATGCAGCGCCCCAACGGCTCGCTCATCGCGCTCACGACGGCATGGGCGGGCCGATTGAAGCGCGCCGCGACCTCGACGAGCCTGCGCGCGAGCAAGACCGCTTCGCGTTCGTCGTGCATGAACGCCGCGCTGCCGCACTTGACATCGAAGACAAAGCCGTGCGCGCCGCCGGCGAGCTTTTTCGAAAGGATCGACGCGACGATGAGCCCGACGCTCGGCACGCTCCCGGTGCGGTCGCGCAGCCGATAGAGGCGTTTATCGGCCGGTGCGAGCGCATCGCTCGCTGCGGCGATCGCACAGCCGACACGTTCGACCTGCGCGATAAATTCTTTCGTGCCGAGCGCGACGCGAAAGCCCGGAATCGCTTCGAGCTTATCGATCGTTCCGCCGGTGTGCCCGAGTGCCCGCCCGGAGAGTTTCGCAACCGGAACGCCGCAGGCGGCGACGATCGGCACGGCGACCAGCGAAACGATATCGCTCACACCGCCGCTGGAATGCTTGTCGACGACGAACGGCACGCGCGGGAATTGCAAGCACTCGCCGCTCTCGACCATCGCTTCGGTGAGCGCCACGATTTCGTCGAGGTCGAGTTCGCGAAAATGTACGGCCATTGCGAGCGCGGCCATCTGCGCATCGTCGACGGCACCCTGCGCGTATGCGGCGATGATTTCATGCCACGTCGCTGCATCGAGGCTGTTGCCGTCGCGCTTGCGTTCGATCGCCGTGCGCATCGCCTGTTCGTCCATCGTCGGCGGGGTTTCGCCCTTCCGAAAGGCGAAGCCCTGCGCCCATGCATTATCGCCCGGTGGTCGATCGTTTCGTCGAGATTCCCGCACTCGACCCCATCTGGTTCATGCTCTTCGTCGCGGCATTCATCGCCATCGCGCTGCTCGCCCAAAAACGGGCGGCATACGGCCTGCTCGCCCTGATCGCCACCGCGCCGTTTGGCTTCGCGCACGCGGTCGCGCACACGACGGTGACGTTGCCGAAGGTCGCGTTGCTCGCCGTCGTTCTGGGGCTCTGCGCGCATCGCTCGCTTTTCGCACGGCTCCACGAGCGCGAAGCGCGCGCGTGGCTCCTTGCATTTGCGGCGGTCGCGGCAGCGACGATGCTTTCGGTAACGCAGGCCGACTTTCTCGCGCCGGCATTCCGCGCGAGTTTCAAGGCACTCGAAGCGCTGCTCGTTTTCGGTGCGGCGCTCCTGGCGAGCGACGAGACCGACGCGCTCGATCGCCTAGTGCTGCCGGCCTTTGCCGCGACCGCAACGCTCGTATCGTTGCTCGCGCTCCTCGAAGTTTTCCTCGGCGCACCATCGGGGCTCAACGTCGGTTCGATCGTCCTTCCGCGTATTGCCGGCCCGCTCGACGGCCCGAACCAACTCGCCGGGTTTCTTGAAATTGCGATAGCGATTTTGGCGGCGGCGCATTTGGCTCGGCCGCGACGATATACCGCGTGGGCACTCGCCGCGGCGATGCTCGCAGAGTTGCTCACGCTCTCGCGCGCGGGGATCGCGCTGAGCGTCGTTGTACTCGCGTTGCTCGCCTATCTGCGCCCGCAGAACGTACGTGCGACAATCCTACCCGCGGCGGGCGCGCTCGCGTTTGCAGTTCTGTTCGCACTCGTCGCCGTTGCCGGGAATATCTATGCGGGCGCGCACGTTGCCGACGCCCTCACCTCGATGCGCGGCCTGCTTCGGCTCGGAGGGCGCGAGACCGGCGTGGGCGGCGTCGGAACGCGCTCGGAACTCTGGCGCGCGGCGCTCGCGCTCTGGCGGGAGCATCCGTGGCTGGGAATCGGCGCGGGGAATTACTACCTCGAACTCGGGCGCGTTGGTTTACAAGGAGTGCGCACGCAACCCAATAGCCTCTATCTTCAGGCGCTCGTCGACGGAGGGATCCCGCTGCTCGCTGCCACGCTCTGGCTCTGGATCGGCGGAGTGGTGCGGCTCGCGCGCGCATCGATTCGCGAGAATCCTTGGGTTGCGGCGGCGTTCGCCGCGACGATTGCGCTCGCGCTGCACGGCATCATCGACAACCTGCAGTTTTATCCGAAGGTGCTGACGTGGTGGCTGCTGCTCGTCGCTATCGCCGTATCGAGGCACGCGCGCTGTCATGCCGAGTAGGCGCTGCAAGCGCCGTATCGAGGCACGCGCGCTGTCATGCCGAGTAGGCGCTGCAAGCGCCGTATCGAGGCACGCGCGCTGTCATGCCGAGTAGGCGCTGCAAGCGCCATATCGAGGCACGCGCGCTGTCATGCCGAGTAGGCGCTGCAAGCGCCGTATCGAGGCACGCGCGCTGTCATGCCGAGTAGGCGCTGCAAGCGCCGTATCGAGGCACGCCCCACAAGGGCCCCTCGATACGCTGCCTTCGGCAGCTACTCGGGGTGACACGGCGACCCCTCGATACGGCCCCTGCGGGGCCTACTCGGGGTGACAGAACTCCCTACTCGGGGTGACGATGCTGCGCGTTAGAGCGCTTCGAGGATTCCCCGCAGCAGTGGCATCCAGCGGCGTTCGCTCGGACCTTCTTGCGCGGGCGGCAGATCGACGAGAATCTTACCCTCCGCAAAACGAAAGCGATTTCGCGTGAGCGATTGCAGCTTCGGAATCCCCGCGGGAGCGAGCGCGAAGCCGGTCCCGACGCCCAGCGTGAGCCGGCGATCGTCGACGACGACGCGCGACACGCGTTTCGCGAGCGCGATGGAGCGCAATTTCGTAATCTCCACCAGCGTTTCGAGCGGGCGCGGCAGCGGGCCGAAGCGGTCGCGCACGCCGGCGGCGATCTCCTCGACATCGCTCTCGCTGCGCGCGCGTGCGAGCTGCTGATAGATCGCAATCTTCTGCGAGACTTGCGGCACGTAATCGTCGGGAACGAACGCGCTCACCTTGACGTCGATCACCGCTTCCTGGCGCTCTTCCATCGTCGCACTCGCTCCGCGACGGGCGGCGATCGCATCGGCGAGCAGCTGGCAGTAGGTGTCGAAGCCGACCGACGCGATAAAGCCGGATTGCGCCGCACCGACGAGATTGCCGGCACCGCGAATCTCTAAATCGCGCATGGCAATTTGCAGCCCCGATCCCAAATGCGTGAATTCGCGGATCGCTTCCAGGCGCGCCTTCGCATCCTCGGTGAGCACTTTATGCCCTTGGTAGAGCAAATAACAGTAGGCCTGATGGTTCGAACGCCCGACGCGACCGCGGAGCTGATAGAGCTGCGCGAGCCCGAAGCGGTCGGCATCGGCGACGATCATCGTGTTGACGTTCGGAATATCGATACCGTTCTCGATAATCGTCGTCGCGACCAACACGTCGGTTTCGCCGTCGATGAACTTTTGCATGATCGGTTCGAGTTCGCCCTCGGTCATCTGGCCGTGTCCGACGGCGATGCGCGCGCGCGGCACGAGCTGCTGCAAGGCGTTTGCGACGGCATGGATCGATTCGACGCGATTGTGCAGGTAGTACACCTGCCCGCCGCGGTCGAGCTCCGCGGAGATCGCTCGCGTCACGACGGCATCGCCGCCCGGGAGCACGACGGTTTTAATTGACATGCGATTTTTCGGAGCGGTCTGAATGAGCGAGAGATCGCGAACGCCCATCAACGACATGTGGAGCGTGCGCGGAATCGGCGTTGCCGAGAGGGTGAGAACGTCGACGCTGGTTTTGAGTTCCTTTAACCGCTCCTTGTGCATCACCCCGAAGCGCTGCTCTTCGTCGACGACGATGAGTCCGAGATCGGCGAAGACGACATCCTTCTGCAGCAACCGATGCGTGCCGATGACGATATCGACTTTGCCCTCGGCGAGCGCGGCGAGCACCGTCCGCTGTTCGGCTTTCGTTTTAAAGCGTGAAAGTTCTTCGATGCGCAAAGGGTATGCGGCGAAGCGTGTGCTGAAGGTGCGATAGTGTTGTGCCGCCAGCAACGTGGTCGGCACGAGAATCGCCACCTGCTTTTTATCCGAGACCGCTTTAAACGCCGCGCGCACCGCGACTTCGGTTTTCCCGTAACCGACATCGCCGCAGACGACGCGGTCCATCGGGCGCTCGCGCTCCATATCGGCCTTCACCGCGCTCACCGCGGTCGCCTGATCGGGAGTGAGATCGTAGGGGAATGCTTCTTCGAGTTCGCTCTGCCACGCGCTATCGGCCGAGAACGAAAAACCGCGGCTCATCTCGCGTTCGGCGTAGAGTTCGACCAGCCCGTCGGCGATCGCAGCGAGTTGCGAGCCGACGCGCGCTTTCGTGCGCGCCCACTCGACGCCGCCCATCTTTGAAAGCCGCGGCGTCGCACCGTCGCCGGCGGCATATTTCGTGACTTGGTGCATCTGCGTGACCGGCACCATCATGCGGTCGCTTCCGGCATAATGCAGATCGAGAAAATCTTGCGTGACGCCGAAGAGCGTTTCGCTGCGCAGCCCGACGTATTGGCCGATTCCATGCACCGCGTGCACGACGAAATCGCCGACCTTGAGATCGGCGAGCGTTACCGGCACGCCTTCTTTTACGGCGCGCAGCTTGACGCGTTTGGGCGGCGCACCGAAGATCTCGCGATCGCCGAGAATGCGCAACCGGCCGTCGGGCAGCGTAAAGCCGCCGTCGATCGACCCATGTTCGATGCAGATGCCGCCCTCGGCGAGCGCGCGCGGCATCGGCAACACCTCGATACCCGCGGCGCTAAAAACCTCGCCGACGCGCGCGACGCCGGAGGTGAGGAGAACGACGCTCTCGCGGTGCGCCAACGCTTCGCGGATCGCTTCGAGAAAGAGCGTCATCTGTCGGTTGTAATGCTCGCTCGGGCGCGTTTCGAGCACGATCGAAGCATCGAATTTCGGCAGCCATGCCGGCGGCTCGCCCTCGATCGCGCCGGGCAACACCAAACTCTGCAGGCGTTCGCAGGCGGCGTGCAGCGCGTCGAGGCGCGGGTGCGGCGCTTCGATCTCAGCGAGCAGCGCATCGTCGACGAATTCATCGCGCACCTCGAGTTCTTCGGCCGCCGCATCGGCGAGCAGGGTGCTGCGCGCGCGCACGCGCTCTTCGTCGAGCGCGTTTTCGATCGCCGCGAGCGTCGCCGGTTCGACGAGCGTTATCAGCGCATCGGCGGGAAGATAGTCGAAGAGCGTCTCGGGCCGATCGTAGGCGAAGGGAATCCACGCATCGGGCAACTCTTCTCCGCGTTCGAGAAACGCGCGCACCGCGCGTTCGCGCGGGCCGTCGCCGCCGATCCGTTCGGCGACGTTGCTGCGGTAGATTTCGTCGCGCGGGATCTCGCCCCACGGCAGCAGTTCGAGCGCTTCGAGCGGCGCGACGCTGCGCTGGCTCTCGATCTCAAAGCTGCGGATGCTTTCGATCGTATCGCCGAAAAATTCGACGCGCGTCGGGCTCTCCGCCGTCGCCGCATAGAGATCGAGAATGCCGCCGCGCACCGCGTACTGCCCGACCGCTCCGACGATATCGGTGCGTTCGTATCCGAGGCGATGCAGATGCCGGATCGTTTTCTCCCAACCCGGCTCCGCGCCGACGCGCAATTCGCCGCGCAATTCGCGCAGGATGGCGCGCGGCATAACGTACGAGCGGACTCCGGCGACCGAGGTGAGGACGAGCAACGGCTCCCCGGCATCGAGCGCGGCGAGCAACGTTATGCGCGCGCTGCGCTCCGCCGGCGATTCGATGCTGCCGAACGCCGCTTCGCGCCCGCGATGCAAGAAGAGATCGGCGGCGCGCGACTCACCGAGATAGCAGAGAAGATCGGCGTAGGCGCGCTCGGCGGCATCGGGGGTGGGCAGCAGCACGAGCGTCGGGCGCCGACGCGCGCGATAGAGTGCGGCGAGCAACGCGGGGCGCGCGGCGGGGATGGTTTCGTGCAGCGCTACCGCACCGAGGCCGCGCTCGAACGCGGCGAGCGCGGGCACGAGCGGGCCATGCTCCCCCGCGAGGCGGTCGAGCAGGGCGTCGAGCGCCGGGCGGGAGGGGCGGGGGAGCGTAACGGTCATGAGCGCGCTCGATTATAGCAGAGGCCGGAAGCCCGCGAGGAGCGTTTCGCGCCGTGAGGCTTGTCGGCGGCGCATCCGCGCGTGATAGAGTAGTGATGGCGAAAAAGGAGCAGGCATGCGGCAAGCGATTTCCCGAGAACCAGAGCTCGAACTGCTCGCCGGACGAGCGCTCGCGAAGATGAGCCCGAGCCGGACGCATGGGGTCATTCAATTGGCCGTAGGCACTCTTCTGCTCGCTCGTTCGCGCGGGCGAGGCTGCGTCGCAACCGAGTGGCGATTCGCCCTCAACGCTGACGACGATCCGCGTACCTCGCTGATTCCCGACGTTGCATTCGTTTCAAACGAGCGGTTAGCGTTGCTCGACGCCGAGGCTCGCGAAGAGCCGCCGTTCGCGCCGGATATCGCCGTAGAGGTGCGTTCGCCGGGCGACCGTATCGCCGACGTCGAGTGGAAGATGAGGGCCTATCTCGCATTCGGCGGCCTGCTCGCACTCGACATCGTGCCGAACGAACGGATCGTGCGCGCGTACTCGCACGCCGCGCTCGCGGTGTTCGCCCGGGGCGAGCGGTTCGCATGCGCCGAGGTACCGTGGTTTACGTTCGATGTCGCCGAGGTGTTTGCGAACCTCTAAAGCCGGATATGCTGGTGCCGCCTCCCAGGGCGTTCACCTGCGGCGGCGCGAGAACCGCCCCGCCCCGCCCCGCCCCGCCGAGCCCATCGTAGGCGGTGAAGGTGAGTGCGCCCAGCAGCGGGCCGCTGGAAGGCGAAACTTTTTTCGCTCCAGGGAGTTATATATATTGGCACTCAACTGCCATGACTGCTAAACAAGGAGAATCATCAACCATGAGTGAGCTCACCACGATCGAACGCCCCGCCATCCGCCCCGGGCTCCGGAGCGCCCTCGACCTGCTCAACTGGGACCCGTTCCGTGGCCTCGTCGGCAACCTTCCTCAAGGCCCGTCCTTTGAGGTCGAGCGCAACGATGAAGGCTACCAGCTCGAGCTCCCCGTTCCGGGCTTCAGCCCCGAGCAAATCGAAGCGACCGTCAACGACGGCATCCTCAACGTCGTCGGAAAGAACGAGCGCCGGAACTTCACCCGGACGATTTCGCTGCCCGACGAGATCGATAGCGAGCGCATCGACGCACGCGTCGAGCACGGCATGCTGACGCTGAAGCTTCCGCTTCATCCCAAGGCACAGCCGAAGAAGATCGCCGTCCGCGGCTAACGCCGAGCGTCGGAACGATCGTGCGGAGGAGCGAGCGATTCGCCCCTCCGCTTTTTTTGAACGCTCGCGGCGAACGCTACGGGGGAGCGCGCTGCAAGGGAGGCCAAGGTAGCGCGCTGTGATGGAGCGCTCGCACCTCCCCGACGATCTCTCAACGCTCGAATCGCAGAGCATTTACATTCTTCGTGAAGCTTTTGCGCGCATCGATAAACCGGCGATGCTCTGGTCGATCGGAAAAGATAGTACCGCGCTGCTCTGGATGGTACGCAAAGCCTTTCTCGGCGAGGTGCCCTTTCCGTTGGTGCTGCTCGATACCGGCATGGAATTTCCGGAGGTCTACGCCTTCCGCGACCGGCTCGTGCGCGAGTGGTCGCTCCCGGTCGTCAACGAGGCGTGCCCACCCGAGAGCAGCGTCGACCAGAGCCTACCGCCGGCGGCGCGCCATGCGGCGCGCAAGACCGCAGGGTTGCGCGCGATGCTCGAACGCGAACGCTACCGCGCGATTATTCTCGGCATACGCCGCGACGAACAGGCGATCCGCGCGAAAGAACGGGTCTTCAGCCCGCGAAACGCCGACGGTTCGTGGGATCCGCAGCGGCAACCCCCCGAACTCTGGGATTATTATTGCACCGAGGTTCCCGACGGCGCGCACGTGCGCGTGCACCCGCTCCTGCATTGGACCGAGCGCGATATTTGGCGCTACACGCAAGCCGAGGGGATTCCGTTCGTCTCGCTCTATCTGGCGCGCAACGGGCAACGCTATCGCTCGCTCGGCGAAAGCAATATTACGTTTCCGATCCCTAGCGAGGCCGACACGATCGAAAAGATCGTCGCGGAATTAGCAACGACGCGCGAGCCCGAACGCGCGGGGCGCGCGATGGACGGCGAGAGTGAAGACGCATTCGAACGGCTGCGCGCCGGGGGGTACATGTGAGCGCGCTACGGGTCGTGATGTTCGGCGATGTCGACGCCGGGAAATCGACGATCTTGGGGCGCCTTATGGTGGATTGCGGCTATGTCCCCCAGCAGAAGCTCGAAGAAATGGAACGTTCGAGCGAACGGCGCGGCGTTCCGATGGAGTACTCGTTTCTGCTCGACGCGTTTCAGATCGAGCGCGACCAAGCGATCACGCTCGACAGTTCGCGCATATGGCTGACGACCGCGAAGCGCGAGATCGTTTTCGTCGACGCGCCCGGGCACCGCGAATTGATCCGCAATTTGGTGAGCGGCGCCTCCGAGGTGGATGCGGCGATCTTGGTCATCTCCGTCGAAGAGGGCATTACCGCACAGACGCGCCGACAGGCGCTCTTTCTGCAGTGGTTCGGCTTCACGTCGGTGATCGTTGCGATCAATAAGCTCGATCTCTCCGCAGCGCCGCAAGCGCGCTACGAAGAGCGCGCGGCAGAGGCCGACGCGTTTCTACGCGGGCTCGGAATCGCACCGCTCGCAATCCTCCCGGTCGCCGCGCGCGAAGGCGCGAACCTCGCCGCGCCCGGAGCGAGGACCGCGTGGTGGCGCGGCAAGACGCTGCTCGCCGAGATCGAAGCGATCGAAACGCATCGCGACGATGCAAACGCACCGCTGCGCATGGTCGTCCAGGATGTCTATCGGCGCGGCGCGACGCGCTGGATCGTCGGGCGCATCGATTGCGGAACGATCGCTCGCGGCGACGCGCTGACGTTCTGGCCGCTACGCACCACGGCGCGCATCGCGCGCATCGTGCGCTGGCCCGACGACGTGGAGCGCGCATCGGCGGGCGCCGCCGTCGCGCTCGAACTCGACGAACGCATTTTCGTCGATCGCGGCGCGATTGCAACGCACGAAGATTCCGGCCCGACGACCGGGCACGCCATCTCCGCCGCTCTGCTCTGGCTCGGCGAGCGTCCCGCGCGCGCGGGAGCGAACCTCCGCATGCGTTTGGGTACGCGCGAGATCGCCGTAACGATCGCGCGCATCGACGAAACCTTCGAGCCCGAGGATGGGCGCGGGCGCGCGGCGGAGGAGGCGCGTGCGGGCGATGTCGCCGCCGTGACGCTGGTCGCGCGCGAAACGATCGCCGCCGATCCCGCATTGCCCGCATCGAGCGTCTCGCGCTTTATTTTGCTCGACGAAGGGCGCGTCGTCGCCGGCGGGAAGGTGCGCGCGGTCGCGGCCACCGTGCGCGGTGAGGGCGCGACCAATATCGTCGCCGCGCGCTCCTCGGTCGGCCGCGAAGAACGCGGCGCGCGCAACGGGCACCGCGGCTACGTGTTCTGGCTCACCGGCCTGCCGAGTTCCGGGAAATCGACGATCGCGATGCGCGTCGAACGCATGCTCTTCGAGCGCGGACGCCACGTCTACGTACTCGACGGCGACACGTTACGCACGACGTTGAACGTCGATCTTGGCTTCACCGAAGAGGATCGCCGCGAAAACGTGCGGCGCACCGCCGCCCTCGCGGGCATCTTTGCCGACGCAGGGATCGTCGTTTTGACGGCGCTCATTTCGCCGTACGCCGCGGATCGCGAACAAGCGCGCGCGGCCTGCGCCGCCGGCTTCGCCGAAATCTACGTGCGCTGCGATCTCGCGACCGCCGAAAAGCGCGATGTGAAAGGGCACTATCGCCGCGCGCGCGCCGGCGAACTCGAACGCTTTACCGGGATCTCGGCACCCTACGAAGCGCCCGAACGCCCCGATCTCGTGCTCGATACCACGCGCGAGAGCGTCGAGGCCTCGGCCGCGGCGTTCGTCGAGTTCATCGAGCGCACGATTGTCACCCCGAGTAGCTGCCGAAGGCAGCGTATCGAGGGGCAATCCTTGTCACCCCGAGTAGCTGCCGAAGGCAGCGTAT
>JAJYMV010000164.1 GCA_021786705.1 bacterium
CAAGCGCGTCTCGGTCGATACGTTCCGCACGCAGAATCGCGGCGGGCGCGGTGTTACCGGCATCTCCAACCTCAAGCGCGAGGATGTGGTACGCAATTTCTTCGCCACGAAGACGCACGATCACGTGCTCTTCTTTACCAACAAGGGCCGCGTCTATCGCCTGCGCGCGTACGAAATTCCCGACACGACGCGCCAGGCGCGCGGAACCGCGCTCGTCAATCTCCTCACGCTTCCACCGGGGGAACAGGTAACGGCGTGCTTCCCCATCGACACCTTCGAGGGCGATAAATCGCTCGTCATGGTGACGACGCACGGCGTTATTAAAAAGACGAAACTCGAAGAGTTTGCAAACGTTCGCCGCAACGGGCTCAACGCGATCAATCTCGACGAAGGCGACGAGCTGCTGGCGGTCGATCTCGCCACGGGCACGCGCGATATCATTCTTTGCACGCGCGCCGGCATGGCGGTTCATTTCAACGAGCAGAACGTTCGACCGATGGGGCGCAACGCGCGCGGCGTGAAGGCGATGACGTTGGAGAGCGGCGACGAGATCATCGCGATGGACGTGATCGAAGACGAACGCAAAGAAGTCCTGTTGGTCACCTCGCAGGCCTTCGGAAAACGCACGCCGATCGACGATTACCGGCACACCTCTCGCGGCGGCAAGGGCGTGAAAGCCTTCGCCAAGGAGCGCGAGGATATCGGCCGCGTCGTCGACCAGATCATGGTCGCACCCGACGACCAATTGCTGATGATCACCTCGGGGAACCAAGTGATTCGCATCAACGTCAAGGATATTCGCAAAGCCGGTCGGGCGACCAAGGGCGTCCGTCTCCAACGCCTCGGCGAAGGCGACGAAGTGATTGCGATTACGAACCTCGGGAAACAGGCCGAGCTTATCACCGGGATCACCGGGGAGCCGACACAGACCGAGCTGGCCTAGTGCGCTAGGCCGGCTCGTGCAACCAGGCACCGCCGCCGGGCGGTTGAAGCATCGTAGAAAAAGGAGTCCATCGTGAGCGTAGTAGCCGAAGTCAGTCAAGCAAATTTTCAGAGCGAGGTCCTGGGAAACACCCAACCCGTCCTCGTCGATTTCTGGGCGCCGTGGTGCGGCCCGTGTCGCATGCTCTCGCCGGTTGTCGAAAAAGTCGCCGCCGCGCATGAAGGCAAAGCGAAATTCGTCAAACTCAATACCGACGAAAATCCGTCGTTGAGCGGGCAGTACGGCGTCTCGGGCATCCCCTGCCTGATTCTCTTCAAGGGCGGCCAGGCCGTCGATCGCATCGTCGGGTACGTACCCGAGGCGCAGATCAGTTCGATGCTCGCCCGGCATTTGAACTAGAAGCCGATGAACCAGAACGCGATGCGCGGCCTTCCGGCCGTGCATCGTTTGCTTTCCGAGCCGGCGGTCGTCGCATACGAAGGCGCGCTGGGGCGCGACGCGCTGAAGGCGCTCGCGCAGGAAGCGCTCGAACGCGGGCGGGCCGCGCTCGCCGCCGGGCATAGTTACGATGCATCGCGCGCCTTGCTCGCCGATCTCGAAGCCGCCGCCGCCGCGCAACTGCAGCCGACGATAAATGCGACCGGCATCCTCGTGCATACGAATCTCGGCCGCGCACCGTTGGCGCGTGCCGCACTCGACGCCGCGGCGCGGATCGGCGCCGGTTACTCCAATCTCGAATACGATCTTCTCGATGGGCAGCGAGGCTCGCGTTACGAGCGCGTCGGCGCGCGCTTGGCGCGGCTCTTCGGAGCCGAAGATGCGCTCGTCGTCAATAATTGCGCCGCCGCGGTGTTGCTGTTGCTCGACACCTTCGCGCGAAATCGCGAGTGCATCGTCGCGCGCAGCGAACTCGTCGAGATCGGCGGAGGTTTTCGCATTCCCGACGTGCTCGAACGAAGCGGAGCGCGTTTGGTGGAGATCGGAACGACGAACAAAGCGCGCGTCGCCGACGTCGAGCGCGCGCTCTCGCCGCAGACCGCACTCATCTTGCGTACGCATCGTTCCAATTTCTCGCTCGAAGGGTTCGTCGAAGAACTCGATTCGCGCGCGCTCGCCGCAGCGGCCCGCCGCAGCGGTGTGATGCTCGTCGAGGATCTGGGGAGCGGCGCAACGATCGATATGACGGCGTTCGGTTTGCCGCGCGAGCGAACCGTTCGCGAAGCACTCGACGAGGGCGTCGCGGTCGTCGCGGTCTCGGGGGACAAACTCTTCGGCGGCCCGCAATGCGGTATGCTCCTCGGCAGCGCGCTCGCGATAGGGCGTATGCGCGGCAATCAGCTGCTGCGAGCGCTGCGCGTCGATAAGACGACGCTCGCAATGCTCGACGCGACGGCGTGCTTGCACGAGAGCGATAGCACGCGTCTTGAGATTCCGCTCTATGCGATGCTCGCCGCGTCGCTCGAGGAATTACAACGTCGCGGCGAAGCGGCGATCGCACGCGTGGAGCGTGGGCGACTGGTGGAGACGCGCGCCGCGGTCGGCGGCGGAGCGCTCCCGGGAGCGACGCTTCCTTCGCTGGCGATCTGTATCGAGAGCCCCGATGCCGACGCGTTCGCACGTCGCCTGCGTCACGGGCGGCCGCCGACGATCGCGCGAATCGAGGATGGCTGCGTTCTGCTCGATCTCCGCAGCGTGCTCGCCGCCGAGGATGCAGCGCTCGCCGACGCCATCGCTGCGGCGCTCTAGGGAGCGCGCGCGTGCATATCGTCGGAACCGCGGGGCACGTCGATCACGGAAAATCGACGCTCGTCGAGCGCCTGACGGGAGTGAATCCCGATCGCTGGGCCGAGGAACGGGAGCGCGGCATGACGCTCGATCTCGGCTTCGCGCGCTTCGAAGAAGGCTCCGTCGTCGCGGGAATCGTCGACGTTCCCGGGCACGAACGCTTCCTCCACAATATGCTCGCCGGTGCGAGCGGAATGGATCTGTTGCTGCTCGTCGTCGCCGCGACCGAAGGGGTGATGCCGCAGACCCGCGAGCATCTCGCGATCCTGCGCTTTCTTAACGTGCGCGACGTCCTCGTCGCGGTCACGAAATGCGATCTTTTGAACGCGGCCGAGCGCGACGAAGCGCTCGCGCGCATCCGTCAGGATCTCGCCGGGACGCTCGCCGCCGACGCGCCGATGAGGGCGCTCTCCTCGACGAGCGGCGAAGGAATTCCCGAGCTGCGGGCCTCGCTCGCCGCCAAACTCGCCGCACTCGCTCCGCGGAATGCCGACGCGCCGCTCTACATGCCGATCGATCGCGTTTTCACGTTGCCCGGACACGGAACGATTGCGACCGGAACGTTGATGCAGGGCAGCGTTCGCGTCGGTGAGAGCGTCACGTTGCAACCCGCGGGGATGCGCGCGCGCGTTCGCAGCGTGCACGTGTTCGGCACCTCGGTCGATCGAGCGGCGGCGGGTGCGCGCGTCGCACTCAATCTTCCCGGCGTCGCGCGCGAAAAAATTTCGCGCGGCAGCGTCCTCTCCGGGCCGGAGCTGCTTCCCGGCTCGCACTTTACCGTGCGTTTCACGCCCTTGCTCGAGGCGCTTCCGCTCCTGCGGCGGCGCACGCCGGTGCGCGCGTCGATCGGCGCGGCGGAGATTCTCGGCACGCTGCTCTTCGAGCGCGTTCCCGAACGGGAGGAGACCGTCGAAGCGCGTTTGCTGCTACGCGAAGCGACGACGGCGTTCGGCGGCGTGCGTTTCGTGCTGCGTCGCCTCTCGCCGAAAACGCTGCTCGGCGGCGGTGAGATCGCCGGCATCGAGGCGAGCGACGAAGGCGGCGAGGCTCCGCATGTCGCGGCATTGCGCGCCGCGCTCGCCGAGGCCGGCCTCGCCGGGCTCGGGCGCGAGGAGCTTGCGGCAAAACTCAATCTTCGTGCGGAGGCGATCGAGGAGATCGTCGATGCGGCGCTCTCCGCCGGCGAACTGCGCGCGATTGCGAAGCCCGAAGCGTTCGTCGGTGCGGAGCTCTCCAATGCGTTGCTCGAACGCATCGTGACGCAACTCGCGCGTCGGCACGACGAAGCGCCGTGGGCGATGGGGCGCACCTTGCAAGCGTTGGCGAAAGAATTAAATTTCGACGAAGGGCTGCTCTATCGCTATCTCGCGGCGTTCGTCGGCGAAGGCCGCCTCGCCGCGCGTTCGGGATTCTATGCATTGCCCGGCCACGAACCGCGATTCTCCGACGAGCAAGACCGGTTTTTCGCGACCTTTCTGCAGCGCGACGATACCACTCGCCTCGTTCCGGTGCCCGCCTCCGAGATCGAAACCGCGATCCGCGGCTCGCGTATTCCAGGGCTCGCCGATGCCTACGCGGCGTTGCTCGCTCGGGGCGCGCTCGTGCGCGTCGGCGAGGAACTCTACGGTGCCTCGCAGATCGCGGCGATTCGCGCGCGCGTCGAGCGACATCTGCAGCAACACCGGCAGATGACGGTTGCGGATTTCCGCACCCTCATCGGGACCTCGCGCAAATTTGCGGTACCGTTATTGGAGTGGTTCGACGCTCGCGGCATCACGATTCGCACGGGAGACGTGCGTGCGTTACGCGCGAACGAAAGGAATCCGTCCCTCCGGTAGCGCACGGCGCCGGAATGAAAACCGAACGGCTCCTTTCTCTCGCTCTCATGCTCGCCGTCGCTTCGAGCGCTCCGGCGATCGCCGCGGGAACCTTCGCTTCCGCCGGCCGTCCGCACACGATTACGGTCGCCGCGACCGCGCAAATCACCCCGACGGATCTCGTCGCCGATCTTCCCGTCGAGCGCGTGCTCGTGAGCCGGCTCGGGAAATCCGCGAACGCCGCCCTCGGCGCCGAGGCGAGCGCATCGTTACGCGCCATGCTCCCCTCGCTCGGCCTGAGTTCCTCGGCGATCGCGAGCATGGTCCCGCTCGAATCGCTCAGCAAGAGCGGGCACACGGCGTATGCGACCTACGCGATTCTCCGCGTCCCCCCCAATCGCGTCGTCGCGGTGAGCGAGGCGTTGACCAAGGCGGGCTGGGATGCGAAACGGGTCACGCTCTTCGAGGCCGCCGATCCCGATGCGGCGCGGACGCAGGCGCTCGTCGCAGCCGAACGCATCGCTCGGGCGCGCGCCGCAGCGATCGCCGGCGCGGCCGGCGTGCACCTCGGGGCGCTGCTCTCGGTAAAACCGATCCTCCTCGACGATTTTATCGGCGGCGAGAGCTTCAAGCTGCCGAGTTTCCCGTTCGCCTCCACGCCCGCGACGATATTGCCGCAGCCGCTGGAAGTCAAAGCCGCAGCGCTCTTCACGTTCTCGATCCGATAGGAAGAAATCGAGAAGGTTGCCCCTGTAACCGTTCGCATCGGCGGCGGTATTATAAGAGTGTATGAACGTCGATCGCTTGACCGAACGCGTCTCTGATGCCTTGAATGCGGCCTATAGCCGCGCGCTCGCGGAGCGCAACACCCAGACGACGCCCGAACATCTTCTCGCCGCCCTCATCGACCAAGAGCGCGGCATCGCTGCCGATATTCTGGCCAAAGCCGGGGGCGACCCCAAGGCGATCGCCCGCGCGGCCGACGCCGCGATCGGGCGCCTTCCGCGCTTGAGCGGGCCGAACGCCGAGAGCGCGCAGGTCTCGCTCTCGCCCGAGCTCTCCCGAGTCATGGACGCCGCCGAGGCGCAGGCGAAAAAACTCGGCGACGATTACGTCTCGGTCGAACACGTTTTGCTGGCGATGGCGCAGGCGGGTGGCGCGATCGGCGCAATCTTCCGCGAATCGCGGTTGAGCGAGGACGCGATTTTGCGCGCCCTTCGCGAGGTACGCGGGAACCAACGGGTGAGCAGCAAGGATCCCGAGGGAACCTATAAGTCGCTCGAGCGCTACGGGCGCGATCTGACGCTCGATGCCGAGCGCGGCAAACTCGATCCCGTAATCGGGCGCGACGAAGAGATTCGGCGCGTCGTCCAAGTGCTCTCACGCCGTACGAAGAACAATCCCGTGCTCGTCGGCGAACCCGGCGTCGGCAAAACTGCGATCGTCGAAGGGCTCGCGCAGCGGATCGTGCGCGGCGACGTACCCGAAAGTTTGAAAGAGCGCCGCCTCGTCTCGCTCGATATGGGCGCGCTGATCGCCGGTGCGAAATATCGCGGCGAATTCGAAGAGCGCCTGAAAGCGGTGCTGAAGGACGTCGCAAAATCGGAGGGGCGCATCGTGCTCTTCATCGACGAATTGCACACCGTCGTCGGCGCCGGAAAAACCGAGGGATCGATGGATGCCGGCAACCTGCTCAAACCGATGCTCGCGCGCGGCGAGCTCCATCTCATCGGTGCGACGACGCTCGACGAATATCGACAGTATATTGAGAAAGACGCGGCATTCGAGCGGCGCTTCCAGCCTGTCATCGTCGACCAGCCCAGCGTCGAAGATACCATTTCGATTCTGCGCGGACTCAAAGAAAAATACGAAGCGCATCACGGCGTTCGCATTAAAGATAGCGCGTTGGTCGCGGCCGCAATGTTGAGCGACCGGTATATCAGCGATCGCTTCCTGCCCGATAAGGCGATCGACCTCGTCGACGAGGCTGCGGCGAAGCTGCGCACCGAGATTGATTCGATGCCGCAAGAGCTCGACGAAGTCTCTCGGCGCACCATGCAGCTGGAGATCGAGCGGGAGGCGCTCAAACGCGAAAGCGATACCGGCAGTAAGGAGCGGCTCGAATCGCTCGAACGCGAACTTGCCGCGCTTCAAGACGAACGTTCGCGCCTGCGCGCGCAGTGGGATATCGAAAAGAGCGGCGTGACGACGCTGCGCGATCTTCGCGAGCGCATCGATGCGGCGAAGGTCGAGATCGAACGCGCCGAGCGGCAATACGATCTCAATCGTGTCGCGGAATTACGCTACGGGCAGCTTGCGACGCTCGAGCGGCAGCTCGCCGAGGAAGAGGCGCGCCTCGATTCCGCTCAGGGCGGGCGATTGGCGAAGGAAGAGGTCGACGAAGAAGATATCGCCGAGGTCATCGCACGTTGGACGAAGATTCCGGTGAGCAAGCTCCTCGAAGGCGAGAAGCAGAAGCTGCTCCATCTCGACGACGAGTTGCATCGCCGCGTGGTAGGACAGAACGAGGCGGTCGATAGCGTCGCCGAGGCGGTTCTGCGCTCGCGCAGCGGTCTCGCCGATCCCCATCGTCCGATCGGTTCGTTTATCTTCCTCGGCCCGACGGGCGTCGGCAAAACCGAACTCGCGCGCGCGCTCGCGGAATATCTCTTCGACGACGAACGCGCGTTGATCCGCGTCGATATGTCGGAGTACCAGGAGAAGCACACCGTCGCTCGCCTTATCGGCGCGCCGCCGGGATATATCGGATACGACGAAGGCGGACAGCTGACCGAAGCGGTCCGCCGCCGCCCGTACTGCGTGGTGCTCTTCGACGAAATCGAAAAGGCGCACCCCGACGTCTTTAATGTCTTCTTGCAAATTCTCGACGACGGGCGCCTTACCGATGGCCAAGGGCGAACGATCGATTTCAAAAACACGATCCTCGTGATGACCTCGAATATCGGAAGCCATCGTATCCTCGACTATCGCGACGGCGGCTCCGATGCCGAATACTCCGTCATGCGCGCGACGGTTCTCGACGAGCTCAAGGCGCATTTCCGCCCCGAGTTCCTCAATCGCGTCGACGAAATCGTCGTCTTCCACGCGCTCGACCGTTCGCAATTGGCCGAGATCGTCGGAATCCAGCTCGAGCGGTTGCGCGAGCGCTTAGCCCAGCGCCGAATTACTATCGAGCTCGATGAGGCGGCAACGCGGCACATTGCGAGCGTCGGGTACGAGCCCGCCTACGGCGCCCGGCCGATCAAGCGAACGATACAGCGCGAGCTGGAAACGCCGCTCGGCCGAAAAATTCTCGCCGGCGATATTCACGACGGCGATAGCGTGCGTGTCGGATACGACGCGTCGGCCGAACGGCTCACGTTCGAGGTGGAACGGGCGGTCGCGGCGGTTTAACTCTGCTCGACGACCTGCGTGCAGTACATGCAGCGGCGAGCGCTCTTCGGAATCTCGGCGGCGCATTCGGGGCATTTCTTGAGCGTCGGGCTCGAGAGCCCCGAGAGCACGCCGTTGACGGCGAGGCGATTCGAGGGAACGATCACGAAAAAATAGACCGCGCCGGCGACGAGCAGAAACGAGATCGACGAGTCGATAAATTTCCCGTACGTAATCGACGAATGATTCAGCACGACTTGCGCGTGCGAAAATTCGTGCTGGCCGATGACGGCGGCGAGGAGCGGCGAGAACAAATTCGTGACGAACGAGTTGATGAAGCTCCCGGCCGCGCCGCCGATGACGAAGGCGACCGCAAGATCGACAACCCTCCCGCGAACGAGAAACTGGGCGAAACCTTTTACCAGTTGCCTCAAGCGGTCGTGCGCTCCCGTCGCCGCGCCTTGAGGCGCTCCCCTTCATCGAGAATGCGTTTGCGCAAGCGAATCGACTTCGGCGTCACTTCGACGAGTTCGTCGTCGTCGATGAATTCGATCGCCCGCTCGAGCGAGAGCTCGTCGGGCGGCGCGAGTTTGACATTGTCGTCCGATCCGGCGGCGCGCATGTTGGTCAGCTTTTTCTCGCGGACTACGTTGAGCGCGATATCCTTATCGTCGTTGGCGCGGCCCACGACCATGCCTTCGTAGATATCGGTTCCCGGTCCGACGAAAAAGCGTCCGCGCTGTTCGACGCCGGCAAGCGCGTATGCCGTCGCACGGCCGGTATCGCTGGCAACCAGCGCTCCGACGCTCCGCCCCGGTAGGTCCCCCTGCCAGACTTCGTGGTCGTAATAGGTGTGCGACATAACAGCGGTGCCGCGGGTCAGCGTCAGCAGCTCTCCGCGGAGCCCGAAGATGGCGCGCGTCGGCATCGTGTATTCGAGCCTGCGAGAATCCCCGATGTTGATCATATTTGACATCACCGCTTTACGCTTGCCGAGTGCCTCGATGACCGCACCCGCGTACTCTTCGGGAACGTCCACGACGACGTATTCGACCGGTTCGTATTTTTTGCCATCGCGCTCGGTGACGATGACCTGCGGTTTTGAGACCGCCATCTCAAAGCCTTCGCGGCGCATCGTTTCGATAAGAATGGAGAGATGGAGCTCTCCGCGGCCGCGAACCTCGAACGTATCGGCCGATTCGGTATCGGCGACGCGCAGCGCGACATTCGATTCGAGCTCGCGCATGAGGCGTTCGCGAATTTGTCGCGAGGTAACGAATTTGCCCTCTTTTCCGGCAAACGGCGAGTTGTTCACCGAGAAGAACATCGATACCGTCGGTTCGTCCACGGCGACGGCCGGGATCGCTTCGGGTGCGGATGCGTCGGCGATCGTGTCGCCGATATTGAGGTTTTCGATGCCGGAAACGCAAACAATGTCGCCGGCCGATGCTTCGCTGACCTCGACGCGTTCGAGCCCGGCGAACGTGAGCATCGTCGTCAAGCGCAATCCGCCGGTCACCGTACCGTCGTGAGCGACGCGCACGATCGGTGCGTTCACGCGCGAGGTGCCCCGGAAGATGCGCCCGATCCCGATGCGTCCGACGTATTTATTGTGGTCGATCGCTGAGATCAAAAGCTGGAGCGGGCCCTCTTCGGCGGGCGCCTCGGGAATGTGGCGCGCCAGCATATCGAAGAGCGGTTCGAGATTATCGGATTCCGCTTCCAGCGAGAGTTTCGCGATCCCCAATTTGCCGTTGGTGAAGACGACCGGGAAATCGGCCTGTTCGTCGTTCGCGCCGAGATCGATAAAGAGATCGAAGACTTCGTTGACCACTTCCGAGGCGCGCGCATCTTTACGGTCGATTTTATTTACGGCGACGATCACGCGCAGATCGAGCTCGAGGGCCTTGCGCAGAACGAAACGCGTTTGCGGCATCACGCCTTCGGCGGCATCGACTAAAAGCAGGACGCCCTGAACCATCTGCAATACGCGCTCGACCTCGCCGCCAAAATCGGCATGACCGGGCGTATCGACGATGTTGAACTTGTAATCCCCATGCCGAACCGCGGTGTTTTTTGCGAGGATGGTAATACCGCGCTCGCGTTCGAGCGGGTTGGAATCCATCACGCGCGTCTCCACCTGTTGTCCTTCGCGGAAAATCCCGCTCTGGCGAAGCATGGCGTCGACGAGCGTGGTTTTCCCATGGTCGACGTGGGCGATGATGGCGACGTTTCGGATATCGGCACGAGTTTTCACGATGCTGTATAGTTCGGCATGGTAAATGCCTCGAACCTACCGTATTTGCAGCGGTTTTACGCTTTTACGGCGATCGGAAGCGAGAACCAGAAGGTCGTCGTGTCGTCGGGAGTGCTCTCGAAGTCGATTTGCCCGCCCATCAGCTCGACGAGCTGGCGACTTAAGTAGAGGCCGAGCCCGGTCCCATCGGGGTGCTTTCCGATTTGCCCGAATCGTGTGAAAAGTCGCTCGCGCTCTTCGTGGGGGATGCCGGGACCGCGATTTTGCACCGAAAAACGAACGTACGATCTCACCGTTTGAAGGCTCACGTGGATCCTCGTATCGGGCGGCGAGTAGCGAACGGCATTCGTGAGGAGGTTGCAGAGGACTTGAACGATTCGCGTTTCGTCGCCGCAGACCGGGGGAATATCGTCGGGAATGCGCGCCACGAACCGGCGCGATGGGTATTCGCTGCGCATTCGGCCGAGTGCTTCGTTGACGATCGTGCGCCCGTCGACGCGTTCCTCTTGAAGCGCGAGCGAGCCGGCGTCGACGCGAGAGAGTAATAAGAAATCGTCGAAGAGCGTCGACATGCGCGTTGTGGACAGTGAGATCGCTTGCAAGAGTTCGTTCCGGCGCGTCTCCGATAGACGCTCGAAATTCGTCTCCAATAGAATCGCCGCGCCGCGAATCGCCGCCAACGGAGAACGAAATTCGTGCGCCACGATTCCGAGAAATTCGCTCTGCGAACGCGCACGGCTTTCGAGTAGCTCCCGGCGCGCCGCCTCGGCGGTGCGCGCGCGCACGTTGGCGAGTGCCAAGCCGGCGAGATCGGCGAAAACGCGCATATGCGTTAGCGTTGCGCGATCGGGAACGGCGCCGTCTTCGGGGCCGTCGATGGAGATATAACCGAGCATTGCGTCCGATGCATCGGCGAGGACGAGCGCGATGGAATCCCGTTCGTGCCAGCGGTTCGGAGCGCTGCGCTCCACGCCGCGATCGTTCTCCCCGGAATAGAGCGCGTGCCGCCATTCGACGAAGCGCTCCGCCGGGAAATAATAGCAGTGCGGGTAGACTTCGAATTCAGGGGAGAGAAACTCGCGCGTTGCCGAACGCGAGACGCTCTCGCCGAGCCGTTGCGCCTTTTTCTCGTCGCTCCACCCGAGCATGACGCGCCGCGTCATCTCACCATCGGGCGATTCGGCGGCGACGATGCTGACGTAGCGGAAACGGAAGGCGCGCGAAACGCCGTGAGCGATCGCTTCGAGCGCATCTTGCCCGCGCTCGGCGCCGAGGATACTTTGCGTTACGGCGAGCAGCGCCTCGAAGAGCGGCTCGCTTTCGTGGGTCACGCCGCCCGAACCAAAAGCTTTCCGAGGTTCGCGCCGCGTAGTAAACCGATGAATGCCTCGGGTGCCGCTTCCAGGCCCTCGACAACGTCCTCGCGATACGCGAGTTTGCCTTTTTGCAGCAGTCCTCCGACGGCTGCAAGGAAGTCGCGCGTGTGTGCGGCGTGATCGGTGACGAGAAACCCTTCGATTTTCGCGCGAGCGACGAGCAACGGAGCGAGATTCGGCCCCTTCGGCATCTGCACGGCGTTATATTGTTCGATGAGGCCGACTAAGGGAATGCGCGCGCCGACGCGCAAGCGTTTCATCACCGCTTCGAGGATCGCGCCCGCGGTGTTATCAAAATAGATGTCGATTCCATCGGGGCAGTAGCGCGCGAGCGCTTCATCGAGCGATTCCGTCTTTCGATCGATGCAGGCATGGAATCCCAATTCTTCGACGACGTATCGGCATTTCTCCGAGCCGCCGGCGACGCCGACGACGCGACACCCGGCGATTTTTCCGAGTTGTCCGGCGACCTGGCCGACCGCGCCTGCGGCGGCCGAGACGACGAGCGTCTCCCCGGCCTTCGGCGCGCCGATATCGTTGAGCGCGCAGTACGCCGTCTGTCCCGGCATCCCGAGAATGCCGAGCGCATAGCTCGGGTGCGCCATCGCCGAATCCAGTTTTTGCAACGCATCGGCGGGCTCGACGCTGTACCGTTGCCAGCCGCCGTAACCCAGCGCGAGATCGCCGACGGCGAAGCGCGGATCGTTCGAAGCGAGCACCTTGCCGACGGTTCCGCCGACCATCACCGCATCGATGGCGACGGGAGCGACGTACGAACGGGCCTCGCTCATACGACCGCGCATGTAGGGGTCGAGCGAGAGCCAGAGCGTTTGCAAGAGTACCTCGCCGGCTCCCGGGGCCGGCATCGCTTCCTCAACGAACCGGAAATCGTCGACACTCGGTTCGCCGATTGGACGGCGTGCGAGGCGAATCTGCAGATTACGTTCCATTCCCTGCCGATTCGCCTCGCCGCGAGGGGTTACTTCCTCAGATGAAGCGCCCTAGAAGAGGTTCCAGAGGAACTGATTGTAGACTTCGTGGTGATACTGCACTTCTTGGGGCTTCACGATCGTTCCTAAGAGGCGCGGGCAGCGATCGGCACTCGCTTGTTTCAAATCGGCATATTTCTCTTGAACCTCGCCGCTGAAAAGCTTCGTCACCCACTCCGACGTGCGGAAATGTTCGATTGCGTCGTAGATGTTGTCGGGCAGGTAGCGCTCCGCTTGGCGGAGGTTGCGAAGTTTGCTGGTGCTCCCTTCGAGCCCGGTCTTAAAGACCGCGAGCAGCACCATATACGGGTTGGCGTCGGGGCCGACCGAACGAACCTCCACGCGCGCGCTCCCTTCGTTGCCGATGGGAATGCGAATCATCGATCCGCGATCGACCGCCGAGGCTTTGATTTGGTTCGGCGCTTCGAAATGCGGATCGAGGCGACGATAGGCGTTCACGCTGGCGTTGAGGGCGAGGCAGATATCGTTCCCGTGCGTGAGCAGCCGATCGATGAATTGCCACGCGAAAGTGCCGATCTTCTCTTGGCCCTTCGGATCCCAGAAAATGTTCTTGCCGTTTTTCTTGACGGAGACGTTCGTGTGCATGCCGCTGCCGTTCACGCCGATCACCGGCTTGGGTAGGAAGCTCGCGGTCATGCCCAGGCGCGTTGCAACTTGGCGGCAGATGAGTTTATAGAGCTGAATCTGGTCGGCGGCGGCGACGACCTCGCCATACCCGTAATTGATCTCGAATTGCGAAGGCGCGACCTCGGGATGATCCTTTTCGTTTTCGAATCCCATCGCGCGCTGCACTTCGGCGACCGTATCGATGAACGTCCGCAACGGATCGCCGGGAAGCGAGTGATAATACCCGCCGGTGTTGACGTATTCAAACTTCGCCGTTTCGTGATAGCGGCGTTCGGCATCGAGGCCCTGAAATAAAAAGCCTTCGATCTCGTTGGCGGCGTTGAGCGTGTATCCGTTTTTCGTAAATTGCTCGGCGGCAAATTTTTTCAACGAGCCGCGTACGTCGCCGACGAACGGCTTCCCACTGCGGTCGATAACGTCGGCGAAAACCAACACTTTGCCCGGCCCGAAGATATCGGAGGGTGCCCAATAAAATGCGCTCCAATCGAGGAAGAGGCGCAGATCGCTCTCGCGTTGCGCGGTAAATCCACGGATGGACGAGCCGTCGAAGGTGAGATTGTCGTGCGACTTGAGCAAGAACTTCTTGTCGTAGTCGAGCATGTGCAGGCGCCCCTCGAGATCGCTGAAGAGCACGGTGACCGCTTTGATGCGGTGCTCTTCCTGGAGATACGCCAACCGTTCGGCTTGGAGCGTTGCCGGTGCGACCCGATCCTTGCGCTGCTGTTTGGCGCGAAGGTTGAGCTCTTCGAGCTCGGTGTATGAGAGGGTGAGGAACTCACGCAATTCGGTACTCATGCTCACCGGGGTTGGCACGATCGCCTCGCTCGGCCTTTGTCCACTCGGTAAAGCGTCGCCGGAGCTCGCTCGCCAATCGGCGAAAGAGCGCTCCGTGCGCATCGTTCGGCTCGCCGATTGCCCCGAGGTCCCGTGGCGGAACGGGGGCGGCACGACGCGCGAATTGCACCTCGAGCCCGATCTACGCGTCACGGTTGCATTCGAGCGCACCGGTGCGGCCTTCTCGGATTTCAGCGGTTGGTCGCGAACGATCGTCCCGCTCGGCGCCGGCTTCTCGCTGCGCCTGGACGAGCGCGAAGCGGTTGCGATCCCGGCGTTTCAGCCGTTCTCCTTCGCGGGCTCGCAGCGCGCGAGCGCCGCACTCGCCGCCGGAGCGATCGAGGCGCTCAACGTGATGACGCGCGACGGCGCGCTCGCGCATCGCGCCGTTGGGATGCCCCCTCCGCCCGCAGTCGAGGGGAGGTTGCGCTCCCTGCTCTGCTTCGTCGCCCGCGGCCGCGTCCGTTGCGGCGCGCTCTCGCTCGAGCGCGGTACGCTCGCGGTCGCCGAGGATGCCGCCGATCGCGCCGAGTTCGCACGCGTGAATCCGCCCCCCGACACGATCCTCCTGACTTTTCGAATCGATGCCCCGGATTCTGAAACTCGGAGCTCGGTTCCGTCGTAGTACCGGCATGTTGATGCGTATGACGACGATCCTCCGCTCTTTTTTTCTCTGCGTCGTGCTCCTCGCCGCCGGGAGCGTTTCGTACGCGCGCGCCGACGCGCCGCCTTCGGCCGCGCAGTACTATCGCGACGCACTCGCGATCATGGAGCGGCAGCCGGTTCCGCCCTATCTCACCTTCCGCACCGTTATTTCGCTCCACGGGCATCCGCCGACGATCGACGCCTATAAATTACGCACGAAGGATGGCAGCGAGATCTCTCGCGAGTTGCCGCACGGGAAATGGGAGAGCGAAAAAGACGGCCTCGATCCCACCTGGCTCGGGGTGAGCAAGATCGTGCAATATGGGCTCGATATGGCGCAGGCGCAGAGTTCGAACGCGAAAAAACCGACGACTCCCGCGAAGGGACTGCCGCACGGGTTGAAAACCATCGCGATCGTTACCGCCGTTGCGCCCGACGATTATCGCATCAGCGATCGCGGCCCCGCGCTCTGCCCGAACGGTGCGCCGGGACACGCGTTGCACTTAGAAGCACTACGCAACAAAGAACGCCGCTTGTTGACGCATGTGGTGATCGAGAGCGCGACCGGTCGTTTTTGCGAGATGCGTTTTTCGGTCGCCGATTCGCTCGTTGCGGTCGGCGTCTCGGGATATCTTGCGCTGCATTTCGGCGAGAGCGCCGATTATTGGCTGGTGCGCGACGCGCGCTTCGTGATCGGCTTTCGAACCTTTGGAATGCAGGTCTCCCGGCTCACCATCGGCGTTGCCTTTCGGAAGCTCGCTGCGCCCGCCGCGATTCCGGCGGCGGAGTTCGCGCCGGGCCCGTCGCCGAGCCCGGCTGCGAAGGGCGCTAGCGGCGAGTAACCGCGAGCACCGGCGTTTTTCCGGCGATAATCGAGACGCGGAGCTGCTGGTGCGGCTTCACCGCGGCGAAGCTGGCACTGCCGGTTGCGGTGAGCGTGGTCTCCATGCCGTTGGGCAGGAGAACGAGGGCGTGCCGGGCGTCCTTGACGGCTTCGACTTGGACGACGTAGGTGCCGTCGGGGACGAGCGAGGCGCTGACCGTCGCGGCCGATGCGAGGCCGGGGGCAAGCGTCGCGGCGAGGAAAAGAGCGCCGACCGAACGGCGCGCGATTGAAACGAACATAGGGTTCCTTGTAAAAGATGGAGGGGATGCCTGTGATGATCCTCTTCGCCGGGTCTTGCGGCTACGACGTTCCGCAGAATCCTTCACGAACATTACGGTATCTTTACACTACTCTCGTCGTCCGCCGGTACCGGAGGCCGTATCATCCTGCGAGTGTTGAAGCGTGCCGCTATTTTGTTGCTCCTTGCCTCGCTCGCGCTTCTCGGGAACACTCCCGCACTGAGCGCCGCTCCCTCGGCGACGGCGTACTATGAGGCGGCGATCGCGACGATGAAGCGCCTTCCCGAACCGCCCGCCGCCATCTTCACCACGACCTTCGATTCACAGGGGCTCGCGTTTTCATTCGGCCCGTTAAGCGACGGGCGCACGGCGATCTACGTCACCTGGGGTGGCGATACCGCATCGCTCGGCGATCAACGCTACCGCACGTGGATGCGCGCGAAGGGCGACCTCACGCTCAACGTCGATGCGAAGAAGAAGCGATATTACAGCTCCTCTCCGGTCTTCGTTCCGACGTGGCCCGGCGCATATGATTTTCTGCGGTATGGCTGGGATGGGAAAACGCCGGCTCCGAAAACGTTGCGTCCCGTGGCGACGCCCCCTCCGGGGCTCAAGACGATCGCCGTTGTCTCGGCGCTGAGCCCCGGCGCGTACCATATCGCCGACGGCGGAGCGGCGCTCTGCCCCGATGGGTCTCCCGGCCACGCGCTCCGGCTTACCGCGCGCTACGATCCCACAGTTCACACGCTGAGCCGCGTGGTGATCGACCCGAGCAGCATGCGCGTCTGTTCGATGCGCTTTAATATCTTCGAGACGATCGTCGCGGTCTCGCTCGGTGGCTACGTGCAGATGAACTTCGGGCAGAGCGGCCCGTACTGGATGGTACGCAACAGCAAGATCGTCATCGCGATTCACACCTTCGGACTGCAGATCAAACATGGGAGCGCGACGATCGCCTATTCGGCAATAGGCTTTCCGGCATCGATTCCGCTCGCGCTCGTAACGCCGCCTACACCGGCTCCTTCGCCCTCACCGTCGCCTGCAGCCTCGCCGTAGCGATCGTTGTCGCGCCGAGTAGCGCGCCTTCTGTCACGCCGAGTAGGCGCTGCAAGCGCCGTATCGAGGCGCGTTGCTTCTTGCGCGACCGCGCGACTGCGGCGCACCGCTCCTCGCTAGACGCTCGCGGCTCGGACAAGCAATGTCAGGGTCCTCGCCGCTCGCTTAAGCGCTCGTCGGGTGCACCGACATCACGCGGTCGCTCGGCTCGTAGTTCGATCGCTCTCACGCCGAGTAGCACGAATTCTGTCACGCCGAGTAGGGCGCTTTAGCGCCCGTATCGAGGCGCGTTGCTTCTTGCGCGACCGCGCGACTGCGGCGCACCGCTCGCTTAAGCGCTCGTCGGGTGCACCGACATCACGCGGTCGCTCGGCGTTCATTTGCGGCTAGCGCGATCGTTGT
>JAJYMV010000079.1 GCA_021786705.1 bacterium
GAACGGGCAAGCGTATTATGATGGAGATCTCCGATTACGTGTACTCCGTCAAGGAGTTCGAGGCCGAAGCGCGCTACATCGAGGCGCTGATTTGGGATGCGATCGCCGTTCGCGAGGGCGAGCGCGTGTTGATTTGCGGCTACGGAGACGAAGCGCGCGCGGTACGCGCCGCACTCGAACGCGGCGCGATCGTCACCGTGATCGACTCGCGCGACGAGGCGATTGCGGCGTACGCCGATATCGGTGCGACGCTGCTGCGCGGCAGCACCTCGGTGATCCCGGCGCGGGATAGCAGCTTCGATCTCGGATTGGCGTACCATTATCTCCACGAGGTCGATCCGCTCTTCCATTCGCAGATTCTCGGCGAGCTCGCACGCGTTGCGGCTCGCGTTGCAATCGTCGAGCCCGCCCCGCCCTCCGACCCCTTAGGGAAGCGCATCGCCTCGCTCTACTCCCAAGCAAAACGCTCCGCCGGGTTATTCGAACGCTACCAAAATATCGATCATTGGAAGCGCTTGTTGCAGGGCGTCGAAGCCGAGCTCGCCCAGCATACCTTCGCATTTGCAAAGGTTCCACCGCCGCAATATCTCCGCGACACCGTCGCACTGCTGCTCGATACGATGAAGGCCGAAGCCGCACCCGACGACATTATCGAGGAGCTTCGCGCGATCGCCCGGCGCTCCGACGCGCAGATTCTGCCGCCGGTGCGCAACGTACTCGTCGGAGCCGCGGTCGGCGATCTTCCGGCACCGCTCTTTACCGCGCGCCCACCGCTGCTCGAGGAGCAGTTGGCGGCTACCGCCGCCCGAGCATCGGCTTTGCGAGAGCAGCGCATCGATGCGACAACCGCGCCCGAAGCGCGCGTCTCACCGGAGAACGGCTACGAGTTTCCGCCGCTTCCGCCGCCCCCCGTGCCCGCAGAGACGCCGCCCATCCGCCCGCCCGGGGTTCCGCCCGGCTTCGCTCCGGGCGCACCGGCCTTCGTCCCTCCGCCGACCTTCGTACCGCCGCCGACGTTCGTCCCGCCGCCAAATTTTGCGCCGCCTCCGGGAACCGGTTTTGGGCCCTCCGAGGCCCCTCCGCCGGGCGCCGAAGCTCAGCCGCCCTTTGGGGCGCCCTTTCCGCCGCCGTTTGCAATGCCGCAGCAACCCGGAGCTCCAGGAGCGCCGGAAACGGGCGTTGGCTGGCAATGGGAGCCTCCCGATTCAGGGACGAGCGAACCGCCCGTCTAGGAGATCGCTCAGGCCGCGCTCTCGGAGGAGGCGCTCGACGAACTGCTGCTCTCCGACGAACCGGTGCTCTCCGAACCGCCGCTCGACGGGCGCGAGTCGGTCACGTAAAAGCCCGATCCCTTGAACAGAATCGGCGCGGGGTTGAAAACGCGCACGAGTTCCCCACCGCAGGCGGCGCACGGGTCGCTCACGCGCTCGTCGAAGCCGTGGCGAACCTCGCGTACGGCGCCACAGGCAGAACAGCGATAATCATAGAGCGGCATGGATCGATTCTAGCGGTTTTGGCACTCCAGGTCAACGACTGCTAAGCGACGAGATGCGCCTCCAGCAAGCCCCGAAACTGCATCGTCGCTCGGTCGAGCATCCCGGCAACCGCGCGCCCGCGGAGCAACCGGTCGACCGCGCTCCCCATCGCTCCGTGGTAGGTGGGGTAGAGCCAGGCCACCCGCAAGCGCGCCCGATTACTCTGCCGCTCGATCCGAAAATCGATCCGGCGTCGCGTCGAATACGCGCCGACCAGCGTCAGGCAGTAATTCGTGACGAGGCGCCGCACCTCGAAGAGCTGCTCCTCGTCGCGCGGCTCGCCGAGGCGGAGCAGTACCTCATCGCCGAGCGCAAGCGCGCCCTCGCGTTGGCGCTGGGCGCTGCGGACCAACGGAAGCCACGCCGGCCATTTTTCGACCGTGCAGAGCAGCGCAAAGGCTTCTTCAGGAATTGCCGGGAGATCGATCGCGGCCTCGAAGTGCGCGCAGCCTCGCGGCAGGTCTTCGCTCCGATAGACGTCCATAGCTCATCGCTTCGCAGGCACATTTTGTAGTACCTGCTTTTGTCGCAGATACTACGGGTTGGGTTTTCCGGGAAGTAGGAGCGCACCGGAACCCATCGTGCGGGCGAAGGCGACGAGCGCGTCGACCCCGTGCGGGAGCGCCGCTTCGTCGAGGACGAACTCCGCGCTGTGCCCCGAACGCACCGCGCCGATTTCCTCGTTGCGGATACCGAGGCGCATCTGCAATGCCGGCACCGCGAGCGCGATGTATGCGAAATCTTCGCCGCCCATCGTCGGCGCTGCCTCGACGACCGAGACGCCGGCCTCGCGGGCCAGAATCGGCGCGAATCCGCGTGCGATCTCGCCGTTATTTACCACCGGCGGATAGCCGCGGCGTAATTCGAGCACGCTGCGCGCTCCATATCCCTCGGCGACCGAATGCGCGATCCGCTCCACGCGCGCCGCGAGTGTATCGCGTATCGCGGGATCGTGCGCGCGCAGGGTTCCGGTCATCACTACTTCATCGGCGAGCGCATTATTGCGATATCCGCCCGCAATCGTCCCAATCGTAACGACCGCGCCCGCGAGGGGATCGATCTCGCGCGAAACGATGCTCTGCAGCGCACCGACCACCGCCGAGGCAGCGACGATTGCATCGACGCCGGTGTGCGGATAGGCGCCGTGCCCGCCGCGCCCGACGATGCGCAAGGTAAACTCATCGGCCGATGCATTCACCGAGCCCGGGGTCACGCCGATCGTCCCGGTCGATAGGCGCACGTCGACGTGTACCATCGCGGCGCAATCGACGCGCGGATTCTCCAGTGCGCCCTCCGCGATCATCGGCTCCGCTCCCCCGGGCCCTTCTTCCGCCGGCTGAAAGAGCAGCACGACGTTTCCGTGCAAGGTCGCACGCTGCGCTTGCAACAGCGTCGCCGCACCGAGAAGCATCGCCACGTGAGCATCGTGACCGCACGCATGCATCGTATCGGGAATCTCCGATGCAAACGGGAGCCCGGTTCGTTCGGCGATCGGAAGCGCATCCATATCG
>JAJYMV010000183.1 GCA_021786705.1 bacterium
GTCCGCTGTAGCCGAAATAACGATACCGCGTTTGCCGACGACGGCGGAATACATGGTTTGCATAGACTCCGCATCATAGGCGATCGTGTCGCCCGAGATCCACGAGCGGTATTCCTCGGCGGTAAGGAGCACCTGGTGCCTTCGTTCGTGTCCTGCGTTCCCTCGATCGGCGAATGCGCTTAGATCATCCGGGCCGCATTGAAAGCCCGCGATGCGACCGTTATCTTCGCATACCGTACACTCCCAGAACACGAACGGCTCCGGGAGGACGGTTTTGCTTACGGAGATCGTGCCCAAGCACCGCCGGTTCCCCGGCCTTCGTCGGCATGGGATGCCGCTGACGAACTCCGCCTGCGACCCCGCGGTGGCGGCACGCACGATGTCGCCGAAAAAAGCTCGCAATCGTGCCATCGGGGCCGGCAACGGCGTTGCGGGATCGTCTGGGACGAGGTGGCGCATGTCGGTTATGTAGGTTCCGGGCATGGGCAGGCTATTCACTGGAGCGATTCAAGGAACATGCCGTCAGGATGAAATTACCAGCTTTGCGTACTGAAGTGAGAGGGAACTATAGTTCGGGGCACGCGAACGCAATAAAGGCAAGGTCCCCTCCCTATCTCGGTCGGAAACGCGTTACCTCAAGTCCCTTGCCGATAGGGAGTGTGATTGACTCGACATCGCTGCGCATTCGCACGTGCGCAACGTAGTCAAATAGGCCGTGCGATAAGATGTTATCGGCAACGACAACGGCGCCGGGAGCGAGGTTGAGCATCTGGAAGAAGTTAATGTAGTCTTCCTTCTCACAGTCCAGAAGAACAAAATCGAGTTCGTGCCACTCCGGAATGATATCTGCAGCATCGCCCAATACGAATTCAACCCAATTCGAAAGACCCAATGAGGCGATAGTGTTTTTCGCTTCGAGCTGGCGGGATGGTTCGATCTCGACGGAGGTTAGGCTGCCGCCCGATCGCCGCGCGGCTTCGGCGAGAGCGATGGTAGAGATTCCGCTGGATCCTCCGATTTCCGCCAGTCGTCTTGCGTGACAACCGGCAGCAAGGGCGCAGATGAACTCTGCAGAATCGGGCTCGAGGTTACGGTGTCGTTCGGATTGTGGAAGTTTTTGGAGATCCTGACCCAATTTCCGTTCCCATAAGCGCGCAATGGCTTCGCGCTGTAGTCGATTCAACATGAGGGCTGGGTTTTATGTCAAATGATTGGGTTCCCGCTCTGAGCGATCGTCGAATAGCTGTCGCCGGCGGGCGCCGCTCCCATTGGCGCGAGTCCGAGATGCTGCTGGAATCATTCGGCGGCGGCTCGAAACGGGCGACTCTATGTGGAAGATCGACGAACGCGACTGCATGCATCCTGTGAACGCGGTCGTCGTGGGCGCCGGAATAGCGGGCCTCTGTTGCGCCTGGGAATTGAAACGCGCCGGTCTCCGGGTCACGGTGTTGGAACGCTCCGAATCCGTCGGCGGCCGTATCCGTAGCGAGCGCTTTTACGGACGCGACATCGAAGTCGGAGCGCAGTTTCCATCCAGCGGTTATCGCTACATTTTACCGTTGATGCGCGATACCGGGACGATCGCGCGCCTCGTAAAGAGCAGCCCGTGGGGGGCAGTGGAGCGCAACCATACCTTGCATGCGGTGCATGCCCGTCGGCCGTGGACGATGCTCACCGGCGGTCTGCTGGGGATTGGTGAGTATGGAAAGCTCGCGCTCGGCTCGTTGGCGCCGCTGTGGCAGGGGCGCCGACTGAACCCGTCGGAGTACGCAACGTTGGCGGCGCTCGACGACGCCGATGCAGCGCAGTGGTGTGCAACTACGATGGGGGCCGCCGCGCGAGATTACGTGTTCGAGCCCATGGTGCATGGCTTCTATTTTCATCGTCTCTCGGGCACCTCACGCGCCTTGGTCGCGGCGCTATTAGCCTTTAGCGGTACCGATGCGCTAGCGGTCGTGGGCGGTTGGCAAGCGTTACCAATTGCCTTGGCCGCGCAGCTCGACGTCCGTTTCGGCGCAGCGGTTGATGCGATTGAGGAAATGTCGGAGGGCGTGCGCGTCCGCGCCGGCGGCGAATGGATCGTCGCCGATCGCGTGATTCTTGCATGTCCGGCAGACGTAAGCCGCGAGCTCTTGCTTGGTGCGAGCGAGGCCGAGCGAGCGGTACTCGCGGTCGGGTATGCGAGCAGCATACACATTGCATTCGCGCTGCGTTCAGGCTGGAAACCGCCGACGCACCTGCGTGGTATTCACGGCGCTTTGGCCGCGCCGTGTGAGGGCGCCGACATTGCGGCGCTGACCCTCGAGAGCGGACGTTTGCCTGGCAGCGACGGCGGAGAAGTGCTTTCCGTCATGCTCGGAAACGACGCGGCGAGGCGCGCAATGAACCGCCCCGACGACGAACTTCTCCGGGATATCGTCGAGCAACTCGAGCGCACGTTCCCGGAGCTGCGCGCGGCGATCGTCGAATCACGCGTGCAGCGGTGGCCAATTGCCGAACCACTCTCGCCGGTCGGTCGTGCTCGCGCAATAGCAGCGTACCGACGGAGCCTCGGCGGGCAGCGGCGTGTCGTGCTCGCCGGCGATTATCTTGGCTCGCCCTGGACCGATGGAGCCGCCGAAACGGGGAGGTGGGCGGCGCGCCATATCATTCGGAGCGGTCGGGCGGATCGACGCGCGGCGGAGGCCGGCATTGCTACGAGAGGAGCAGCGGCAGATCTTCGGTAGAGATGACATCCGCTTGGCGCGGAAAGACCTTCTCGAGTAAGAGTACGTGAACGTCGGGGGCGGGGTCGGCGCAGGCATCGGCGAGAACGAAGAGGCGGAAATCGCGGTCGGCCGCATCGCGAATCGTCGAAAGGACGACGCCGCTCGTGCTGATTCCCGAAAGAATTAACGTGTCGATCGTGCGACGACGGAGTTGCTCGGCTAAATCCGTGGTGGAGAATGCACCGACGCGCGTTTTGCGCACGACGATATCGCCGGGCTGCGGGGCGAGGCGCTCGTCGATCGCCGTCGCCGGCGCATCGGCGTGGAAGGCGCG
>JAJYMV010000142.1 GCA_021786705.1 bacterium
CGAGATCCGCGAGAACGTCCGCGGCGCGGAGGTCTTCGTCGTGCAATCGATCTGTAAGGCCCCCAACGGGAACGGCGTCAACGACGCCCTCGTCGAGCTGCTCCTCATGATCGACGCCCTTCGCCGCGCGTCGGCGGCCCGTATCACCGCCGTGGTTCCCTATTACGGCTACGCCAAGCAAGATAAAAAGACGAAGCCGCGCGAGCCGATCTCCGCGAAGGTCGTCGCGAATTTGCTCAAAACCACGGGAACCAAACGCGTGGTCACCATGGATCTCCACGCCGCGCAGATTCAGGGCTTTTTCGATATTCCGGTCGACAATCTCATGGCGATGCCGACGCTCTGTAACTATCTCAAGCGCGAAGGACTCAGCGACGACCGTATCGTCGTCGTCTCTCCCGATGCGGGCGGCGTCCACCGCGCCGAATTGTTTGCCAAGCGGCTCAACGCCTCACTTGCGATCGTGTTCAAGCGCCGCCCGCAGCCCGATGTCTCCGAGGTAACCGATATCGTCGGCGACGTGAACGGCAAAATTGCGGTGATCGTCGACGATATGATCTCGACCGGCGGCACGCTTGCCAAGGCCGCCGAAGCGATCAAGGCACGCGGAGCGACGAGCGTGCATACCGTTGCGACGCACGGCCTCTTCGCCGACAACGCGATCGAGGTGCTCGCCAATTCGGTCATCGAACGCGTCATCATTACCGACACCATTCCCATCTTGCAGCCCGCCGGCGAGAAGTTCGTCCAACTTTCGATCGCGCAGACCTTCGCCGACGCGATCGGCCGCATCACGACCAACCGTTCGGTCTCCGAACTCTTCAGCGTCGACGATATGAAAATCGACGCGAGCTTCGCAGAACCCGTTACCGTTTCCTGAACCGATCCTACCAACGAGAAAGCAGAGGAACCCCATGCCTACCAAAGCACACGTCCTTCCCGTCGAGCCCCGCGAAACGACGGGCTCCTCATCAGCATCGGCGCTGCGCGCGAAAGGCATGGTGCCCGCAGTTCTCTACGGACACGGCGACGCACCGCGCCATCTGGCGATGGAAGGGCGCGCGTTCGAAGAACTCGCCGGTCGCCACGAAGCCAGCGGCGTGCTGACGCTCGTACACGCGGGCAAGACGATCGACACCGCATTATTGCGCGCGGTTCAGCGCCATCCGGTGACGCGCCGCGTCATTCACGTCGATTTCCAGCGCGTCGGCCTGAACGAGGCGGTCACGGCGCGCGTGCCGATCGCCACGGTCGGGGTCGCACCCGGCGTGAAGGAGTTCGGCGGCGTGATGGACCTGCTCTCGCACCACATCGAGGTCGAAGGTCCCGCCGACCAATTGCCGGAGCACATCGATATCGATGTCAGCGAACTCGGCGTTCACCGGCACATTAGCGCCGGCGAGGTCAAGCTGCCGAAGGGTTTCCGCCTCGTCACCTCACCCGAGACCGTTCTCATTACGGTCGAAGCTTCGAAGACGGCACGCCAGGTCGAAGAGAGCGCCGTCGGAACGACCGCCGAGCAAATCGAACCCGAAGTGCTCGGTCTAAAGAGCGAGATCAAGGCATAAGCAATCGCAGCGAATCGCCGAGCCTGATCGTCGGGCTCGGCAATCCCGGAAAAGAGTACGAGGCAACGCGCCACAACGTCGGCTTCGCGATCGTCGACGAAGTAGCGCGTCGTTTCGGCGTTACGAACTGGCGCCAAAAGGATCGAGCGCGCCAGGCGTTGGTGCGCGAACGGAATGTCGTCCTCGTCGAGCCCACCTCCTATATGAATCTCAGCGGCGTTCCCGTTCGCTTGATTTCGTCGTGGTATCGCACGCCGCCCGAACGCATTCTCGTCATCAGCGACGATATGGATCTGCCGCTCGGACGCTTGCGCATGCGCGCGTCGGGGGGGCACGGCGGGCACAACGGATTGCGCTCGATTATCGGGACGATCGGGGAGAACTTCGCCCGCCTGCGCGTCGGCGTCGGGCGCCCCGAGGGCGGCGACAGTATCGATTACGTACTCGGCGCATTTCCCGTCGCGCAACGCGATACGCTTGCGCGCGTCGTGGTTGCCGCCGCCGATGGAGCCGAACGCTGGCTCGCCGAGGGGACCGAGCGCGCGTTACCGAGCGTGAACGCCTTTCGCGCCGACTAAATCGTTGCATGCAGCTGCCGATTCTCCTAGTAAGGGGGAACGCGCGACGGTGAGCGGAGAGAGATTTTCGGGAACGACCTTCGTACTACGCTGCGACCGAGAGACGGCAAACGCGCAGGAGGCAACGCTGTTCGCCGATATCGACGTGCTGCGCGAGAAAGGTGTCGGCGCGGTGATCGTCGCCCCCGATGCTCCAAGCGCCCGCGCGCTGGTGATGCGCATGAATCTCTCGCAGAACCGCGCGGTCGGGGTGACCGGCGCGGACGGAGCGTTGCTGCCGCATGCCGCCGGGGGCGTCGGGGCGGTTCAGCCCGAGGTACTGCTCGCACTGCTTGAGGCGGGTTTCGTCCCCATCGTCGAACCGGTCGCGTACGCACCGATCGCCGCTCGCGAAGAGCTGGTCGAAGCCGACGAAGTCGCGCGCGCTGTCGGCATCGCCCTCCACGCATCGCGCGCGATCTTCTTTCACCGAGCCGGGTCGGTCGCCAATCCGCTGACCAACGATCCCATCTTCGAACTCACCGCCGCCGAAGCACTCGCGCTCGCCGATGACGAACGCGTCGCGCCCGATCTGCGCGCGACGATGCGTGCCGCCGCGCGCGGCGTTCGCGGCGGTATCGGCGCTGCGGAGATCTGCGATGGGCGCATCGCACACGCAGCGGTGATCGAGCTGCTCACCGAACAGCACGTAGGCACGCGCGTCACCGGTGGAGTCGTCCTCGCGGCATAACGTAACCGCTTGAGACATGAAATGGGCGCCGACGTTCTCCGTCGGCGCCCATCGCGTTTGCCGGTCGCGGAACTTAGAGCCCGGCGACTCCATTCGGCGTGCCGACGCCGGTCGGGCCGTCGTAGCCGACTTCGGCGTTGCAGACGTACGCGTACGTGCAGGTGCCGTTGTTTCCCGACGTGACGTCGTTGAAGTCCGCGGTGTGCGAGTACGGATACGATCCGTAGGTTACCGACGCAGCATTCCCCGCGAGTGCGTATGCCGACGCGATGACGGGGCTCGCGACGCTGGTGCCGCCGAAGACGAGCCAGCCGGTGTTCCGTTTCGAACCGTAGCTATCGTAGACGGCGACGCCCGTGTTCGGGTCGGCATCGGCCGAAACGTCGTTGTTGGTGCGATTCGGGCAGGCGAAGACCGATCCGGTCTGCCACGAGGGTTTTGCAACGTAGGCGCTGCAACCGCTGCCGCTACCGCTCCACACGGTCTCGCTCCAGCCGCGTGCGTTGCTCGCTCGGTTGAGCGTGGTACCGCCGACTGCGGTGACGGTCGCGTAGGATGCGGGCTGTTCGGCGCCGGTCCCGCTATCGCCGGCGCTCGCCGTGATCGCGATGCCGGGGTGATCGTACGCGGAGTTCGTCGCGTTGGTTTCGCTGCCGCCGTAGCTATTGCTGATCTCGGTCGCTCCGAGTGAGGCGGCGGTATTAACTGCGGTATCGAGGTTGCTGTTCGAAGCGCTGCTCGCTTCTACGAGGAGGATGTGGCAGTTCGGGCAGACCGCCGAAACCATATCGAGATCGAGCGAGATCTCTTGTCCCCAGCTCGAGTTTCCACGCGGGTAGCTTCCTTGAACGCCGTTCTGATTGACCTTTTTGAAGCAGCCGTTCGCGGTGGTACAGGCCGGGATTCCGTACTGCGAACGATAGACGTTCACATCGTTCTCGGCGTTTGGATCGTCGTAGGCATCGACGATCGCTACGGTCTGTCCGCTTCCGGCCGTCGTCGACGGGAAGGAGTACGCCGAGCGAAGATCGCTCGGGCCGTAGCCGGCGGGCGTCGTCGAGGTACCGCCGGGGCGGCCCATCGTAACCCGCATCGAGGCATCGACCGGCGCGCCGACATCGGTGCGCATTAACGCAAAGCAGCGCGAATAGCCGGCCGGCACGGGGCCACCGCACGATTCGACGACGTTATTGGGAAGCATGGGTTGCGACGGCAACGAGGCCGTCGGCGAGAGGGGCGTCATCCCGGTCGAGCCGTTCCCCGAACAGGCAGCGAGGGCTACGAGCGCGGCAACGGCGAGCGCTCGTGAGAGGCGTTGATACACGTAGTCATCTCCACAAGATTGAGTAATGAAACGCACCCGAGAGCGCAGCAGAACGTTAAGGATGCGTTAAGTCGTAGATGCGACAAAACGCTCCTTCCTCCTCTTGCAAAGCGTGCTTCCTTCGCGTCTTTTTCCCGGAAGCTCCAGATGGTTACGAAGAGGAGCGGCAGGGGTCGGGGCGCCCCTCGATCGCGGCGATTCGCGCGCCGAGCGGCGGATGCGGATCGACGAAGAGCAGGGCGGCCGCGCTCGGGCAGAGCCCCTCAACGCGATGGTCGCCCTGTCGCACCAAGGCGCGAACGGCGGCGGCCGGATCGTGCGTGACCGCGAGCGCCGCGCGGTCGGCCGAAAAGACGGCCGAGCGACGCATCGCGAGGTCGAGCGGAGCGATCGCCGCATAGGCGAGCACCAAAAGTGCGGCGAGCAACGCGACGCGCGAGAGGGGATCGTCGTCGCGCCGCACGCCGAGCCGTTCGGAGAGCACGACGGCGATCGCGACGCCGAACAGGACCAGGACGAGATCGATCGCGGTGCGGCGCACCGGGAAACGTGCCGCAAGCATCGCATCGACGCGCGCTAATAGAAAGCCGCGTTCGCGAATCGAGTACGCCCGTTCGATTGAGAGCGACGCGAGAATTTCGCGCGTCGCGAAGATGCCGACCGGAACGACGCGATCCACGAGGCCTGCGTAATCGGCCTGCGCGACGCGAATGGGGATGTCGTGCAAGCCGAACGACCTCGCGAGCGCTTTATTTTCAGTCGCCAATTGCACCGAACGTTCGTGATGCGGCCAGAGAACCGGCACCACGACCACCGGATAGAGCATCCCGCCGAGGAATGCGGCGATCGCGAGTATCGCCGCCGTCGGCAAATACCAGCGCTTCGTGCGGGCGAGTAAGCGGAAGACGATGGCGAGCAACGCGCCGCCGACGAGCATCGCGGTGATGGTTCCGAGCAACCATATCCAGAGCCACTCGGCGCCGAGCACTTCGGAGCGCCCGAGCGCGCGGTCGAGCCGGTAACGCGCGTAGTTGGGGATCAGCCCGGCGATGCGAAGCGCCGCGACGATGCAGGCGCCCATCGCAAATTCCGCAGCGGCATCGCCGCGCATTTTCCGGCGTAATGCATCGCGTAAGCGCGCTGCATTTCCCGAACTCCAAAGATAAAGCAGCGTGAAAAATTCCGCGCCGGTGACGACGATCCAGAGCGGCAGACGCCACCGCAACAGACGGTGCGCCGCCGCGCTCCGTTCGGGGTCGAGCAGGTGCCGGATCGGCGTCGCGGTGAGCCGGCGATCGGAGACGGCATCGAGCTGCCGATCGAGCGCGTCGGGGCGGTACTCGCGAGCGAAGAGCGCGTGCGGGGCGAGGACGAGTGCGAGGAGGAAGCAGCTCGCGACGATACGCACGACCCAGGAGGTTAGCGACATAGGGCGGGGCATTCGCCGGGCATCGCGAGCCGCCTAGCGGTAGAGCGCGGAGTCCCGCCCTTCCAAGGCAAAGCTTACTCGGTCGCGCCCCGCGTTCTTCCCGGCATACATCGCCCGGTCGGCCCGCTCCAACAGCGCCGCCGCCGTTCGCGCGTCGAAGGGGTATGCTGCTACGCCGATGCTCGCCGTTACGCGTAATGGAATTCCGAAGTCGTGCGCGCGCACGGCATCGCAAAACTCTTGCGCTCGTTCGATAGCAAGGGTTTTCGTAATGCCGATCAGTGCGGCGCAAAACTCATCGCCGCCGTTGCGCGCGACAAAATCCGTCCTCGCGACCGCATGCGCGCGAAGCAATTCCGCCATCTGTTGCAGCACGCGGTCGCCGACGGCGTGCCCGAAGGTGTCGTTCACTTCTTTAAACCGATCGGTGTCGACGAACCATAGTGCGATTTTTCCGCCCGCACATTTTTCGTCGAGCGCGCGGGCGAGCCGTTCGCGAAACGCACGCGGCGTCAGCAGACCGGTCAGTCCGTCGTAGAGGCTCCGCGCGAGATCCCGCTCTCGCTCGCAGGCTAACGCGAACGGCACCGCAATCTCCACCGCGAGCGCGCAATGCTTTTCGAGCGCGCGGTGCGAGTGCCGTTGCGCGAAGCCGCAATACAGAACCGCGATCGGCGCCTCGTTATCGATCAACGGTACCGCGCACCCGCTCCGTTCGGTCGGCAGCAGCGGCGGCATATCGTTCGATGTAAAGACTGCGTGTCGCGCGGACCACGCATGGGCGACCAGCGCGCTCGAATCGTCCAAACGCACGCGCATTTCCATCGCGTGTTCGACGTCGTGCCCGAACCGTTGACGGCATCGCAACTCATCTCCGGCGGGAACGAAAAGAAGGATATTTTCGCCGTTTTTACCGTCGAGCGCGCGTTCGGCAAAGCTTCGAACGACGGCCTCGGGCCCTTCGCGGATTGCAGAGACCGCAGAGCGGAGCAACTGCATGCCGTCGAGCTCCTCCGACGCGCCGCCGCTCTCGCAGCGAGCGGGTGCGCTACGATTACCGAGGTTCGCCAGGAGCGCGAGGGCGTTCCCGAAAAAGATGCTCGTCATGCAGCCTCCGATGCACGACGTTCCCGGCAGCGGGGCGACCCGGACATTTTCGCAGGACGAACTGCGCCGCGCCAATCAAGAGGCGTTACGCCTTCGCGCTCGCGGCGATCTTCGCGGCGCGCTCGCGCTCCTCGACACAGCGAGCGAGCAGTCACCTCCGGTCGCCGAAATTTTTTCAAATCGCGGTTTTATCGCCGCCGAGCTCGGCGAGCGCGAACGCGCGCGCGAATCGTACGCACGCGCCGTCGAACTCGATCCGCGGCTACTCGCCGCGCGGCTGGGATACGGCGCCGAACTCTACGCCGCCGGCGATTTGGAGGGGGCCCGTTCGCAGTATCGTCTCGCGCTCGGTATCGATGAAGAGAACCTCGTCGCACACCTCGCCATGTACGAACTCGAGCAGCAGCTTGGAAACCGAGCGAAGGCGCTGGCGCATCAAAAACGTGCGCTCGCCGCGCAGCAACTCTTCAGTTCGATCGCGCCGAAGGAGCGGCGACGCATTCTCGCACTCTGCGCGCCGGGCGATTGGTTCGCCAATACGCCGCTCGAATATCTCGTCGACCGAGAGACGACGACGCTCCATAAGCTCTTTCTCACCGCTCCCGCAAAGCTGGCGGCACTCGCGCTCCCGGAGTACGACGCACTCTTCAACGCGATCGGCGAATCGAGCGAGAACGTCGAGATGCTTTTACTCGCCGAGCTGGTCGCGAAAATGCTCGACCGCCCCATCCTCAACAATCCGCTCCGCGTCCTCGAGACCAATCGCGTGCGCTGCGCTCGGCTCGCGGCGCGGATCGCCGACTGCAACGCTCCCGAAACCCTCGAGCGTTCGCGGGAGGCGCTCCAATCCGAGGAGATCGATCGCCCGACCATCGTGCGTCCGGTCGATTCGCATGCCGGGAAGGGTGCGCGCCGCATCGAGACGACCGCCGAGTTACGGGGCTATCTCGGCGAAACCCCGGGCGAACGCTTCTTTCTTACGCCGTGGGTCGATTACGCGTCGCCCGACGGCTTTTTCCGAAAATACCGCCTCGTCGCCGTCGACGGCGAAATCTTTCCCTATCATCTCGCGATTTCGTCGAACTGGATGGTCCATTATTACAGCTCCGAGATGAAAGCCGAGCAATGGATGCGCGATGAGGAGCGCGCCTTTCTCGAAGATTGGCGCGGCGTCTTCCCGGCGGCCGCCGCAACCGCGCTCGAACGCCTCGTCGAATCGCTCGGCCTCGACTACGTGGGATTCGATTGCTCGATCGATCGCGAGGGGCGTCTCTTATTGTTTGAAGCCGATCCCGCGATTATCGTGCATTTGACCGACGACCGAGAGCTCTTCGCCTATAAATATCAACACGTTCCAAAAATATTTCGCGCATTCGAGCGCTTGATCGATCGGCAACATGCTCGACCCGCGTGATTGGGAGGCGTTTCGAGCTGCGGCGCACCAAGCACTCGACGACGCCGTCGATTTTCTCCGCGACGTGCGCGAGCGCCCGGCGTGGCAAGAGATGCCCGAGAGCGCGAAGGAGCGGCTGCGCGAAGCATTACCGCGTGCACCGAGCGAATTTTCGGATGTCTATCGCACGTTCGTAGAAACGATCCTCCCCTACACCGGCGGTAATATCCATCCGCGCTTTTTCGGGTGGGTTCAGGGCACGGGCACGCCGAGCGGGGCGATCGCCGAGATGTTGGCGGCAACGATGAATGCCAACGTCGGCGGCCGGAATCACGGAGCGGTCTACGTCGAGCGCCAGGTTATCGATTGGTCGCGCGAGCTCTTCGAATTTCCGCGCGAGGCGACCGGCGTCCTGACGACCGGCGCGTCGGAGGCGAATCTCATCGGGGTTCTGGTCGCGCGCACCCGCGCCTTGGGCGGCGAGGTACGCGAGCGCGGCCTCGATCCGCAACGCACGCGGATTACCGGGTACGCGTCGGCGGCGACGCACGGATGCGTTCGTCGCGCCTTCGAGATCGCCGGAATCGGCAGCGAGGCGCTCCGTATCCTCCCTACCGACGGTCGGCAACGCATCGATATCGCGGCGCTCCGCGAGCGCATCGCGAGCGATCGCGCGGCGGGCGCGCGCCCATTTCTCATCGTCGCCAATGCCGGCACGGTCGACGTCGGCGCGATCGATCCACTCGACGAACTCGCATCGATCGCTCGGAGCGAAGATTGCCATCTCCACGTGGACGGAGCCTTCGGAGCGCTCGCGATGCTCTCGTCGGTCCTGCGCGATCGGCTGAAGGGCATCGAGCGCGCCGATTCGATCGCCTTCGATTTCCATAAGTGGGCGCACGCTCCGTACGATGTCGGCTGCGTTCTCGTGCGCGACGGAGAAGCGCACCGGGCGACCTTCGCCTCCGAGGGCCCCTACCTCACGCGTATGACGCGCGGGCTCGCCAGCGCGACGCCGTGGTTTACCGACTACATTCCGGAACTCTCGCGCTCGTTTCGCGCGCTGAAGGTGTGGTTCACGCTCAAAGAGCACGGCGCCGATCGTATCGCCGCCGCGATCGAACGAAACGTCGAACAAGCGAAGCGTCTTGGGGCGGCGATCGACGCGGACGCCAGGTTCGAGTTACTCGCGCCGGTGGGTTTGAATGTGGTCTGCTTTCGCTATCGCCCGCAAGGGCTCGACGAAGCCGCTCTCGATGCCTTCAACGACGAGTTGGTCATTCGCGTGCAAGAGAGCGGCATCGCCGTCGTCTCCTCGACGAGCATCGGCGGAAAACGTGCCCTACGCGCGTGCTTCGTCAACCATCGCACGACCGAGGACGATCTGCACGTGCTTCTCGACGGGATTCGCGAACTCGGAGAGAGGCTCGCTCGGGAGCGGGCGCTAGGGTAGCGGGCGCGCGGGATTTCCTGCGACGCGGCCGCCGGGCTCGATATCTTTCGTTACCACGCTGCCCGCCCCGGTGAGCGCGCCGTCGCCGATCGTTCGCGGCGCGACGATCGAGGTGTTCGATCCTATCGAGACGTCGCGCCCAATTTTCGTGCGGTGCTTTTTCTTACCGTCGTAGTTACAGGTAATGGTGCCGGCACCGATATTGCTCTCCTCCCCTATCTCGGCATCGCCGAGGTAGGAAAGGTGCGCCGATTTCGCTCCGCGCTCGTAGCGCGAATTTTTAATCTCGACAAAATTTCCGACGCGGTTATTGCCGACGAGCACGGCGTGCCCGCGAACGTGCGCGAACGGACCGATCGTCGATCCGGAGCCGATCTCGCTCTCCACCACCACGCTCTCGCGCACCGTAACGTCGTCGCCGATGCGCGCGTCGGAGATCCGCGCGTGCGGCCCGATCGTGCAACGGCTCCCGACGATCGATTGGAGCGAGATCGACGTGCCCGGATAGATGACCGTGTCGGCGCCGATCGTCAACTCCGGCTCCAGGTAGGTCGTCGCTGGATCGATGATGGTGACGCCGCCGAGCATGTGCCGTTCGCAGATCCGGCGATTCATCGCGGCACGCGCGCGGGCGAGCTCGCTCCGATCGTTGACCCCGAGCACCTCTTCGAACGTCTCGACCGCGACGGGCAGCGCGTGGCGCCCCGCCGCTGCGGCGTGCGCGATCGCATCGGTGAGATAGTACTCGCGCTGCGCGTTATCGTTTCGCAATTTCGCGACGATCTCGCGCAGATGGATTTCGGGGAAGGCGTAGATGCCCGCATTCATTTCATCGATCGCACGTTCGCGGTCGTCAGCGTCGCGGAGCTCCACGATCCGCGCGACGCGTTCGCCCTCGCGCACGATCCGGCCGAAGTTCGAGGGCAGCGGCATGCGCGCGGTGACCAACGAAATATCCTGCTCTCCGGCCGCGGCGAGCACGCGAACGAGCGTCTCGGCGCGCACCAGCGGCATATCGCCATTGGTAACCAAGATGCGTCCGTCGGCGCGCGGTTCCAATGCCTCGAGCGCGACCCGAACGGCATGCCCGGTCCCGAGCTGTTCCGCTTGAACGACGGTGCGAACTCCGAGGGCGCGCACCTGCGGGTCGAGTTCGGGATTCGTCACCACGACGATCTCTTCTATCCCGGCCTCGCGCAGTGCGGCAAGCGCATACCACAGCATCGAACGACCGCATAATTCGTGCAGCACCTTCGGCCGCGCGCTTTTCATGCGCGTGCCCTTTCCGGCCGCCAGCAAAATCGCACGCGCGATCATGCCGGGATCTCCGCGCTCGCGCTCCCGACGTTCTTCCATTCTTCTTGCTCGCGCTTCGAGGGCGCCCCGAGCAGCTCCAAGGCGTGGCGCAGTCGCTCGCGCACGATATCGCGCCCGAGAATCTCCATTGCGTCGTAGAGCGGCACCGAGGTCGAGCTGCCGGTAATCGCTACGTAGAACGGCCGCGTGAGATCGCGAACTTTGATATCGATCGCCGCGGCGACGCGCCGGAAGAGGGCGTCGATTCCCGCGCTCTCCCACGAGCGCAAGGTATCGAGTTCCCGCTGCATTACCGCGAGCGCCTTGCGCACGGTCGGCGCGTCGATTTTCCCCGCAACGAGCAACGCCGAATCGTACGTCAGCCGGCCGGCAAAGAAAAACGCGAGCAGATTACCAACATCGGAGAGCCGCTCGATACGCGGCTGCGCGAGCGCGGCGATACGCGCGACGCGCTCCGGCGAGAAGCCCCACGCTCCGACGCGTGCCGCGAAGGCATTCCCGTCGAGGCGTTCGCGTAGATAGCGCCCGTTGAGCCAATCGAGTTTCGGTACGTCGAAGACGGGGCCGCCGAGCGAGATACGATCGAGCGAGAAATGGTCGACGAAGTCCGCGAGCGAGAAGACTTCTTCACCGCCGACGGGGCCCGCGGCGAGCAACGCGAGGAAGTTCAGCAACGCCTCGGGCAGGTAGCCCATGCGTTCGTAAAAGAGGATGCTCGTCGGATTCTTCCGTTTCGAGAGCTTGCTCTTATCAGGATTGCGCAGCAGCGGGAGATGGGCGATCTCCGGCGGCGTCCAACCAAAATATGAATAGAGCAACAGGTGCTTCGGAGCGCTGCTCACCCATTCTTCGCCGCGAATGACGTGCGTGATCTCCATGAGGTGATCGTCGACGACGTTTGCGAGGTGATAGGTGGGGAGACCATCGGATTTCATCAACACTTGCATATCGACGTCGCTCCACGCGATCTCGATCGGGCCGCGGCGCGCGTCGCGCACCACGCAGACGCCTTCGGACGGAACCACTAAGCGCACGACGAACGGCTCGCCCGCCGCCATCCGGCTCGCGACATCGTCGGCACTCAGGCCGCGGCAGAGGCCGTCGTAACGCGAGGGTTGTCCGGCGGCGCGCTGCGCGACGCGAAGATCGTCCAGGCGCGCCGACGTGCAGAAGCAGCGAAAGGCGTGTCCGTCGGCGAGCAATCGTTCGACGTGCTCGCGATAGATCGCCGCGCGTTCGCTCTGCCGATAGGGCCCGTGCGGGCCGCCCTTATCCGGGCCTTCATCCCATTCGATACCGAGCCACTGCAGCGATTTCAGGATCGCGCGCTCGCTCTCGGGCGTGCTGCGAGCGCGGTCGGTGTCCTCGACGCGCAGTAGAAAATCGCCGCCGTGTCGCTTGGCAAACGCGTAATTGACCAGGGCGACGTAAGCCGTGCCAACATGCGGATCGCCGGTCGGCGACGGCGCGACACGCGTTCGTACCTTCACGTATTCCTCTTCAGTCGTAGCGAGTCGTGCGAAACGGAGATCGTCGGACTAGCCGACCAAGGCGCGGCGCTTGCCGCAGGCATCGTTCACGAAATCGACGATTTCTTGCAGCGGCGCGCCCGGCGTAAAGACCGCCTGGACGCCGCGTTCGCGCAACGCCTCGGCATCCTCCGGCGGAATCGTCCCACCGCCGAAAAAGACGATATCCTCGGCCTGCTGCGCTTTGAGCTGATCGAGAATCAGCGGGAAGAGCGTCATATGCGCGCCCGAGAGAATCGAGAGCCCGATACCGTCGGCATCTTCCTGAATCGCGGTCTGAACGATCTGTTCGGGCGTCTGAAAGAGCCCGGTATAGATCACCTCCATACCCGCGTCGCGCAGCGCGCGCGCAATCACTTTCGCACCGCGATCGTGACCGTCGAGCCCGGCCTTCGCCACGACGATGCGTAGGGGTCGGTCCATCGTAGTTAGGTCCTCCGTTTGCGCGCGAGCGCCGCGGCTTGTTCGAGTAGTTCGCGAACCCGCAGCAACGTTTTGCGGACGCGATGCCGTTCGAGTTCGCTCAGCACGGTGAACGGCATCAGAACACCGACCGTTCGGTGTAGCGCCCGTACACCGAGACCATGGTATCGACGATCTCGCCCTCGGTGCAATAGGCATTGACGCAGTCGATGAGGTGCGGCATGAGATTATCCTTCGGGTCGGCGCAGGCCGCCTTCAGGCGCTCGAGCGCCTTGGCGACCGCATTCGCGTCGCGCGATTCCCGGACGGCGCGCACCGATGCGGCCTGCTCGCGCTCGGTCTCCTCGGTGATTTTCAGGAGATCCATATCGCCGCGCTCTTCGTCGCGCGTGAAGTGGTTGACCCCGACGATGATGCGGTCCTTATTCTCGACGGAGCGCTGATAGCGATAACTCGCGTCGGCGATCTCTTTTTGGAAGAAGCCCGCCTCGATCGCCTCGATCACGCCGCCGAACTCTTCGATCTGCGCGAAGTAGGCCTCGGCCTGTCGTTCCATCTCGTCGGTGAGCGCCTCGACGAAGTAGGAGCCGCCGAGCGGATCGACGACGTTGGTGACGTTGGTTTCGTAGGCGAGCACCTGTTGCGTGCGCAACGCGATCTCTACCGATTTTTCGGTCGGCAGGGCGAGCACTTCGTCCATCGAGTTGGTATGCAACGATTGCGTTCCGCCGAGCACCGCCGAGAGCGCCTCGTAGGCGACGCGCACGATATTATTCTCGGGCTGTTGGGCGGTTGCGCTGCAACCCGCGGTCTGCGTGTGGAAGCGCAGCTGCCACGATTTCGGATCTTTCGCGCCGTATTTCTCGCGCATGCGGCGCGCATAGATGCGCCGCGCCGCCCGGAACTTCGCGATCTCTTCGAAGAAATCGATGTGTGCGTTAAAGAAGTACGAAAGCCGCGGCGCGAACGAATCGACGTCCATACCGGCCTTCATGCACGCTTCGACGTAGGCGAAGCCGTCGGCGAGCGTGAACGCCAGCTCTTGCGCGGCGGTCGAACCCGCCTCGCGAATGTGGTAGCCGGAGATCGAGATGGTGTTCCATTTCGGCATCTGCTCGGTGCAGAACTGGATCATATCGACGATGACGCGCATGTGCGGGCGCGGCGGGAAGATCCATTCTTTCTGCGCGATGTACTCTTTGAGGATATCGGCTTGAATCGTTCCGCCGAGCATCGCGCGCGGAATGCCTTTTTTCTCCGCGGCAGCGATGTACTGCGCGACGGCGATCGCGGCGGGGCCGTTGATCGTCATCGAGGTGGTGATCTTGCCCATATCGATGCCCTCGAAGAGCACCTCCATGTCGGCGAGCGAGTCGATCGCGACGCCGCATTTACCGACTTCGCCGCGCGCATGCGGAGCGTCGGAATCGTAGCCCATCAGCGTCGGCATATCGAAGGCGACCGAGAGCCCCATCTGCCCTTGCGCGAGCAAAAAATGATAGCGTTCGTTCGTCTGCCGGGCGGTCCCGAAACCCGCGAACTGACGCATGGTCCAGAGGCGATCGCGGAAGCCGTTGGGGTGGATGCCGCGCGTGTAGGGATACTGCCCCGGCCAAGCGAGATCGCGTGCGAGATCGAGCTCGGCGGTGTCGGCCGGGCCGTAGCACGTCTTCAGCGGGATATCGGAGAGGGTGCGGTCGGTCGCGCCGGAGCCCGGCCCGCTTCGCGGTTTGCCCTTCGCCGAGGCGGCCTCCCAGGCGGCCTGTTGCGCTTCAAACTCCGGCGTGGGCTGCCCGCCGCCGGTCGGGCGATCCATCATCTTAGCCATGACCTCCCCCGTTTCGCTGTCGCGAGCCCCGTTTCCTGAACGGAGAGAATACCAAACCCCGGGAATCCGGTGCGCCTACATCGCGCGTTAGGAGGACCATGAAATACTCTATTGCCGCCTTCGCGGCCATCCTCGCTACCCTCTCCCTCGGAGCCCACGCCAGGGCCGCGAGCGAGAAGATTCTTTCCAGCACGACCTCCGTCGACACCAGCATTGCCACCTAACCATCATGATCCCGGCACTCTCAAGCAAGTCGCCATTACGAAACCTTCCTCAGTAAGGACGCCCTCGCGTTGCGCTACGTAATCAACCTGAGGGGTGGCGCTTCGACCTGGTCGCCCCACTGGTACCATCCGTGGCGATAGTAACGAGCAAACATCTCAAGGCGCGGTCCCGGAGAACAGCGTTCGATAAGATTCCACATTTCGTCCGGTTTACGCGAGTGCTCCCGCTTCCGGGTGGCAACGATGTTGGTCTGTGTTCTTCCCGGACGCAACGTTCGGTTATTTTGTCCCCGTATCCCGAACAACACTAGCTCCGTGACATTACGAAAATAGAAACCCACCCCTCGACCATCTGGCCCGCCATCTTTGCGACATTTAAACCAAACGATATTTGACTTGTAGGTAAACCCCCAACGGCGCATCGTCTCTAGGCCCTCAGCGAGAAGTGCATTGGGAACCCAAAGGTATAAGTGCGCTCTTTCGGCAGAAATTGTTGCAACCGGAAGTTCGTAAATATCGTCTAGGGTCATCGTCGCATATCGCGAAAGCCGCTTATGCTCGGGGGCCATTTTCCCAGTTCGATTTTGGAAACGCCACGGCGGATCCGCATAAATCGTACGAAATCGCTTTTCGCCGGCATACGCCAACAGCGACTCCGCTGGGGGAAGCTCTAAGAGTTCGGATCGTACAGGCTCGACCGCATTCCGAACACGACTATTGGGCATCCTCCGCCACCGCCTCCTTCGACTCTGGGAATAAGCTTCGACATATGCGTTGTTGAATTTCCAAAGGACGCTCCTCGTCCAAGCGACTCAAGCAATGATTGTAATTCGTCGCAGCGGGTAACGATGACCCCCACGTCGATCGCTCGGAGGGCGAATAAAAGTCGAAAATTATTGAGGTCACGGTCGAAGAATGGGTCTTTATTGTTCCATTCGATTTCGAGCGCAACGCCGGACTTATAGCAATCCACTTTGTGCGTAGGCGACTCCATGCGACGCTCATCGACAACGATTGCCGTTTCGAATTTTTTCTCTTGCCAGCCTCGGCTCTCCCACGCAGAATCAAGCCATCCGGCAACCTCGGATTTTCGGCCGCCTCCAACGACGATCGCGGAGTGCCGTATACGAAAGCTGCTAAGAACGTCGACGATATCTCGCCATTCCTCGGGATGCACCGTTGCCAGAAGCGGGACCGCATGCCGCCATTGGTGGATCTCATATTGAACACCCACAAATCGTCCCCAGGGCCGAGGCTTCTTTCACGGTTGAGTCGACAGGGTGATCCAAGCTCATGGGGCTATCATCGCACGTTAAGGCTGCCAACTGTATGGCCGAGTGGTTTTTCGCGTTCGGCGATTCCGGCGCCGCGGGGTATTAGAACTCCGCGAGAATCCGCTCCGACGCCGCGTACGGATCGATCGAAAGATCGGGGTGCGCGGCGATCGCGGCATCGAGACGATGCTGCAGTTTTCCGAGTGCGAGCTGACGCACTTGATGGTCGAACGCGGCGCGACGTTTCCGCACGATCTCACCGCTTTCGAAGAGATAGGCACGATGCCGCTCGATCGCGCTCCACAACTCGTCGATGCCGGTGCCTTCCAAAGCCTGCGTCATCGCTAATTCCGGCACCCACGCGCCGTACTGCAAAATCTCCATCATCGAGCGAATCTCGCGCTTGAGTTGATTCGCCATCGGATGGTCGGCTTTGTTGACGACGAAGATATCGGCGATCTCCATGATTCCGGCTTTGAGGACCTGAATTGAATCGCCGCTCCCCGGCTGCAAGGCAACGAGCGTACTCTGTGCGAGTTCGGCGATCTCGATCTCGCTTTGCCCGACGCCGACGGTCTCGACAATAATAACGTCGAGACCGAACGCATCCATCAACAACACGGCGTCGCCGGTCGCTCCCGAAACGCCGCCGAGATGTCCGCGCGCGGCCATCGAACGAATGAAGACCTTGGGATCGACGAAATGCTCGGTGAGCCGAATGCGATCGCCCAACAACGCGCCGTGCGAGAACGGCGATGACGGGTCGACCGAGATCACGCCGACGCTTTTATCGAGGCTGCGCGCCTTTTTCACCAACGCCGAGGTGAGCGTCGATTTTCCAACGCCCGGCGGCCCGGTGAGCCCAATCGTCAGTGCCCTACCGGTGCGCGCGTAGAGCGAACGCATGAGGGAGGCGCCGTCGCCGGATTCCGCACGCGTAATCGCCCGCGCGAGCCCGCGCGGGCGACCGGCATCGAATTCAACAAGAAGGTTTTCGAGGCTGAGCATCTCGTCGGCTTCGGTGCTATCCGTCGCTCGCGGGCACCTGCCGCACCGACCGAATTAA
>JAJYMV010000023.1 GCA_021786705.1 bacterium
GAATCAGAGTACGTTCGATTGCCATAACGGGCGCTTGGGTACGCCCAAGCAGACGTCGAAGCCTCTCGCCGACGATGGAGCAACTGCAGGATCCCTACGCCGCGCTCGCCCCGCACCTCGCCGGAACGCGCTTTTCGCGCATCCGCTACCTGGCCCGCACCGAGAGCACGAATCGCGATGCAAGCGCCCTGCTCGGCGAGCCGGGCTCGGGAGGGCTCACCATCGTCGCGGGCTTCCAGCATGCGGGAGCGGGGCGCAAGGGGCGCGCCTGGATCGCTCCCCCGGGAAGCGCCCTGCTCTTCACCACGATCCTGCCCGAGCCGCTCCCGAGCACGGCGCTCTGGCTCGTGCCCTTCTGGAGCGCCTGCGTGGTCCGCGGCGCGCTGGTAGAGCTCGGGGTCACCACCTGCGCCCAGTGGCCGAACGATCTCTTGCTCGGCGGCCGCAAGCTCGCGGGGATGCTCGCCGTCTCCCGCGTCGCCGGCGATCGCGCCTTCGTCGGCTGCGGCATCGGGATCAATCTGCGGCGCTACTCCAACGCCGAGCACGAGGTGAGCCCGCCGCCCGCCTTCTGCGACGATATCCGTCCGCTCGAGGCGCCCCAACTCTTAGCGGCGATCCTTCGGAGCGCCGATGCGATGCTCGATGCCTTCGGGCGCCCTGCGGAGCTCCTTCGCCGCTGGGAGCACATCGCGGAGATCCCCGGCAAACGCTATCGGCTGCTCCCCGAAGGTGAGAGCGAGCCCTTCGAAGCTCGCGCGCTCGCCCTAGAAACGGGCGGAGCGCTCCGCGTGGAGCGCTCCGATGGTTCGGTCGTGGTGGTCGGGCTCGGCGACGTTCGCGCGCTGCGGTAGCGCTACCGGGCGACCCCGCCGAGGTTGACCCCGGCGCCGGCGAGCGCGCTCTTTGCCGAGCTCTCCACCGACGCGTCGATACTCAAACAGAGGTTCGCTTCGGTGGCGACCCCCGCCGGGCGCGGGATCATCTTCGAAGTCACACCGGCATCCTTGAGCGCTTTGGTGGCGATCATCGTGTCGGCATTACTTGCAAAGAAGAGGACGATATCGGCCATAGCGATTCCGCCTAATGCGCCGCGCCGTACGTCGCGCGAGACGATCCGACGAACGATTTTTCGTCGGGGCGAGGCGCGAAGAGGGAGCAACGCCGTAGCGTTGTGACCGATGAGCAACGATGCATCCGGCGGAAAAGAGCCGGCGGACACGTCGCGGGACGTACGGCGCGGCGCATTAGCTCTGCTCACCCGTGACGAGTTCGTTGAGCCCTCCGGCAACCTCGTTCAACTCCGAAACGCGGTCGACGGCCTGCTTCATACGCGAGCTCATCTCTTGCGAAAGCGTGTCGATCACGATCACGTCGCCGAGCGCTTCGTCGTTGAGGCTCTTGAGTTGCGCGATCTTGCCGGTCGCATCGCCGGCCTTCGCCAGCTCGGCGATAATCGCGCCGCTCTTTTCGATCGTCGATTTCGTCTGCGCGACGTGGTCGCCCGATACTTCGCTGCCGACGATCACGACGCCGAGCTCCTTCGCCGCGCTGCGCACCTGTTTGCTGCGCGTCGCGAGATGCTTCGAGAGCCGTTCGACGATGGGAATCGCGAGGAAGAGCGCGAGGATCATCGCGAGCAGACCCCAGAAGAGCAACGTGTTGGTCGTATGCGCGATGATGCCGGTAATCTGCGCGCGCGGGATACCGTACCAGAGTGCGCCGATCACTTTACTCTGGTCGTTGAGAATGGGATCGATATGTGCGATGTAGGTAATCGGGCCGATCCGCTCGGTCCCGGTATACGGCGTGCCGTTTTCGACGACCGATTTCGCCTTGTCCACCTCGCGGTCGACCTCGCGCGTACCGTCCTTCGCCTTGATGTTGCTGGAGATAATGACGTCGCCTTGCAGGATCGCCGTCTTGCCGCCGAGCGCTTTCGTGCTCTGATCGACGATGTCGTAGGCGTGGTTCAGCAGCACGCCGCCGTAGACGGCGCCGATCGTGCGGTCCGCGGAGTCGCTCATCGGAGCGGCGGCGACCAGTGCGAGGCCGTCGGTCGAACTGCCGACGTTCGCACCCGAGGAATTGGTAATCGTCATCTGCGCTTGGAGCGCGAGCCCTTCGGCGGCGAGTTCCTTCGCGGTGAGGATCGCAGCAGTGCTCACCGTCTCACCGGTCAGCGCGCGCGCGACGATCGATTCCTTCGCGAGGGAGCCCGGCTGCATGCCGTTGGCGCGCGCGAGCACCTTTCCGTTTGCGTCGACGACGGTGAGGAACGAGAGATTCGAGGTGCGAGCGATATTCGCGAGCTGATCCTGCAACTGCGCCGTGTCGTGCGCTTGCACCGCTTTCAAGAGCGCGCTGGAAGCCGCATCCTGCGATACGAGGACCTTAATGAGGTCGCGATGCGAACTCCAGTAACCGCCGAACGCTCCGGCGCCATTGGTCACTTCGCTCTTTCCGAGATTGAAAAGGTCGCGCTGCAGCACGACTCGCGTCGCAATGACGCTCACTAGGAAAAATAGCACCACGGCACCGATGATCGTGCCGAGCAATCTGACGCGTAACGTCATTTTCATTCGCCGATTCCCTCCGTCGTTGAGTCGCTCACTTTGAAATGGTTCAGCCGTTCGTCCATCTGTTTCATCCCGGCGGTCATCCCGTCGAGCGACGTCAGGATCCGTTGTGCGCTATCGGTAACCTCTTTGTTTACGTAGGTCAGTACCTCTACCGAGGATGCGTTCTGGGCCGATATCGACGCGATATCGGAGAACGCCTTATTCACGTCGTCGGATTGGCTCTGCATCGAGCCGGTCGCTTGCATATTGAGCGCAACCGACTTCGTAATCTCTTCGATCGAGCGAATCACCTGATAGGAATTCGAACTCATCGCGCGCGCGACCGAGCTGATCTCGCCGATCTGTTGGTTGGCGGTCAGCACAGCATGAACGATCGCCTGGAGCGCT
>JAJYMV010000028.1 GCA_021786705.1 bacterium
CGTCGGCAAGAATGCAGATCTTGCGCCCGTCGTGCATTTCGTACTGTTCGACGAACGTACGCGGAACGTGCATCGATTTGCTCAGGCCTTTGATGCCATCGAGATCGAGCTCGTCGTTGAAGTGCCCCGAATTACAGACGATCGCGCCGTCCTTCATCACCTTAAAGTGCGCTTCGGAGATCACGTGGTAGTTGCCGGTCACCGTCACGAAGACGTCGCCGATTTTCGCCGCTTCCGCCATCGGCATCACGCGATAGCCGTCCATCACCGCTTCGATCGCCTTGCGCGGATCGACTTCGGTCACCACGACGTGCGCGCCCATGCCGGCCGCACGCGATGCGACGCCGCGCCCGCACCAACCGTAGCCGACGACGACGAGCGTGCGCCCCGCAAGCAACACGTTGGTCGCGCGGATGATGCCGTCGAGCGTCGATTGCCCGGTGCCGTAACGATTGTCGAACATGTGCTTGGTCAGCGCGTTATTCACCGCGATCACCGGGTACGGCAGCACGCCGTCCTTCTGCATCGCCTTCAGGCGAATCACGCCGGTCGTCGTCTCTTCGCAGCCGCCGATCATCTCTTCGAGCAGATGGTGGTGCTTCGTGTAGATCGTCGTCACTAAATCGCAGCCGTCGTCCATCGACATCTGCGGCTTCGTCGCGATCACCGATTCGATGTGCGAATAATAGGTGCTGTTGTCTTCGCCCTTGATGGCGTAGGTCGGGATGCCGTACTCGCAGAGCGCCGCGGCGACGTCATCTTGCGTCGAGAGCGGGTTGCTCGCGCAGAGTGCGATCTCCGCGCCGCCCGCCTGCAAGGCGAGCATGAGGTTGGCGGTCTCGGTGGTGACGTGCAGGCACGCGCCGATGCGGACGCCCTTCAGCGGCTTCTTCGCCTCGAAGCGCTCGCGAATCTGGGCGAGGACCGGCATATAGGCTCCGGCCCAGGCAATGCGGGAGCGGCCTTGCTCGGCAAGCGCTCGATCTTTGACATCCCCCGCGAGGGTAACCGTTGATGACACGAATTTTCTCCTTGTTGAGACGAGGACGATGGTTTCGTAACCGAATAACTCTAGGCCCTGTGAAAACGCTCGACGACTACTTAAACCAACTTGCTTCCAGCGCCCCCACTCCGGGGGGTGGAAGTGCCGCCTGCCTCGTGGCCGCCCAGGGCGCAGCCCTGGTCGCCATGGTCGCCCGCATCTGCGTGGAGAGCAAGGCCTTTGCCCCCTGGCGCGACTGGTTCGCCGAACGAATCGAGAACGCCGAGCGGCTCCGGGCCGCGCTCTCTGAGGCCCGCCTCCGCGACGAGGAGGCCTACGGTGAGGTCGTCGCCGCGATGGCGCTCCCGAAGGGCAGCCCCGACCAAGCGCGGGAGCGCAGCGAGCGCCTCCAGCGCGCCCTCGCCCATGCCGCCGCCGAGCCGCTGCGCGCCGCCGAGCTGGCGATGCGGACGCTCGACGAGGCCCGCCTGCTGCTCGAACACCCCAACCCCCACCTGCTCAGCGATGTCGGCTGCGCCGGGGAATTCGCCGCCGCCGGGCTCGCCGCCGCGGCCTATAACGTCCGCGTCAACCACCGCTACCTCCGCGACGAGTTGCTCGTCGCGCGGCAGCGCGTCGCGCTCGAACGCCTCGAGGCTCGCGCCCGCGACGGCATCGTCGCGCTGCGCGCCGAGATCGTCGAACGCGGCCGTTAGCCCGCGGTTACACGCTCGAGGAACGGGGCGAGCGCCGCGGCGTCCACCTCCATGCCGACGCCGCGCGCGTGATACCGAATATCGTGGAAATCCGCCCCGGCGGTCGCAAAGAGACCGTATTCCCGGGCCTTCGCTTCGAAACGCGCGACGTCGTCTGCGTCGTGAAGCGGATAGTAGATCTCGATGCCGTCGAATTCACCGGCGCTGCAAAGTTCGTCGACGATCGCCGCATCGGCGACCCGGCCGGGATGGGCGAGCACCGCGAGGCCGCCCGCCGCGCGAATCGCGGCGCTCGCGCGCTGCGGCGTCACGAACGTCGATGGAACGAAGCCAGGGCGACCGCGGCGCAGTAAGCCGCGGAAGGCGGCCTCGATATCGCTCGAAAGTCCGTTTGCAACCAGCGCGCGCGCGACGTGCGGACGCCCGAGCACCTTCGATCCCTGCGCGTGCCGTTCGACGTCGGCCATCGTAATAGCGTAGCCGCCCGCGCGGAGTTGCTCCACCATACGCTGCGCGCGCGTGAGCCGATGCTCCCGGTTTTCGGCGAGAAACGCCGCAAAGGCCGGGTCGTCGATTCGCAATCCGTAGCCGAGCACGTGCACCTCGGAGTTGCGATAGTACGTGTTGATCTCCGTGCCCTCGATCACGCGCGCTCCCGCATGCGGCGTAAAGCGTCCGTATGCGGCGAGGGTGTCGTGGTCGGTAATAGAGTAGGCCTCCACGCCGCGCTCCGCCATCATATCGGCGAGTGCTTGCGGCTCGAGGCTTCCGTCGCTACAAAGAGTGTGAGAGTGGAAGTCGACGATCACTCAATCGCAGCTCCGCCGTGTATCGTACGGCGTTCGACGGCGATCGATATACCGGTCCGTTCTTCGTCGCCGATCGGCACCGAGATAAAGGACGGGGTCCCGACTAAATCGAGCGCCTCGTTCTTGAGGTACGCGCGAGCGATCGCAAGCGCTTTCACGGCTTGGTTCACTGCGGCCGCGCCGACGGCTTGCACCTCGACGCCCTCGCGTTGGCGCAGCGCCGCGGCGATCGCGCCGGCGACGGCGTTGGGGTTACTCTTCGCCGAAACTTTGAGTGTGGCCGGGGTAAAGGGTTGGATGGTTTCGCCGTTCATGGAATGCCTCGTTGGAAGATGCGCTTGATGGAGATCGCTCGGCCCGAGCGGGTATCGAGGCAAAGAACCGCAGCACAGAGCTGTTTGGTTCCGCTTTTACAGACGGAGAAGCGATCCGAAAAACCCGTCAGAAAAGACAACAGCACCG
>JAJYMV010000041.1 GCA_021786705.1 bacterium
GATCTCCATCATAATACGCTTGCCCGTTCGAGTCGTTCGAAAAAGTCGGGAAAACTTACATCGACGGCATCGATGGAATCGATCTCCACCGGGCCCCCCGCGCAACCCAGCATCGCCGCGGCCATTTGGATGCGGTGATCGTCGTGCGTGTCGACGGCGATCCCCGAGGGTGCGGGTGACCCGCCGTCGATCGCGATACCGTTGGGGAGATCTTCGGCGCTCGCGCCGACCGCGGCCAGCAAGCGATGGATCGCTGCGAGCCGATCGGATTCTTTGCTGCGGAGGTCGCGAACGCCGGAGATCGTGCTGCGACCGCTCGCAAACGCCGCCGCAATTGCGAGGAGCGGTAGTTCATCGATCGCTCGGAGCGCGCTCTGCGCGTCGACGCTCGTCGCGTGCAGCGCTGCGTGTTCCACAACGAGATCGCCGACCGGTTCGCCGCTCCATTCGCGAAGGTTCCGGCGTTCGATGCGGGCACCCATTGCATCGAGCACGTCGAGGAGCCCCGTACGCGTCGGATTGAGATCGACGTCGCGAATCGTTATCGCACTTCCCGGTGCGAGCGTCGCACCGACGACGAAAAATGCCGCCGCCGAAAAATCACCGGGTACGACGATCTCACCGCCCCCGCGCACGGTGGGGCGATAGAAATCGATCTCGCGCCCGTCCCAACGTATGCCGGCACCCATCGATGCGAGCAGCCGCTCGGTGTGATCGCGCGTTTCGCGATCCCCGGAAATCTTGAGCGCTCGGCCGGAGAAGAGCGCGGCGAAGAGCAGCGCCGATTTTATCTGTGCCGAGGGATGAACGAGAATCAGGTGCGCGGAGCGATCCTCCGATGCCCCGTCGATGGCGATCGGCAGCGTGCCTTCGGTGGTGTGAATGCGCGCGCCGAGCGCCCGCAGGTGTGCGGCGACCGGCTCCATCGGGCGACGCGAGAGCGAGGCATCGCCGATGAATTGCGCGCGGAGCCCCGCGCCCGTACAGAGGCCGAGCATCATGCGCACGGTCGAGCCCGAATTCATCGCATCGATCGCAGCGACGGGGTCGTGCAATGCGCCCCCGCGCACGACGAGCGTATCGCCGTCGGCCGCAAGATCGACGCCGAGCGCTCGAAGCGCCTCGGCGGTTGCGCGGACGTCGCGCCCGGAATTGAGGTGGCTGATGCGCGTCGGCGCCGCGGATCCCGAGGACATGATGAGCGCGCGATGCGAGATCGATTTATCACCTGGCAGCGAGATGTCGCCGCGAAGGGAGCGGGGTTCGAAGCGGGGTGCGCGCAAGATCATGGACGCTCTACCTTCCACGCACGCGCGCGGCGTTCCGGCAGGTAGGCGTTCGGAGAGCGATGGTGGGGAAGGTGGGACTCGAACCCACATGAGTTGCCTCGGCCGCTTTTGAGGCGGCTGCGTCTGCCATTCCGCCACTTCCCCGCGTGAATCGGCAGGGCCCTTGGTTCGCGCCGCGCTACGGCGCTCCTGGAAGGGCGATATCGATCTCGGCATGCCCTCGGTACTGCAGTACGACGAGCCGGCTCCCCGGCGGGCTCGTCGCCTTGCGAAGGCGGCCGCCGAAGACGCGCACGCGTTGGTTGCCCGAGGCGGCGAACGCATCGATCGAACGACAGGTTACCGAGCATTGGAGCAGGACGCGCAGCAGTCCATCTCGCGGATCGAGAACAAACGTCTTCGTGAAAACGATCGGCTGCTTCGCGAGATCCGGTGCGACGTAGCGGCAACGCAGCACTTCTGCCGTCGCACTGCTTCGGTCGATGCAGCGATAGGGCCGATTGAAGGTGCCGGCTGCAAACGGATGCGTGAATGCGGCGATATAATCGCGCGCCGACGGGCGCGGCGGCGTCGCGATGTCGTCGCGAAAGAGGCCGATGCTCGTCGCAAGATTGCGATGCGTTCGACGATCCTCGAGCACGAACGAACGCGCACCCGCGTCGGCGCTGACGATCAATCGCAGGCGCCGATTTTCGAGCTCGTAGGTCGGCGTTCCGTCCGATCGTATCGCCGCGACGAGCGCTTGGAGATCGTCGTCGGCGTTCATCGGCGCCGCAGGCGATACGGGAGGCGTGCAGCGCATCCATGCAATGCGTGCCGTCGACGCGTCGCTGCGATCGATGCGCCAGTCGCAGGCGGCTCCGGGAGCGAGCGTCGTTGCGGGGATATCGACCGACGCGGAACCGAGACGAATCGCGCTCGCCGGTATGCGTCGCGGCGTCGTCGCGAGATTAAAGAGATCGAGCAATGCGGAGCGCCTATGAGGGCTCACGAGGAGCGTCGCATCTTCGATCGCACCGTTGGTCGGTGCGATGCCGCGCGCGAGCGCCGCACGCGGCGATGCGAGAACCGCACCGTGGCTGCGGTAGCGCTCGAGCCGCGCGCGGATCGCAGGGAGCATGCCCGCTTCGTCGGCGACGCGAGGAAGGACGAGCGCGCGATACCGCGCGAGGGTTCCCGGCGCGGCGAAACGCAGATCGACGGCACGACAGGTCAGCGCCATCGCGCGGCACCGCATGAAGGCGCGAATCGTCGCCGCCGCAAACGCAGCGATCCGTGCGTTATCGACCGCGCGCGAGGGATAGGCACTGACCGGCCACGCGACCGCGACGTTTGCATCGGGATGGAGACGCGCGAGCCAGCGCGCGCCCGCTCGCCGCACGAGCGCGCCGAACTCCGCCGTCGGCGCATAGCGCGCTTGGTGCGCTCCGTCGAGAGCGAGCGCAGCGTCCCACGCATAGAGGGCGTTCGCCCACGGCGCCTCCCAACCGGCGGGGTTCATGGTGTCCTGAACCGGGAAGTTGACGATCGCGTGCGCGCCAAGTTGAAGCAGCTGATGGAGCGCAATCGTGGTGTTCTCCGGGGCGGCCGGGCGCGGCGCGGTTTCGTTCGCTCCTTGCAGCCACCCGGCTTGAAATTCGCTCTGCATCACCGCGCGATGTGGTTGC
>JAJYMV010000038.1 GCA_021786705.1 bacterium
GTGCGTCGGCACCTCCAGCGCGAGAATGTAGTCGCTATGAAAGGGAAGCGCGCGCCCCTTCGTGTCGACGAGGTTGCTGCAGAGCAACGGGTGCTTCATCATCGCCGCGCGCGCGCGCACCGCCCCAAAGAGATAGTGAAATTCCCGATTGCCCATCGCTTGCAGATCGTATTTCGCCGCGTCGATCTCGGCGACGATCGGCTCGTTGCGGTGAAAGACCGTCTGGCTTCCGCGCAGCGAATCGCCACAATCCACGAGCAGGCCGGGCGCGCGTTCGCGCAACGCCTCCAAACGCGCCGCGAAACCGTGGCGATCGTGCATGTCGGAGGTGTGATAGATGCGCATCAGCGTTCTCGCGCCGTCGAGAGTGCGTAGCCTGCGCAATTCGCCAGCGCGTCGGCGGGGCCGAGTGTATCGCGCAGGCCTTCGACCGAGCGATACCAGGTATCGGGCGCGCGGAGGATGCGTTCCATTGCGTCGGCGAGCGCCTCCGGCGTCGCCCGCTCTTGCAGCAGCTCCGGAATCGCCTCGCGGTCGAGAATGAGGTTCGGCAAGGTGATGTAGGGGCGACGCATGAGGCTGCGCGCGTGTCGCGCGAGGAGCGGCGTAATGGCGTAGAGCGCGACTGTCGGCACGTTGCTCAACGTCGTCTCCAACACTGCGGTTCCCGAAGCAACCCACGCCGCATCGACATCGCGTACGGCAGCTTGCAGCCCATCGCAGATCTCGATCTGCGCGACGCCGTTGAAGAGCCGCTCCAATAAGGCGCGCGCCCGTGCATCGGCGGCGCCGACGCGCGCGCGCAATTGTGGGCGCGTTCTCCGCAGCAAGGCGAGCGCTTCGCGCAGCCGCGGCGCGATCCGCGCGATCTCGTCCCGGCGGCTTCCCGGCAACAAGGCGATGCTGCCGCCCTCGCTCGGCGGTGCCGGGCGCGGGGCGCGCGATGCGATGCGCGGCGCGAGCGGGTGGCCGAAGAAAGCGATGGGCAAGTGCAGCGAGCGATAGAACTCCGCCTGATGCGCGAATCCCGTCAGCGCAAATGCGCGCGCTGCAACCGCACGCGCGGGGCCGGGATCGTCGAGCCACGCACCGGGCGGAAAGAGATAGAGAATCGGGCCGACATAGCGATATTTATCTCGCAATTCTTTTGCCAACCGAACGTTGAAGGCGCCGAAATCGACGAGCACGACGAGATCGGGCGGCGCGGCGGCGAGATCGCGCGCGCATTTCCACATCTCGTTGAGCAATTTCGGAATGCGCGGTATCGCAGCGAGGGGGCCGAGGCTCGCCCAACCGGTGTGGTCGGCATAGAGCTCCCACCCGGCGGCGCGCATACCGGCGGCGCCGATTCCCGAAAAACGCAGCGCGGAATCTTGCTCGCGCATCGCCTCACCTAAGGCGAGCGCCGCTAATTCACCGGAAGGTTCGCCGGTCGAGAAAAAGATCCGTCGCGGCGCATTCATGGGCCGCTCTTACTTGAGGATACCGCGGCTCGAATCGTTTGGCGGCTCCTCCAGGAAGGCGACGAACGTGCGGCCCGCGTCGGTGGAGACGCGCTCTTTCATCTTTTCGACGGCTTGCGAAACGTTGAGATTCGCCTTGTAGAGCAAGTCGTGGAAGGCACGCAGCTCGTTGCGATCTTCCACCGAAAATTGCGCGCGGCGCAAGCCGACGCTGTTGAGGCCATAGACCTCCGCCGGGTTGCCTTCGACGAGCAAGAACGGCGGAACGTCTTTGGTTACTTTGCTCGCACCGCCGAGCATCGCGTAGTCGCCGATCCGCGTGAATTGGTGAACGCCGGCCATGCCGCCGATCGTCACGTGGTCGCGCACGACGACGTGCCCCGCGAGCTGCGCGAGATTGCTCATGGTGACGTGATTGCCGACCATGCAATTATGCGCGATGTGAACGTACGCCAGCAGCAGGCAGTCGTCGCCGACCGCGGTGACTTCGTCGTTTCCGGTGGCGCGCTGAATGCTGACGTATTCGCGAATGGTGGTGCGATGCCCGATACGCGTGTAGGCACGCTCGCCGTGGTATTTCCGATCTTGCGAAGCGGCACCGATGGTGGTAAACGGATAGATCGTGCAATCGTCGCCGATCGTCGTCCAGCCGTTAATGACGACGTGCGCTTGCAGCAGCGTGCGTTCGCCGATGGTGACGTTCTTGCCGACCACGCAATAGGGGCCGATCTCCGCGCTCCGGCCGACGCGCGCTTCGGGATGAACGATCGCGGTAGGATGAATCATCGCTCGTTACGCCGTGAGCACCGATGCTTCGGCACCGTAGACGCGCGGATCGGGAGCGATGGAGAACATCAATTCCGCCGAGCAGACGTATTCGCCGTCGACGCTCGCTTCGGCCTCGACCCAGCCGATGTTGCGGCGGTGGCGGGTGAGCCGAACTTCCATCATCAGCCGGTCTCCGGGAATGACCGGACGACGAAATTTCGCATGGTCGATCCCCGCGAGATACGGCGTCTTACGCGCGAATTCGCCGGGCTCCATCACCACGCACCCACCGAGTTGCGCCATCGCTTCGAGCATATAGACGCCGGGCAGGAGCGGGTTGCTCGGAAAGTGTCCGGTAAAGACCGGCTCGTTATAGGTGACGTTCTTATAGCCGCGAGCGCGCACCATCGGTTCGAGTTCGAGAATTCGATCGATTAAGAGCAGTGGGAAGCGGTGCGGCAGAATCTCGAGGATCTGCCGAATATCCATACCGTTTGTCACGATGTAGGAACCTCCGAAAGCGGCTTGGAGAGCAAGCGTTCGCGCAGGCGCGACGACATGCGAGCATGCAGGGCGTGCCCGCTCTTTACGGCGATGATCTCGCACTGCGGCCGCGCGCCGACCAACGCGAGATCGCCGAGGAGATCGAGCATTTTGTGGCGGACGACTTCGTTCGACCAGCGCAACGTCTGTAACGGGCCGTCGGGGCCGAAGACGACCGC
>JAJYMV010000047.1 GCA_021786705.1 bacterium
GTCGATTTCGGCGTCGGGATAAGCTTTCGCGAGGCGTTGCAAGGTTGCTTGAGTATCGTCGACGTGCGTGTTGATCTCTCCCGAGCGCGAACGGGTATCGATCGGCGCGATCGTCGCGCTCGCTGCGACCGGGCTTTCGCTGAAGAGCTCCAGGCACGACATGAGCGCGATCATTCCGGAATCGGCGTACCAGTTGTCGCGAAAATAAAAATGCCCGCTGTGTTCTCCGCCGAAAACCACGTCGTCGTCGCGCATGATCTTTTTAATGATCGAATGGCCGACCTGCGAGCGGATCGGGATGCCGCCATGCGAGAGAATCTGCTCGGGAACGCTGCGGCTGCAAATAAGATTGTAGAGTATTTTCGCGCCGGGATAACGTTTGAGCGTGCTGATGGCAACGAGTGCAGTGACGGTGCTTCCGTCGATTAGTTCCCCACGTTCGTCGACGAGGAACATGCGGTCGGCATCGCCGTCGAACGCGACGCCGAGGTCGCAGCCGTGTTTTCGCACCGCCGCCTGAAGATCGACCATGTTCTCCGGCTCGATCGGGCTGGCGGGGTGATTGGGAAAGTTGCCGTCGAGTTCGAAAAACAACGGCACGACGGTACAGGGAAGGTGTTTGAAGACGTGCGGGACCGTCGCTCCGGCCATCCCATTGCCGGCGTCGATCGCAATTTTGAACGGCTTCACTTTCGTACGGTCGATAAAGCTCAGCGCATGTTCGGCAAATTCGTCGAGAACGAAACGTTCGGAGATGCTGCCCGGCTTCTCCGCCTTGGGCGGCAGATCGTCGGCGAGGATGCGATCGCGAATCTCGCGGAGACCGCCGTCGAAGGATATCGCCTGCGCTTCCGAGCGCGTGAACTTCATTCCGTTGTACTTCGCCGGGTTATGCGATGCGGTGATCATCACGCCGCCGTCGAAGCCGTATTTGCCGACCGCAAAATAAAGCGCGTCGGTCGAAACGAGCCCGATCGAGACGACGTCGGCACCGGCCTCGGTCGCCCCCCGCGCGAGGGCAGAGAAGAGTTCTTCTCCGCTCGGGCGCATATCGCGCCCGACGACGATGCGCTTGGCTCCAAGGAGGGGGACGAAGCAGCGCCCGATTTTATAGGCTAACTCGACGTTAATCTCGGATGGAAAGACCCCCCGGACGTCGTAGGACTTGAAAACGCTTTCGATCGCTGATTTTTCCATGGCTTGCGACGCTCTTCGGAGGGGCTCTCTACGAAACCTACCATCCGATTCGTGGGAACGATCGCTTCGTCGCTCTTCATCGCGGCGGCGATCTTTTTCTCATTGCGCGTTGCGACCGTAACGAGAACGCGTATCGCGAGCATCCTCGCGCGAGAGCATGCGGTTACGGACGCCGCATTGTTGGTGAGCCGCATCGCGCTAGCGCGCGTCGATATCGTGGGAGCGCTTCAGGTGGAGGGAGGCGCGCCGAGTACCGCGGCCCGCCGGAGCTACCACAGCGCGGTGACGCTACGCAAAAAACAATTGCTACAGGTCGGGGCGATCGTCGCCTCGGAACACCTGCCCGACGCGGCCGCCGCCCTGCGCCTCTACGAAAGTGTCGACCGCGTGCTGCGCAAGCAAATTGCGGAACCGATGTTTGCCGGTACGCTCGTTCACACCGACGAGATCGCTGAGTCGATCCGCATTCTTTCGTCGGTCGAGGGGAATTACGAACGAAGCATCGCGCTGAGCTTGGCCCATCGAGACGACGTTCTCGATGCCAGGCTGAAGTCGACGATCGATTCGGCGATCTATTTGCGCTCGTTGTGGCTGTTGGGCTTCGGTGTTTTTGCCCTCGGTATCAACTTGTACAGCGCGCGTCTCTACCGGCAACTCGCCGACGAACGGACCGTTACGGCAATTTTGCAGCGGGCGTTCGTCAGCCGCCACGTGCCGCTCCCAAACTGCGAGTTGGGGAGTGCGTACCAGTCTGCCGATGCGCATGCGGCCGTCGGGGGAGATCTTTTCGACGTCTATCGTCTCTCCAACGATCTCGCGCTCTTGCTCATTGCCGATGTCAGCGGTAAAGGAGTCGATGCGGCGGTGATCACCGCATTTGTGAAATTCACCGTTCGCGGAATTGCATTACGTCGTCGCGACCCGGCACAAATTTTAAGCGAGTTTAATATCGCATTCGGACACACCGTCGAAAACCCGTATCTCTTCGTTTCAATGTTCGTCGGGATTCTCGATACCGCGAAAGGCGAGCTCACCTATGCCAGCGCCGGGCACGATTCGGCGTTCGTTCGACACGGGCACGACGTGCGGCAATTGAGCGTTACCGGCCCGGTCCTTGGAGTTATGGTGGAGCCCTACGATACCAAAACGGTCGTCTTCGACGACGGCGATTCGCTGGTATTATCGACCGACGGTTTAACCGAGGCGCGGAACGCCGCCGGGGAGCTGCTCGGCGAAGAGGGCGCGATGGAGATTATCGCGCACGCCCCGGAGGAACCGCAGCAACTCGCCGATCGCATCGTCGCCGCCATTCGCGAGCGATCCGGCGGGCGGCTCCGGGACGACGTCGCTATTCTTGCGGTGCGGGTTCGCGTTCACGACCATGAGCTTGCGTAAGCCGGCACGCCGGATTCCTGTCCTCTGGGTGACGACCGAAACTAATGCGCCGGAACGACGATGGTGCGCCCGTCGTCAGTGCGCGCTCGATGCATCGCGATGCCGTAGGCTTCATCGAGAAGGGAGCTCGCCAAGACCTCATCGGGCGGAGCGAGTGCGAGCATGCGGCCGCATCCCAATAGTAGAACGCGGTCGGCGACCGACGCAGCTTCGTTGATGTCGTGGAGGACGCAGAGGACGCTCGTACCGTTCTTCGTGCGTTCGCGCAGCAGTTCCAGCACGTTGTGCGCGACGCGAACGTCGAGGTGCGTCGTCGGTTCGTCGAGGAGTAGGAGCGGAGCTCCCTGCGCGAGCGCCATGGCGATCCAAACGCGTTGCTGCTCGCCGCTGCTCAAGTGCGTGAAGACGCGGTCGACGTACTCCTCGATATGGGTCGCGGCGATCGCCGCGGCGATCGCACGCTCGTCCTCTTCATCGGCGGAGAATTTCCACCACGGCCGGTGAGGAAAACGACCGATTGCAACGACGTCACGCACCCGTAGCTCGTCGGCGAGCAGTTCGTCCGAGGCGAGCATGGCAATGTGGCGAGCACGACGCGCGACGGGAAGGCGATGAACCGCCTTGCCGTCGAGTTCGATCGTTCCCTCTGCGGGCACTTCAAAGCCCGCGCAGGCGCGGAGCAGCGTCGTTTTCCCAACGCCGTTCGGGCCGAGCACGGCGACGAATTCTCCGGGGCGAAGTTCGAAATCGATCTCGTCGAGAACGCGTCGGCCTCCGCGTTCGAGAGCGAGCCCTCGCGCGCGAATCATCGGCGGTGCTCCCGCCGGAGATAGATGATGATGAAGATGGGGATTCCCGCGAAGGCCAGCACGATCCCTAAGGGAAGTTCGCGTGGCGCGATGACCGAGCGTGCGATCGCATCGGCCGCGACCGCCATAGCGGCGCCGAGAAATGCACTCGCGGGCAAAAGGGCCCGTGCATCGCTACCAACGATGCGTCGAGCGAGATGCGGCACGATGAGCCCGACGAATCCAACCATCCCCGCCAACGAGACGGCCGCGGCGGTAAGCAGCGTCGCCGAACCGAGAATCGACCACTGCGCGCGCTCGATATCGAGACCGATTCCGCGTGCTCGAAGATCGCCGATGCGTAACGCGTCGAGCGAACGAATATTGCCGATGGCGACGAGTGCACCGACGACGGCGTATGGCAGCGCGAAGCGCAAGTCGTTCCAGCCTCGTCCGGCGAGGCTGCCGACGAGCCACGCTTGAAGCGTGAGTTGAAATGAAATGCTGCGTGCGAGAACGCTGAGCAATGCGACCGATGCGGCGAGCAGTGCGGAAATAGCGACGCCGGCGAGAATCAGCCGCGTCGCATCGATTCCGCCTCCGCGTCGGGCGAGCGCGGCGACGAGCAGCGAGGCGGCGAGCCCGCCGACGAAGCCGAGGGCAGGAAGCAGGGAGAGCGCGACGCCGAATGCCAACGCAACTGCGATTGCCGCTGCGGCGCCGGCGCTCGTGCCGATGAGATAGGGATCGACGAGAGGGTTGCGCAGCATTCCCTGAAGTTGCGCGCCGGCGAGTGCGAGCGCCGCGCCGACGAGTGCCGCACAGAGGACGCGCGGCATGCGGAGTTGCCAGAGGATCGTGTGCGCGATATCGCGTGCGTGCGGATGGGCGAGTGCGTGAACGATTTGAGCGAGTGGCAGCGCGTCCCCTCCGACGGCAAGCCCCGCCCCCGCTGCGAGGATCGCGGCGAGCGGTGGGATGAGCCGTCGGAGGATCACGTTCGGCCGCTACCTAGTCGAAAATTCGACCGAGAAACTGCGGCCCGGCATTGGATACCCCGAGACTTGCGCGTACCGTTCGTTGCCGAGATTCTCGCCGCGCAGGGTGATCGTTGCATGGCGAGCGAGGCGGAATTGCAGGTACGCCGAGAGATTCGTATAGCCGATTGCCTGCGCGAAGAGGGGATTGGGCTGAGGATTCCCGTTCGCGTCGTAGTAGATCTCGTTCGCAGGATCGTTTCGAAGCCCGGCGGTGCTCGCGGTAATACCCCATCCGTGCAGGCCCGGTGCGGACGGATGCGCGGAGAGGTAATCGAGCGTGATACGCGATGCGAGCACCGGCCCGCGCCCGTAGATGCGGGAGTTCGTCGTCAGATCGAGCGCGCGGTAGAGATCGGTGATCGATGCATCGACGCCAATACCGTGGAGACGGCGCGTCTTCGCCGTGAACGTGAGGCCCTGGAGTGAAGCTTGATCGACGTTCTCGGGGATAAAGAGCGGCGGCGCGTAGACGATCAAGTTCGTGGCGCGAGTATCGAAGAACGTGAGTGCCGTTCCGCCCAACACGCGGTCGTTCGAAAGCGTGAGGTCGGCAACGCGCGCGCGCTCCGGCTGAAGGTTCGGGTTCGAACACGGAAAGGCAGCCGGACAGGGATAGTAGAGCTCGAAAATCGTCGGCGCTCGAAATGCCGTTGCGAGATTTGCGCGCAGTATCGTATCGCCGCCGAGAGCGAAGCGTCCGCCGATCGCCGGCGAGAGCGAATTCCCCGCGCTGCCGTCGCGTTCTCCGCGAAGCCCGATGTAGAACGAGTTGTTCTTACCGGAGAACCAGCGTTCTTGGGCGTAGAGCGCGCTCTGCGAGACGCTCGGCGCCGCAATGCCGCTCGGAGAATTATCGATCAGCGAGGTGCCGCGCGAGAGATCGATTCCGTAAAGCAGATCGGCGTGCTCGGCGTGAACGATATTGCGAAGGTTGAAGCTCGTCGAGGCATACCGCGAGACCGTTTGGCAGCCCGCCCCGATGCACGACGTATAGGCGAGCGTGTCGGTTGAGGCCGCGACCTGCGCGATGCTCTCGCTCTGCGCGCGCCGATAAGCAAAGCGGCCATGTAGGTAGCTATCGACGGTATCTTGTCGTGAGGTCGGCGTATAGTTGCCGTAATTTCCCGGAACGCCGAGATGTTGCGAGGTGATGCCGAGATTGAAGCGGGTGCCGATGGCTCCGAATCGGTGCGTGAAATCGCTACGGAACGTCGAGCGCTCGACATCGGCATTGGCGCGCGTCGTCCCGTCGGGAAGCGCATAGGCGTTCGCCGCGACGTAGCGTTCGAAGCTCAGAAACGGCAGATCGATGCGGAGATCGTTGGTTCCGAAGGAACCGGAGCGAAGATCGACGCGGGTACGCCTGCGCGGCGCGGTAATGATGTTGATGACGCCGCCGATAGCGCCCGAGCCAAAGAGCGTCGAGCCGCCGCCTTCGACAACTTCAATGCGTTCGACGCCGGAGGTCGAGACGGTCGAAAGATCGGGTGCTCCCAATTGCATGCCGCGCAGGGGCGTGCCGTCGAGCAGGACCAGCGTTTCATCGGCGGTCGCTCCGCGCATCGAAAGCGAGGCGCCGGCGCCGGGGCCGTAGCGAGTCACGAACGCACCCGGAATCGACGAGAGTGCCTGCGCGACGCTCGTCCAGCCGTGTTTCGCGATCTGCACTCGCGTGATAACGTACGTCGTTCGAACGGCGTCTGCGAGGGGTTCGTTCGCTCGATCGGCGGTAACGACGCGCACGATCGTGCGTAACGGCGTCGCCGTGGGTTTGGGGGTTGGAGAGGCCGCTCGAGCAACGGCGGCGGAAGACGAGAGAAGAAGCGCGCACAGCGCGGCGCGCAAAACAGCACGAAAAGAAGCGTGCATACCCGGTCCTTTCAACGCGAGGTGGTGATGCATAACGCTCCGGGACCGGTATCCTGACTCCGCGGATCCTCGCCGATTTGCCGTTCGTCTTCCCGTCGCCGAGGCGATAGTGACGAATGGCGGCTCCCCGCTAACAGTGGCGCGACCGTGCCGGATTCTCACCGGCTTCCCGCGCCCGGGCGTGACGGGGCTCATTGGACCACGCAGGCGAGGGTTCCTGGTACTGCGAAGGTCGCTCGTTGTGTTTCACGCCCTCCGCGCCGCCACGATCGTCGCGAGCTTGCTCGCGCCTCACCGAATCGTCTCGCTACTCCCGTCGCTGACCGAGGATATCTGCGCCCTTGGCTTGCAGAGCCAACTCGTCGCGGTCTCGGCGTATTCGCGCGATATTCCGTGCGCGAAGGGCTTACCGCGGGTCGGTGATTATCAGAGCGTCGATAACGAGCGCATCGTTGCGCTGCATGCCGATCTGGTTTTCGGCTTGCCTTCGCAGGCACAACTCGTCGCCCCGTTACGCGCGCTCGGAGTGCACGTCGTGTTACTTCCCGATGAAAGTTACGAAGATATTTACCTCGATATCGCGCGCATCGGCGCGGCCGCGGGCGTCGAGCAGCGCGCAGCCCGGCTGACGGAACGATTGAAGGCGAAGGTCGCGGCGCTTCACGCGCGCACGCGCTCGTTCCGCACGCATCCTCGTGTCTTCGTCGCGTTGAGCGTCGAACCGATTTGGACGGTGGGGCCGCAGAGCTATATCGCGCGAATGATCGAGCTCGCCGGCGGGCGCCCCGCGGTAACGCAGCTTCCACAACCCTACGCTTTGTACAGCCCGGAGCGATTGCTCGCTCTACGCCCCGATGCGATCGTCGCGACGCGCGATAGCGAGATCGAAACGGTGCTGACGAAAGCCCCGTGGAGGGACTTGCGCGCCGTACGGCGAGATCGAATTCTCATTCCCCCGAACGACGATATCCTCGTTCATCCCAGCCCGCGTTTTATTGAGGGACTCCGGTGGCTCATTCAACGACTGCAACCGATAGCAAACCGCAGCGCGCACTCGTCGTAGCGGTCGATCTGCGCGACCCGCAGCGCCCGCTCGAACCGGAGTTGGCCGAATTTGAGGCGCTCGCGCGTGCGGTCGGCGTCACCATCTGCGAGCGCGTCGTGCAAAAACGCGACGCGCCCGATCCGGCGACACTGATCGGCTCGGGGCTACTCGCGGAGTTGCCGGGGCGGGCCGCCGCGCTCGATTGCAACCTGCTGTTGGTGTTCAACGATCTTCGCCCGCGACAGCGCAAGAACATCGAGAAGGCGCTCTCGCTGCCGATCGTCGACCGCACCATGTTGATTCTCGACGTGTTCGCGCAACGCGCGCGTTCGCACGAAGGAAAACTCCAAGTGGAGCTGGCGCAATTACGCTACCGCTCGACGAAACTCGCCGGCGGCGGCGCCGATCTCTCGCGGCTGGGCGGTGGGGTTGGGACCCGCGGCCCCGGTGAAACGAAGTTGGAGGTCGACCGCCGCCGCATCGCCGCGCGCATTCTCTTGCTGGAGAAGCGCATGGGTGAGGTCCGTCGCGGGCGGGCGACGCGCCGCCGCGAGCCCGGCAGCGAACTCCGCGTCGCGCTCGTGGGTTATACCAACGTCGGCAAATCCTCGCTGCTCAATGCGATGGCGCGCAGCGACATCTTCGTTGCCGATCGACCCTTCGCCACGCTCGATCCGACGACGCGTCGCGTCTACCTCGCGCCGGGGCTCTTCGCGCGTATCAGCGACACGGTCGGTTTTATCACCGATCTTCCCAGCGAACTCGTCGAAGCGTTTCGTGCGACGCTCGAGGAACTCGACGAAGCCGACGTGTTGGTGGAAGTGCTCGATGCCTCGAATCCGGATACGCCGCGACAACGCGCCGCCGTCGAAGCGATCCTTCACGATCTCCATCTCGACGAGACTCCGCGCTTGGTGGTTTTTAACAAAGGCGACGCCGCACGCGATGATGTCGGCATCACCCCCGATGCGTTCGTTCTCAGCGCGCGCACCGGCGAAGGGATCGATGCGTTGCGGGCGGCGCTTAGCGAACGTGCATCGGATGTGCGAGGTCGTTCGCCGATTGCTCCGCGAGCCACACCGTAACGTCCGACGCGAGCCAGCGCGCCATCTGTTCGAGGTGCCCGCTATAAAAATGACGCATGCGCGAAAACGCGGCGTACGCTTCGTGCCGGTCGCGCACGGTATATCCCGCCGATTCGAGCCGATCGCAGGCGAGCCCGAACTGCGTTTCGTCGATGCGCTCTCCCGGCGCGTGCGGCAACAAATAGTAATTTGCAAGATCGCTGAGCAGGTGGCGTGCCGCCCCAAGGAGCGCGCGTGCCTCGGCTTGTGCGTAGGGCGCGTCGACGGCGGTCACCGTGATCGCGGCGGCATCGAGCACCGCACCGAGCGAGCTCATCCATGAGTGGTTGTCGTGCGCGGAGCGGAAGAGTGCGATCTGCGGATAGGCGAGCGTTTGGTCGAGGGTGCTGACGCACCACGATTCCGCCTCCCGCAAAAACGTCGCAAGCTCTTGCGGTGATTTGGTCTCCGCGCAAAACATCAGCAGACCGATCCCGCTCGGCGGGGCGCCGGCGCGCGCGCTCAAACGCACGACGAACTCCTCGCGCCGATTGAACGCCGCGAGCATCGTGAGCAGGAAGGAGGCGAGCACCGCGATGATGGTGACGCCGGTCGCGCCCGTCATGAGCGCGACCAAACGGGTAAGCCCATTCCCGGGAACGATGTCGCCGAAGCCGATGGTTAGCAATGTGACGCCGGCAAAATAGATCGAACCGGGCCCGTTGGGGTGCGGATGCAGATGGTCGCGCAATGCATAAAAAATGCCGCCGAAACCGAGGATGAGGAGGGTAATCCAGATTCCGATCTGCACGAAGAGATTGAAGGGCGCGAAAAGCGAGAGAAATTCGTCGCGACGCCCGTGTTCGTTGAATCGCGCGGCGATGCGTTTCCAGAGCGGCCAGCCCACACGCGAGAGCGTTCCGCTCGCGCGCCACGTACGGTTCGATGCGCGCGGAATAACCGCGAGGAAAATATCGCGGAGCGAGAGCGCAACGAGGACGACACCACCGAAGGCGGCGAGGAGGTCGAGCCACATGGCGCCGAGATTCGCCGCCGGAGGCCGCGGTTCCGGGAGAGCGGCGCCCATTGCGGCGAAACCGCGGTGTCCTGGGCGACGGCGACCGGGGAACAGCGCCGGGCATGGATTCGCAACGCGGTTTTTCGCTGCTCGAAACGATGGCGGCGTTGGGCATCGTTTCGCTCTTGTTGCTCGCCGGGCTTCGCCTCGCGACGCTCGCGCGCGCACCCGGTGCGACGGCGAACGCCGCCGCGCAACTCGATGCGGCGATCGCTCTCGCCCGTTCGCTCGCGCGGGCTTCGGGAAACGGCGCGACGCTGTTGCTGCTTCCGCGGCGCGACGCGCACGGGGATCCGATGCCGGGCTTTCGCATCGTGCTCTACCGCGGGCGCCCGAACGTTGCGGGTGCGGCGACGCTCGCGCGCGAACTGCCGCTCGTCGCCGATGCCTCGCTGCGCGAAGCGCACCTCGGCGCGCCGCCCTTGGCGTTGTTTTTTCGTCGCGACGGAACTGCCGTCGGAAGTGCGCACCCGGCGCTCGCGGGTGCGGCCTCCACTCCGCAGTTCGCGCCGATCGCGGCCGAGCCGCCTTGCCCGAGTGCGGTGGGTATCGCGTTGCAGATCGCGCGAAACGGAGCGATGGTAACGCGCGCGATTCCGTGCCCGGCAGCGCCGAACGCGACGGTCGCGGCGCCGCAGCCCTCGATGACGCCGAATCCACCGACGGTCGCGCCGCATGCGCTGCTCTTTCACTGGCCGAGCGCGCCGGAGGAATGGTTCGCGATTGCGGAGTTCGGCTATCGGCGCTGGTTCGCGGCGACGGGCGGGGCGATGCGGGGGTTTGCGTGCGTCGACGGCGGCGCTGCCGTCGTGGCGTTTCCGAGTGTGCCGCCCTATTCGGGGCCGCAGAGCGCTGCCGACGCACAGAGTTCGCCGGCGCCGCCGAATGCGCCGTACGCGTATGCGGTCGCGACGAGCACCGCGCCGGGTGCGATGGACGATGCACCGGCGCATTTCCCGGTGCGCCCCGTCGGTGCGGGGCTCTGCAGCGTGCCGCTCGTCGATGCCTTCGCTCAGCACGCCGACCCGTGGGGAAATCCGCTCGTCGTGACGATGCAGGTGATGGGCTGGTTGACGCTCTCGCAGGGAAGCAGGAGTGCAACGAGTCAAAGCGCGCCTTTGGCGGCGGGCTCGCTGGCTCGGGGGCAGTCGCTCACGATTGCTGCGAGCAAGAGGTTCGATAACGATCCTGCGGGGATCGTCTTTAGTGGGGTTTCGTGGAATCACGCGAGTTGCGGCAACGCACTCACGTTTACTACGAGCAACAACAACACGGCGGGCGTCGGTGCGACCGGCACCGCAACGCACGGTTTCCTGATTGCGGATAACAATGCGCCGGCCTCGGCCTTGACGTGTACGGGTTCAGTGAGCGATCGATACGGCGAGCCTGCGGTCGCATTTACGGTGAACGTCGCCGCGGGCTCCAGCGCGTTTCTTACCTGGCCCGCAGGCGGCATCGTGGAAGCGACCTCGGGATCGACGTTGGCGATGCTGCCGATGCGCGAACCGCTGATCGCGCAAGTACTCGGTGCAAAAATCGCCGATGCGATGACGGCGGGCTGCAAAGCGGTCGCGATTCAAAGCGGCACCTATCCCACCGCGTATGTCGCTGCTACGATGACGGGGCTGCCGGCGGGCGTGCAATCGTTGCTCGCAGGGCAAGGCTGGAGCGTCGATAGTACGGGGTGCGTGTTGCAGAATGGAACACCTGCGTCGTCTGCGCCGATCGTTGCCTACGTTCCCGGAAGCACGAGTACGACGACACCGACGTACGGGATTCCGCCAAATAACTGTGCTCCATTAGGTATTGGATTCGGAAGTTGGAATCCGGCAAGTGCCACAGGCGCTCAAGCGGCATTTCCAATTAGCCCTGGCGCAAACTCCGGCAATTGCACGGTCTCGATTACCTCCGCCTCGGCCTCTCCCGCGCCGGGAAGCGGAAGCGTCCCCGTGCAGGTCGCACAATATGCGTGTCAATTCATCGGCGGCTCATGTACGCTGCCGGGGCCGAGTACAGGTAGCAATACAACCGCGTGCAGCCCGTATAGCGGCGGAAGCGGATCTGAGATTTCTTATGTATATTTATGGTCGTATGCGTCTACCGGATATCTTGCTATCCCTTCTACAATCGGTACAATTAGTGGCGGGACGGGTTCCGGCCAAACGTTCACTCGTACGGGTTCGGGCACCGTTTACGGATTGCTAGAAACCATCGTTCGCAATATGGTTGGGAAACCGTGTCATTTCGTGAATGGAGCAAACACCTGGTCCGTTTACGAAACTATTCCATGAATTCTGTTTCGCTAAAAATAACTCCCCGAAACGTAACAATGTTTTGGGGAGTTGTTTCTAGTGATGTAGACGTTACAGCCAGTTGGCGACATTCGGATCGGCGAATGCACGCGGATCGATCGGGAATTCGCTATTCCCTCTTGCACTTACTGACGAGCCCGAAACGTATGGCAGATATTGTCCAGCGAACCATTCCGTGCGCGCGTTAGTTGCGTATGAGTTAACCCCTGTTGCGAAACTTGGGTCAACCATGCTAGCGCAATTTGAGCCTCCTACGACGTTATCGTTGCCAGTCGTTAGGGTGCCATACGAATTCCCCGGCCAAGGTGCCCCTGTTCCGGTTGGGTTTTGTTCGTACGTCGTCACGGCGCGCACGTTCTCCAACAGCCATTCGTCGATCGTTCCCGCTGCGAGTCCGTTCGCCGCGCGCTCGTTCTGCCAATCGACGAAGCACGGCGTTTCGGTCGTAGCGTTTAACGTCGCCAACCGATACTCGCCGTTCTGCTCCCACGTCGGCGGCGTAATCGTCGGCACGGGCGGCAACGTCGGCGCGAGCAGCGATTGATTCCCGCCGGTGAGCATGACGTTATCGTGAACGGTCGCCTGCACCGGGTCGGTATCGCTCGTCGCGTCATTCCCGATGACGAGCAGGTAGTGGCCATCCGGTGCGCCGTTCAAGGTGAATTGCCCGCTCGCGTTGGTCGTCGATTGTGGCGAAGGCAGCGGCGTCGGGCACCCGTCATTCTCCGGAGCGATCGATGCAGGGGAGGGCGTCGCTCCGCACGGCCCCCACGGCATCAGGACGACCCGCACGCCGGCGAGCGGCTGGCCGTTCGCGTCGCTGACCACGACGCCCGAGGCGTTGGTGCTGGTCGGGCCAGAGGTCGGGCTGGAAACCGGGGTTGGGGGAGTGCCGATAGGCGTAACCGGGCCGGAGCCGCCTCCGCCGCCGCAGGCCGTGACGAGAGCGAGGCCGGCAACGCAGAAGCCGACCGCTACGGGGGAAAAGCGAACGCCCATCCATGCGGGTTACCGAACGAAGCAAGCGCTTTCCCGCTATCGCCGCAAGAATTCGTCGCCCGCGCTTGCGCGTTCTCCGAGTTGCCTATCGATGCAGCAGGATCGCAAGCATCGTGGTGATCCAGGTGCCGATGACGATACCGATAAGCCAGGTGAACTTCGCGTCAACGTGTGCGAAACGCGTGTCGATCTGTGCGAAACGCGCGTCGATCTGCGCGAAACGATGCTCCATTCGCTGCTCGAATCCATCGAGCCGTCGATCGAGGCCGTCTACGCGGCGGTCGAGCCCTTCGAGGCGACCGGCGATCTGTTCCAGGGCTCCGGAGAGCCGCGCGATCGGAGGCTCCCAAGGTTGAACGCTCATGCCGAGCTCCTTTCACCCACTCTATCACGCGTTCGCACGCAAACGACAAGGGGCTCAGCGGGAATCCCCGACGCTAAGCCCTCCGTGGAGCGGGCTTTCGGATGCCGCGAATACCCCACGCGAGTATTCGTTGACAAATTAGAAATGCCTATGATAAAACTTAGGCGTGGCTAACAATAAGGTGGGCTCTAGGATCGCTCGCATTCGAGTTTTGGCACTGGGCGCCGCGCTAGGGATCGCTCTGCTCTGCCCGCAGTCGGCCCGGGCGATTCCTATTTTTGCACGCGAATATGGCGTCACATGTGAAAAATGCCACTCCGTCATTCCCGAGCTCAATGCGTTCGGTGCAGATTTTGTTGCGTTTGGTTATCGCATTCCCGGCGTGAAACCAGGAGCGGTATTTCCGCTCTCGATCAAAGTGAATGTGGTGGATTCGAGCGAGCGACAGGGTGCCGGCCCCGATGGTGCGGGGTTGCCGAAGGCGATCGTCGATGAGATTGAACTTTTTACCGCCGGTGCGATCGGGTCGCGTGCGTCGTATTTCGTCGAACAGTATGCCGTCGATGGAGGCGAGCATGGGCTCATTCGCGATGCGTGGGTGACCGATCGCGTCAATCCGTGGCAATCGCGCATTCCGCTCTACGTTCAGGCCGGCTCGTTCACGCTGCCGCTGCCGGTCGATCCGGAGACCTTTCGCGAAAGTTACCAAGGCTATGCGCTCTTCACTCAGAGCGTGGGGGGGAATCCCTTCACCTTTTTCGACCCGAAAATAGGTCTCCGTCTCAGCGTCGGCGACCCGCTAAAGGGGCTCAACGGCCAGATATTTGTGGGCCCAGGTCACGATCGGCAAAGTGGCCTCGCGACGATCGGTCTCGATACGATGGTCGTGGTTCAAGACGCGTTTGGAAAGTTCGTGCTTACGGGATACCGCTATGCCGGCGCGCGCCCGAGCCTCCAAGGGGCGCTCGATACGTTCCATCGCATAGGATATGCCATCACCTCCGGCCAGTGGGGGCGCTTCGCCGTCGAATCCGTTCTTCAAACCGGTTGGGATTCACAATGCGGCGTGAGGATAGCGATGGGATGCAGCTCGAGCGGCGGTTTCACGCAAGCGCGTTACGAACTTACTCCACGGCTCTTTGGGCTCGCACGTTACGAGGGAACGCAGGATGGTCTCGGCGGATTTCTTCGCGACGGCGTTCTTCTGGTTGGATATTCTCCGAACGAGAGCAGTCGCATCACGGTTGAAGACGTTATTCAACACGTTCCGTTCACCTCACATACTTTTAATCTTCAGTTTACGAAAGCGCTGTAATGCAATTGAGAACCGGAAGGATAGCATTCCTCGCTCTAGCCTTGTGGATGCTCTGCGGTAACCTCGCCCTCGCCGACGGGAAGATGGTGCGTTCGATCGACCCGACGAGATCGAATGCGACGTTTACCGTGAAGCACATCTTCGTATCGCATGTGTCGGGGAGCATCCCGATCGTTGCGGGGCGTGTGGTGCTCTCGCCAAACTCGCTGGTGCCGCTACAAGTGCGTGCTACCCTCGATCCGAATGGGGTCCATACCGATAGTACGGATCGCGATGCCGCATTACGAGGGCCCGAGTTTTTCGACGCGCAAAAATTTCCAACGTGGACGTTCGCCAGCACGGCGATCGTCGCGCACGGAAACGCAGCATTTACGATGGATGGGGTATTAACGATTCACGGAGTGCCGCAGCACGAACGGCTGAACGTTACCATCGGCGGCGATGCCGCGCACCCGGTCTATCGCGCGACCGGGACGATCGATCGTCGAGCGTTTGGAATGACCGTGACTCGCCTCGACCCGGTTATCGGCGGCACCGTCGAGGTCACGATCGAGGCCGCGATTCGCGGCCTTTAGGGGGCCGGTGTTGCCGATGCGATCGGCGATGCCGAAGCGCCGGGCGATGCTGATGCCGCCGGTGACGCGGAAACGCCCGGCGATGGGCTCGCGGAGGGCTCGGGGCTCGGGCTCGGTGTCCCAGGAGGAGGAAGGGTTGCCTCTCCCGCCGGAAGCGCAGCCGGCACCAAGCGGAGATAGCGAGCGTTCGCCGTCTTGTTCTGCAACACGAAGACGCGCTTCGAGACGTAGGTGTAGCCCGGCGCGTGCACCTGCACGACTTGGTTGCCGATCGGCACGCCGGTGAGCACGAAGGCTCCCTCTTTATCGGCGGTCGCAGTGTAGAGCGAGCCGACCGAGACGAGCGCCTCGGGGATCGGTCGGTTGGTGGTCGCGTCGAGCACGCGGCCGACGACGGTCCCGTACGATTGGACGCCTACGACATTTGGCGGCGGCGAGCAACTGCTGCCGATCGCGGTGAGAACGAGTAAGGCGATGACGAGCGTGCGCTGCATATTTACGACGATACGCCGCCATTCGCCAGGGTTCCCTGGGGGGCTCGCCAAAAACATCGGTTTGCAATGAATCCGTACCTACCGGTCGCGATCTTTCTGGCAGTCGCGCTCGCTGCAGCCTTGCTCTTTACCGTGCTTCCCGGGCTGCTCGCGCAACGAAAGCCGAATCCTCTCAAACTCGAAGCGTACGAATGCGGCGTCGAACCGACATCTTCGGTATCGGGGCGCTTCCCCGTCCGCTTTTATTTAATTGCGATGCTCTTCGTCGTCTTCGATGTCGAAGCCGCATCGTTCTATCCCTGGGCCGTCGAGCTGCACGCCCTCAAACTCTTCGGGCTCCTCGAGATGGTGGTTTTTATCGTCGTCCTCGGCATCGGATACGCGTACGTTTGGAAGCGCGGAGGTTTAGCGTGGAAGTAGGCCCGGGTCACTTTCTCTTAGCAAAGCTCGACGATGTCGCGCGCTGGGCGCAGAGTTCG